>NZ_JBVVPT010000005.1:0-318480 GCF_055811715.1 Bradyrhizobium sp. WSM4872 | reverse complement strand
CCGACATCGTCGTCTTCCCTGAAACCACGCAGGAGGTCGCGGAGATCGTCAAGCTGTGCGCGGGCGCGAATATGCCCCTCGTGGGCGGGGGGGGGGGCGGCGGCGCGCCCGGGCGCGCCACGTCCTTGTCGATGCCGCCAGTGGCGTTCACGTCGTTGTCGACATCGCCTTCGATCGTGTTCTCGCCCAGAGCGTCCTCGAGGTCCTCAGGCGAGATACCGGCCATCGTTGCGCCCTTCGATCCGCCGATCAGGGGATTTTCGCGCAGATCCTTTTCAGTCGGTGCGTCGAGTTTGGGTTGCTTATTGGTCATGTCTCACTTGCCTCCGCCTTTTCCGGCCTCGTCATGCCTGTGGTGTGAATCGTGCTCACCACCTCCGCCGGATACGCGGCTGTGGTTGCGCTGCGGCTCGTCCGCTGGTGGCTTCTTCACTTCAAGCGGTGCCTTCGCGTTCTCATGCGATGCGCCCGGTCCGCCTTGGCGGATGCTGTTCGGTGTCTTGGTGGACGTCGACATGTCCCCTCCTCAGCGATCTTGCTGATAGCCTTGGTTGGTGGTGTTCTGCTTGGCGTTGCCTTGCTGCCCATGCTGGTCCGGATTTTGCGCACGCTGCTGGCCGCGGGCAGTCGAGGACACTTGCTTGCTGTCGCCGGTTCCCTTCGGGCTTTGGTTCTCGGCGGGAACAGGTGGCATCTTGCCGGTCATGATGCTGTCTCCTGTTGTTGGTCTGCGACATCGACCGGAGGAACTCATCGCGGCTTTTGATGTCGCAGAAACAACCAGAGCAACGGCATGCCGTTCCTACCGACGAATGCAGAGAAATTCCGCAAGGGTATAAGGCTCAGTAAGCCGCTGGCTGGGAACGAACCATCATCGATCCAGCTGCTCCGTGACCGTCCGGCACGACAGGGAGGTTCGCGATCGCGCGCATGCCCGGTCGCTTGCGCCAGTGGATCTGAGACACGTCCACAGCAAAGCCAAGTTTTGGCCATCGCACAAAGAGCGCTTCCAGAGCGCACGCGGCCTCGATCCGCGCAAGTTGATGACCGAGGCAGAAATGGATGCCCGTTCCGAAGGACATGTGACGGTTCGGCTTGCGCGCGAGATCGAGGCTCTCGGGACGCTCATGCATCGCCGGGTCCATGTTCGCGGCGGCGAGCATCACCATGACGCGATCGCCCTTGTTGAGACGCACGCCCGCGAGCTCGATATCCCGCCTCACATAGCGCGGCTTGGAGAACTGCACCGGCGACACGAAGCGCAGGAATTCCTCCACCGCGAACCCGACGCGGCTCCAGTCCTGGGCCAGCCAGTCGCGGACGCCGGGATTTCTGAGGAGTTCGTAGACAGAACCGCTGATGAGATGCGTGGTGGTCTCGGAGCCAGCCGCGAGCAGCAGGAACACCATCGACACCATTTCGTCCGGCGTGATCTGGCCGCCCTCGCGCTCGACCTGGACCAGCTCCGCGATCAGGCCCTCGCCGCCCCGCACCCGCGCAATCTGTAACTGCCGTTCGAGGTAGGCTCGCATCTTGCGGAACGCGAACAGCAGGCGGAAGAAGCTGGCAACGTTCGTGAGAGAGGACATCGTATTGGCCCAGGCGATGAAGCGAGGGCGATCGGCCAGCGGCAATCCGAGCAGCTCGGAGATCACCGCGAGCGGCAGGATGCGGGCGTAGCGCTGCACGAGATCGGCCGGGCTTCCCGCCGAGAACAGCTCGTCGGCGAGACCGTCCGCGATGGCGCGGATGCGCGGCTCCATCGCGACGATCGCGCGGCGCCGGAACGCCTCGTCCACGATGCTGCGCAGCCTTGTGTGGTCGGGCTCGTCCATCGTCAGCATATTGTTGGCGATGGTTCTAACGGAGTTCGGCATCCACCAGCGCAAACCTGCGACGTTGCCATCCTCCTTGCGCAGCGTGAAACTGGTGCCGTCCTTCAGGACTTGCGCCGTGGCCTCATGGGTCGTGGTGATCCAGACATCCCCGACGAACGGAAATCGCGCCGCGACCACAGGACCGGACATGCGCAACGTTGCGATCGCCTTGGGCGGATCGCGAAAGAAAGCCTCGCTGGTGAAATCGAGGCGTGGTGCCATGTGATCACCGGAGCGGTTGATGGCGCCTCACCGAAATGGTGCGCGTCATTGCCCGCGCAAGGGGTACGGAACTTCGCTTCGGCAGCGCTGGCGTAGCGACGACGAGTCTACCCCCGCCCCGGTGAGCGCGGGCCGATCTTGCGCTGCTGCTGATTGGTGTAAGCGTCCCAATTGCTCCAGCTGCCGTTGCTGAGGCTCTGCAGGTCGGTAGTGAGCGGACGGCGCGTGCGCTTGTCGTGATCGGCGATGGCGCGCTCGGACTGCGCGATCTTGCGCTTGAGTTCCCCGACCGCCTTCTGGGTTTGGCCGTTCCGCTTCGAAGACGCGATCTCGCCCATCGTGAAGCGCGCGGTCTCGAGCGCCTTCAGCTCGGCGCGGTTCTTCTTCAACTGAACCCGGTGCCAGGCGATGTTGCTGTCGCTGTCCGCAACCATGTGGGAACTCCGCTGATTCGCTCCCGCAGTGTATCGCGCGCCGAATCGGCGCCGCAACGGGCGTCCGGCGGCGAAAATACGGTCTTATTGCGTGAAAATTCCGGGCCTAGCGTTCGGCGAAGGCCTTTTCGACCACGAATTGGGCCGGCTCGCCGTGATTGCCCTCGACAAGCCCCCGCTCGCCGAGGAGCACGCGCGTATCCGCCACCAGCGCCGGGCTGCCGCAGATCATGACGCGGTCGTGGGCGGCTTCAAGTGCCGGCAGGCCGATATCGGAAAACAGCTTGCCCGAGGTGATGAGGTCGGTGATGCGGCCGCGATTGCGGAAGGGATCGCGCGTCACGGTCGGATAGTAGATCAACTGATTGCGGATGTACTCGCCGATCAGCTCGTCCTTGGGCAGCGTTTCGGTGATCATCTCGCCATAGGCGAGCTCCTTGACGTGCCGGCAACCGTGCAGCAGCACGACCTTCTCGAACCGCTCGTAGGTTTCGGGGTCCTTGATCACGCTCAGGAACGGCGCAAGGCCCGTACCGGTGCCGATGAGGTAGAGGTTGCGGCCGTCCTCCAGATTGTCGATGACCAGCGTGCCGGTGGCCTTGCGGCTGACGATGATCTCGTCGCCTTCCTTCAGATGCTGGAGCCGGGAGGTGAGCGGGCCGTCCGGCACCTTGATCGAGAAGAACTCCAGCGTGTCCTCGTAATTGGCGCTGGCGACGCTGTAGGCCCGCAGCAGCGGCTTCTCGCCGACCTTGAGCCCGATCATGGTGAATTCGCCGTTGCGGAAGCGGAAGGTCGGGCTGCGGGTGGTCTTGAAGGAAAACAGCGTGTCGGTCCAGTGGTGGACGCTTAAAACGGCTTCCTGATTGAAATTGCTCATCTCACCCTTCCGTGGCGTGTCGTGGCGGTTTTCAAGGCGGCAGCTATGCGTCGTTTGTACACGATCATTTGTATACTAATGAATAATCCGGCTTGATCCCGCGGTCAAGGCTGCCCAAGATCGGAAGCGTTGCAGTTAAGGACAAGGACCCATTCCATGGCGCATGACGCACCCCAGGCCACCGGACCCTCGAAGCTCGTGATCCGCAATATCGGCCTGATCCTGTCCGGCGCGCTGGAAAAGCCGATCCTGGACGGCGACACCATCGTCGCCGAGAACGGCAAGATCACCGCGATCGGCCGCTTCAAGGACCTCAACACCGAAGGCGCGACCACCATCGTCGAGGCCAACGGCACCACGGTGGCGCCCGGCCTGATCGACAGCCATGTCCACCCGGTTGCGGGCGACTGGACGCCGCGCCAGAACCAGATCGGCTGGATCGACAGCAATTTGCATGGCGGCGTCACCACGATGATTTCCGCCGGCGAAGTGCATATGCCCGGCCGCCCGCGCGACGTCGTCGGGTTGAAGGCGATGGCCATCTTCGCACAGCGCGCATTCTGGAATCTGCGGCCCGGCGGGGTGAAGGTTCACGCCGGCGCGCCTGTGATCGAATGCGAGATGGTGGAGGAGGACTTCAAGGAGTTGGCCGCAGCCGGCGTCAAGCTGCTCGGCGAAGTCGGCCTGGGCGGCGTCAAGGACGGCCCCACGGCGCGAAAAATGGTCGGCTGGGCCCGCAAATATGGCATCCAGAGCACCATCCACACCGGCGGTCCCTCGATCCCCGGCTCCGGATTGATCGACAAGGACGTGGTGCTGGAGGCCGACACCGATGTGGTCGGCCACATCAATGGTGGCCACACGGCGCTTCCCGACGATCAGATCCGCTGCATCTGCGAGGGCTGCAAGCGCGGCCTCGAGCTCGTGCACAACGGCAATGAGCGCTCGGCGCTGTTCACGTTGCGCATTGCGCGCGAGATGGGCGATCTGCACCGCGTCATCCTCGGCACCGATGCGCCGGCCGGCTCCGGCGTGCAGCCGCTCGGCATTCTGCGCATGGTGTCGATGCTGTCCTCGCTTGGCGACCTACCGGCCGAGGTCGCGTTTTGCCTTGCCACCGGCAACACGGCGCGGATGCGCGAGCTCGATTGCGGCCTCATCGAAGTCGGCCGTTCCGCCGACTTCGTCATCATGGACAAGGCGCAGCATTCGGCCGGCAAGAACATTTTGGACAGCGTCCAGCTCGGCGACCTCCCCGGCATCGGTATGACCATCATCGATGGTATCGTGCGCACGCAGCGCAGCCGCAACACCCCGCCGGCCGGCCGGGTGCCGGAGGTGGTGGCGAAGTGACGCAGCCGGAGCGGTTCACCGCTCCGCGCGGTCCCTCGGGAAAAGCTGATCACCCAATCAACGGCGCTTTGCGATTTCGCAACGCACGTAGGTCTGGCGCTTGCCTGGCCCGACCGGGCTGTTGTCCATCACCAGCTTGCCATCCGCGGCAATGGAAACCCGGGGACTAGAGCGATACTTCTCGCCCTCGCCTTCGCAGGCGAGCTTCATTTTCCAGCTGAGCTTTCCATCGGCGGTGATCTCGCTGGCGCGGCACCTGGTCTCGTACCAATAGAGGCGGTTGCCGCCCTCGATGCTCATGCGGTTGGCGCTGTCCTGGTCGCGGCAGTCCTTTTTGGTTGACGCCCAGAACCCCTCATAGGCTTGCGCCGCCAGGGCGGGCGCACACTGGCCCGCCAGCACCGCACTCATACTCAGAACCATCGCAAAGCGGGTCGCCGCTCTCATACCGAAAAACCTCGACAAGACCTTCATCGAGGTTAGTCGCGCCTCACCGCAGCTTGTTCAACAGCGCCATGAGCATATCGCGCTCCCTTGCCTCGAGCGGGGCCAGCGTCTCCCGTGTGATCGCGAGCGCATTCGGAGCGACCTTTTCCGCCAGCTGCTGCCCCGCGCGCGTCAGGCTGACCAGAAGCCGTCGTCCGTCCTCGGGATCCTGGCTGGTCTCGGTGAGGCCGCGCGCCGTCAAACGATCGATCACGCCCTTGATGGTCGCCACATCCATCGCCGTGAGGCGCCCGAGCTGGTTCTGCGAGCATGGCCCGGCCTCGGCCAGCTTCGATAGCGCTGCCCATTGCGTCGGCGTGATATTGGTGCCGATCTCGCGAGAGAAGATCGCGCTGTGGCGCTGCCAGACCTGGCGAAGGATGAAGCCAACCTGCTCATCGAGCACGTAAGGCGGCTTTGCTGGTTTGACGCTTTTCTTCGCCGCGACGCTTCTCGCCATCCGCTCGATACCCTTGCCCTTTGCCTTCACAACGACAAATGTGCGTCGCGGATATCCGGACGCGCGTCGAGCTCGGCCATGGTGCCGCCGAAACAGATGCGGCCGCGCTCGATGATATAGGCGCGATCGGAGATCAGCCGCGCAAAGTGCAGATTCTGCTCGGAGACGACGATGCTGACGCCCTCCTTCTTCATGGTCAGGATGGCATCGACCATCTGCTCCACGATCTTCGGCGACAGGCCTTCCGAGGGCTCGTCCAGCAGCACCAGCGACGGATTGCCCATCAGTGTGCGTGCGATGGTGAGCATCTGCTGCTCGCCGCCGCTCATGCGCCCGCCCGGGCGATTTTTCATCTCGCCGAGGTTTGGGAACAACGAAAACAGCTTGTCGCGGGTCCAGTGCGGCGCGTTCGGGCGCTTCGGCTGGCGGCCCACCTCCAGATTCTCTTCGACCGTCAAATCAGTGAAGATGCGCCGCTCCTCCGGCACGTAGCCAAGCCCATCCCGCACGATCTCATGTGTGGGACGTGCCGAGACGTCCTTGCCTTCGAACATGATCCGTCCCGAGCGCTGCGCGACAAGTCCGACGATCGAACGGAACGTCGTCGACTTGCCGGCGCCGTTGCGGCCGAGCAACGCCACGACTTCCCCCTCGCCGACCTCGAAGCCGATGTCGAACAGGATATGGGCCGGGCCGTAGTGACTATTGAGGTCCTGCACCGTGAGCTTCATGCCGATGCTCCCTCGCGATGCCCGGCCTCGTAAAGCAGGCCCTCGCCGAGATAGACCGCCTGCACCTGCGGATTGCCGCGGACCTCGGCGGGCGAGCCCTCGGCGATCAGCGTGCCGCGGTTGAGCACGATGATACGATCGGCATGCTCGAACACCACGTCCATGTCGTGCTCGGTGAAGAGAACGCCGATCGATTTTTCCCGGGCGATCTGCGCGGTCAGTCGCATCAAGTCGACGCGCTCGCGCGGCGCCATGCCGGCGGTCGGCTCGTCCATCAGCAGCAGCTTTGGCTGGTTGGCGAGCGCGACGGCAAGCTCGAGCCGCTTGAGATCGCCATAGGCAAGCTCGCCGCAAGGGCGATCCGCATAGCCGCCCATGCCGACCAGCTCGAGCAGTCGCCCGGCTTCGCCGCGGTCGAAGTTCGGCGCCGAGCCCCAAAGATTGTACAATTGCTTGCCGTGCGAGATCAGCGCGACCTGCACATTCTCCCGCACCGTCATGGTCGCGAAGGTCGCGGTGATCTGGAAGGTGCGGCCCACGCCCATCCGCCAGATCTCGCGCGGCTTCCTGCCGGTTGTGTCCTCGCCGAGCAGGCGGACGTGGCCGGTATCAGGCTTGTTCTGTCCGTTGAGCATGTCGAAACAGGTGCTCTTGCCCGCACCGTTCGGCCCGATCAGCGCCAGGATTTCGCCTGATCTCAACGAGAAGGAGACGCCGCGCACGGCGTGCACGCCGCCATAGGATTTGGTCAGTCCTTCGACCGCGAGAAGTGGTGGGGCGACGCTCATTCGGCGGACTCGATCGGCTTGGCAAGCAAGGGTGATCCCGGCGGCGATGCTTTCCTGCGGCGCTGCGCCAGCATCTCCAGCATACCGACGATGCCCTTGGGGAAGACGACGACGATCAGAACGATGAAGCCGCCTAGCACGAGTTTTGACAGATCGGTCTGGCTGACCAGCCAGATGTTCAAGGCCTTGTAGACGATGGCGCCGATCACCGCGCCCGAGACCGTCTCGACGCCGCCGAGCAGCACCATGACGAGCGCATCGACCGAGAGCGAGATGCCGAGATTCTCCGGGAAGACGCTGCCCTTGAGGTAGGCGAACAGCGCACCGCCGATGCCCGCGGTCGTGCCCGCGATCACGAAGGCCGTCCACTGGATGCGCTTGGCGTTGATGCCGACCGCTTCGCTGCGTAGCAGCGAGTCGCGCGTCGCCCTTAGCGCATAGCCGAACGGCGAGAACACCATCGCCCGCAACGCGATCGTCACGAGCGCCGCAACGCCGAGCGACAGCCAATAGAAATGCGATGGGCTCGCGGCCCAGCTCGCGGGCCAGACGCCCAGAATGCCGTTGTCACCGCCGGTGACGCTCACCCATTGGAACGCGATCGACCAGACGATCTGCGCGAAGGCGAGCGTCAGCATGGCGAAATAGACGCCGGAGAGCTGTACCGCGAAGAAGCCGAACACGGCAGCGCCCATGCAGCCGAGCAGCGGACCGAGTAAGAGGCAGACGATCATCGGCAGTCCCGCCATCTTGGCGAGGAAAGCGACGCCGTAGGCGCCGAGGCCGAAATAGGCGGCGTGACCAAAGGAGGCAAGCCCGCCGACCGACATCAGGAAATGCAGGCTGACGGCGAAGATCACTGAGATCGCGATCTCCGAGCCGACGGTCAGCGCATAGTTGCCGGCAAACAGCGGCAGCGTCGCCGCGATGACAAGCGCTGCAAGCGCAGCAACCCGCTCATGCGACGTCAGCGGCCGCCAGGGATTGACGGTGAGGCCCGGTGTCTTGCGCGCCGGCGCCTCGGGCCTGCCGAACAGGCCCCAGGGCCGCACGATCAGCACCGCCGCCATCACCAGGAAGACCAGGATGATGGAGATTTTTGGAAAGATCAGGATGCCGAAGGCATTGAGCTCGGAGACCAGCACCGCTGCGACGAAAGCACCGATGATGCTGCCGAGGCCTCCGATCACCACGACAACGAAGACCTCGACGATGATGCGCAAATCCATCGCATGATGCACGGCATCGCGCGGGATCTGGAGCGCACCGCCGAGAGCGGCGAGGAAAACGCCGACCGCAAACACGCTCGTGAACAGCCATTTCTGATTGACGCCGAGCGCTGCGACCATGTCGCGGTCCTGCGTCGCTGCGCGCACCAGCACGCCCCAGCGCGTGCGCTGGAACAGGAGCCAGAGAATGCCGAGCACGACCGGGCTGAGCACGATCAGGAACAAATCATAGCTCGGGATGTTTTGGCCGAAAAAGTCGATCGCCCCCTTGAATCCGGGTGCACGGCGCCCGACGAGATCGTCTGGGCCCCAGATCAGGACGACCAGGTCCTCGACCATCAAGGTCAGGCCGAAGGTCGCAAGCAGCTGGAACAGCTCGGGCGCGTGATAGATGCGCCGGAGTAGCACCATCTCGACAATGACGCCGATCACCGCCACGGCAAGCGCTGCGATGACGATCCCGCCCCAGAAGCCGAACGTCCCCGATAGGCGCTCCGTCAGCGTGAAGGCGATATAGGCGCCGATCATGTAGAAGGCACCATGCGCGAAATTCACGATCCGCGTCACGCCAAAGATGATCGACAGGCCCGACGCCACCAGGAACAGCGATGCTGCGCTCGCGAGACCGGTCAGAAACTGTACGACGTAAAAGGCCATCGGCGGTCCGGGTTAAGCATAGTTCTCAATATTGGGCTTCATCCTTCGAGACGGCGCTACGCGCCTCCTCAGGATGAGGTCCGGGACCCTCATGGTGAGGGGCGCGGCTGCGCCGCGCGTCTCGAACCATGAGGCCCCGGTCTCTCTTTGCATCAATCCTTCGGACGCAGCTTCTCGACTTCGGCATCACTTGGCAGATAGTCCGCGCCCTTCTTGTAGGACGAGTCCACCATCACGCCCTTGCCGTCCTTCAGCGCGGTCTTGCCGACATAGGCACCAAGCGTCGACTGGTGATCGATCTTGCGGAAGGTGATCTCGCCCAGCGGCGACGGCATCGACAGTCCTTCCGCCGCAGTGATCAGCTTCTCCGGATCGGTCGAATTGGCCTTCGCCAGGATCGCCGCAGCCGACTTGATGGTCTGGTAGCCGACGATCGAGCCGAGGCGCGGATAGTCGTTGTACTTGGCCCGATAGGCCTTCAGGAACGCGTCGTGCTCGGGCGTCTTGATCGAGTACCAGGGATAGCCGGTGACGATCCAGCCCTCGGGCGTCTCCTCCTTGAGCGGGTCGAGATATTCGGGCTCGCCGGTGAGGAACGAGACCACCTCGCGTCCCTTGAACAGACCGCGGGTGTTGCCCTCACGTACGAGCTTGACGAGATCCGCGCCGAAGGTGACGTTGAGGATCGCTTCCGGATTGGCCGCGGCAACCGCCTGCACCACCGGACCGGCGTCGATCTTGCCCTGCGGCGGCCACTGCTCGTCGACCCACTGGATGTCGGGCCGCTTCTCCGACATCAGCTTCTTGAATACGGCAACCGCCGATTGGCCGTATTCATAGTTCGGCGCGATCGTCGCCCAGCGCTTTGCCGGTAGCTTGCTGGCTGCTTCCACCAGCATCGCCGCCTGCATGTAATTGGAAGGACGCAGTCGGAACGTGTACTTGTTGCCCTTCGACCAGGTGATGGCGTCCGTCAGAGGCTCGGCCGCCAGGAAGAACACCTTCTTCTGGTTGGCGAAATCGCTGACCGCAAGACCGATGTTCGACAGGAACGTACCCGTCAGCATCGCCACGCCCTCGCTCGACACCAGCTCGTTGGCCGCGGTCTGCGCATCCGCCGGCTTGCCGCCGTCGTCCTTGGACACGACGACGAGCTTCTTGCCGTTGATGCCGCCGGCTGCGTTGATCTCTTCGACCGCGAGCTGCCAGCCCTTGCGATAGGGCTCGGTGAACGCCGGCAGCAGCGAATAACTATTGATCTCGCCGATCTTGATGTCCTGCGCCAGGGCCGAATGAGCCATGCCGCTTGCCAACAGCGCGAACGCCGCACCGACAAAATACTTCTTTGCTTGCATCCCAACCTCCACTTTTCTGAAAAGATTAACGCAGTCCGTCTTCGCCCTTGATCTCCGCAGCCGTCAGCCCGCCGACCCGCGGCAAAGGACGCCCGCTGTCGGTGACGGCAACCGCGACCATGATCTCGTTGGCGCGCGGCGCGTCGTTGATCTGCACTTCCATGCCGTCGAAATGACTGCGCACGAAAGCTGCATCCTTGTGGCCCAGCGGAATGTCCAACGTCGTGCCGGGTCCACTGCGCTTCTTCGACGACGGGATCAGCGCAGCGCCCTTGCTCAGCACTTTACGCACCGGCGCGCCCATTTTTGGGTGAAGGATGGCGGCTGCATGCTCCAGCTCGCCGTTTTCGCCGACGGCCGCAGCCTTGCCATAGCTCTGCGCCTTGGACCCGTCGATGCCGAGCGCCGCCACCGCACGCTTCGACAGCAGCTCGCCGAGCTCCTCGCCAATCGCGATCAGCGGCGAGAGATCCTCGACATACTTTCCAGCAAACGGGTTCTCGATCACGGCGATTGCCGCCGCACGCCGCGTCGGCGGCGAGACCTGGCGGCCCATCTCCATCTGCGTCTCTTCGACGACGGTGACGATCTTGCGGATGATCGCGCTCATGATTGTTTCCTCAAGCCGCTTCCCTGTTCAGGCATGAACCGCGATTTCCGGCACAAGCGGGTGCGATCGTTGCCGTTCAATATCTTTGGTCCCGATGACAAGCATATCACCACAAAGCTGCAACACGGCACCCTCGATCAATCCGCGATCGAATAGTTGCCGTGCACATTCCGCGCCAGATTCGAGCGCGGTGGTGATCTCGTTCTGCGACAATCCCCTGACGTCACGGGTCACGAGCCGCGCGCCGAGATCGCTGTCGGGCTGAAGCTCGCTGGCTGGCTTGCGGACGATGGCGGGATGCCCCGGCAAATCGACGGCGTTCGCAATGATCGTCGCGGCGGCATCGGCTTGCGACGCCGTTCCGGCCAACACGGTCACCGCATCGGCAATCCCGAGCGAAAAGCTGCGGCCGTGCCGCCCACTGGTCGCGATGCCGCGCACGGGATCATCGGCGCCCACCTTGATTGTCCGCATCACCCCGTCGCGATCGGGCCGGTCCATGAGGCCGACCGAAAAATGCTGGTCGTCGCAGAGATGCAGGGCGATGTCGCCGCCATTGTTGACATAGGCCCGTTCGAGCGCCGCAACGTTCAGCATCGCGCCCAACACCTCCTCCGCCACGCTGCCGGCCACAGCGGCCATCGGCGTGATGAAGCCGTCAGCGGCATAGGGCGCCACCGCGGCGTGCATACGACGCGCCACAACGCCTCTCAACGAAGTTGGGCCGTCGACGGCGGTCCGCAGTTCCGGCAGTTCCGCGCAGAGTTCGTCGAGTAACCCCGTGAAGCGCCGGGCGGCAGCCTCATAGGCTGCACGCACTGCGTCGGCGGCCCCCGTCGCCTCGGCGACCAAATCAATCGGTCCATCCTGCAAATGCAGCCGCCGGCCGTCAGACAGCAACGCGATTTGCGGGAGCCTTGTCATGCCCGAGGTCCCGGAATCGGGTTCTGCCACGGCAATTGGCGGACGTCGTCGCCGCGCTGAACTTCGGCGAGCGGTTTCACATAATCCATGTGCCCGCCGAGCGCCGCATAGTCCGACAGCTTCATCGTGAATTCGATCGGCGCGACCAGCGCCGGCGTCGGCACGTAACCGAATGCGCCCGCCGGCATCTGCGTCACATCGACCATGTAGGTGATGCCGCCGCCCGGCCAGACATAAACAGGTGCGCCGCCACTTGTGACGCGCGTCAGAGCGTCCTTCACCGAGCGCGTCAGCCGCACCGGATTATCGGTCACGCCCGCCCGCAAGGAACCACCGGCGCCCGCCATGAACAGCACCGTACACAGCGCCGGCTCGCAATTCTCCTGAATGCGCTCGACCGAAAACTTGAGGTCATCCGGCATCTCGGTCTCGACCGGCTTCAAGGCTTCGTCGAGCACGTAATAGGACGAATGCTCGCCCGTCGTGGAGACCATCAGCATGGAGAGGCCAGGCCTGGCCTCCGTCGCGTCGAACGGCCCGAGGATCGCGAGCGGATCGGAGATATTGGTGCCGCCCCAACCCGTGCCGGGATCGGCGACCTGGAAATAGCGGCCGGGCGTCGAGCGGCGCCCCTTCATCTTGATGCCGGTGTCGGCGATGTCGAGCAGCTTGCCGGCCTGGTGCTCCGAGAGCACGCCGGTGATATGGTCGTCGACCACGACGACCTCGTCGACCTTGCCGTGCCATTGCTTGGCGAACATGCCGATCGTCGCCGAGCCGCAGCCGACGCGCATGCGCTCTTCTTTCATGCCGTTGACGATCGGCGGCTGGCCGGCCTGCACCACCACGCTCGCGCCGCCGTCGATGGTGAGCTCGACCGCCTTGCAATTTGCGAGGTCCATCAGCGTGTCGCAGGTGACGCGGCCTTCCTTCTTGGAGCCGCCGGTCAGATGGTGCACGCCGCCGAGCGACAGCATCTGCGAACCGTATTCGCTGGTGGTGACATGACCGACCACCTCGCCTTGTGCACGGACGGTCGCGGTCTCCGGCCCGAGATAGCGGTCGGTGTCGATCTTCACCTTGATGCCGCAATAGGAGAAGATGCCCTCGGTGACGACAGTCACCATGTCGACGCCGTCGACCTCCGCCGAGACGATGAACGGCGCCGGCTTGTAGTCGGGATAGGTCGTACCCGCGCCGATCGCCGTTACAAAGGTGGAAGGCTCGTGGACGATCTTGCCGTCCCAATCCTCGGTGCGGCTGAACGGAACGAGCTTGCCGCCATGCGACACGGTGCGCTCCAGGATCACATGCGGATCGACGCGGACGAGCTTGCCCTCGTGATTGGCATAGCGGTCGCAGGCGCCCGCCGCGCCCGGCTTGATGTAGCACATCACCGGACACGCATCGCAGCGGATCTTGTCGATGGCGGCGCTCGTAGGTTCAGTCACCATGTCAAAGCCAGCCGACAGTGCAGTTATCATTTGTACACGAACGATGTTGCGCGCCCTCCCGATGACTGTCAAGCGGCGGTGCGGCGCAAAACATAGGCCTGCCGCATAAAACCTCATTTGCCTATCCGCCCTGTCCACAAAGAAGGCATTCGCGCTGCACTGCGGCATGCACCGCTTGCACGTTTGTGTACAAACGGTATCGTCGCAACGTAGATTTTGAGCGGACTTGGAATTTCGCGAAGCTTTGGCCGCGGCGCTCAACGAGTCGATTTGGGAACGAGGATGACGCAGACACCGATCCGCATCACCGTGAACGGCAGGATCCACGAGATCACTGCGGCGCGAGACACGCCGCTGCTCTACGTGCTGCGCAACGATCTCGCGCTCAACGGCCCGAAATACGGTTGCGGCCTCGGTGAATGCGGCACCTGCACTGTCCTGATCGATGGCGCGGCGGCGCGCTCCTGCGTCATTCCGATCAGCGGCTGTGGCGGCCGCGACATCGTGACGCTCGAGGGGCTCGGCACCCGCGACAAGCCGGATGTGGTGCAGCAGGCTTTCATCGACGAGCAGGCCGCGCAATGCGGCTACTGCCTCAACGGCATGATCATGACCACCAAGGCGCTGCTTGCGACCAACCCGCGGCCCACCGAGCAGGAGGCGTTGGCGGCGCTGCGCTACAATCTCTGTCGCTGCGGCACGCATATCGAAATCCTTCGCGCCGTAATGCGTGCGTCTGGCCAGCTCGCCGAGGCCGGTGATTGATGGCCTCCCCGCATCCGAACGGAGCTGAGCTGCAATCCGGCTCGCTCGTCGTCGTCCGCACCGTGGACGAGTGCACATCCGAGACCTTCGTCCGCATCACCGCGGACGGTTCGGTCACAGCCTACAATGGTCATGTCGATCTCGGCACCGGCATCCGCACGGCGCTTGGCCAGATCGTGGCTGAAGAGCTCGACGTCTCCTTTGCCCGCGTCGTCGTGGTGCTCGGCGATACCGCGGTGGTGCCGAACCAGGGCGCGACGATCGCGAGCGAGACCATCCAGATCACCGCCGTTCCCCTGCGCAAGGCCGCCGCGCAGGCGCGACACTTCCTGATCGCACGTGCGGCCGAGCGCCTGGAGCTGCCGGCAGCCGATCTCAGGATCGAAGACGGCCTTGTGCGCGGGCACGACAATCGCAGCGTCAGCTATGGCGAGTTGATCGGCGGAGAGACCATTCGTCTCGAGCTTGCCGACGACGTCGCCGTCAAGCCGGTCGGCGATTACGCCATTGTCGGCCAATCGATGCCCCGCGTTGACCTGCCGGCCAAGGCCACGGGTGAGCTGGCCTTCGTGCACGACATCCGTGTGTCAGGCATGCTGCACGGCCGCGTGGTGCGCCCGCCCTATGCCGGCGTTGACGCCGGCCCGTTCGTCGGCACCAGCCTGATTTCGGTCGATGAATCCTCGGTGCGCGACATTCCCGGCATCATAGCCGTGGTGCGCATCGGCGATTTCGTCGGCGTCGTCGCGGAGCGCGAGGAGAACGCGATCCGAGCGGCGGAGCAGCTTGCGGTGAGCTGGCGACCGACGCCTGAACTGAGGGATCTCGCCGACGTCGAGACGGCGCTTCGCGCCAATCCATCGACGCCGCGCACGCTGATCGAGAAGGGCGACGTCGATGCTGCCATTGCCGGCGCGGCCAAGCCGATGCAGCGCACTTACGTCTGGCCATATCAGATGCATGCCTCGATCGGCCCGTCCTGCGCGGTCGCCGACTTCCAGGACGGCAACATCCGCGTCTGGTCGGGCACGCAAAACCCGCACTTGCTGCGCGCAGACCTGGCGCTGCTGATCGAGCGTCCCGACAGCGAGATCGAGGTGATCAGGCTGGAGGCCGCCGGCTGCTACGGCCGCAACTGCGCCGACGATGTCACTGCGGACGCGCTGTTGCTCTCGCGCGCCGTCGGCCGGCCCGTGCGCGTGCAGCTGACGCGCGAACAGGAACACGCCTGGGAGCCCAAGGGCGCCGCGCAGCTCATCGACGTCAATGGCGGCCTGGACGCGGCGGGCGACATCGCTGCTTACGATCTCGCCACGCGCTATCCGTCGAATGCCGCTCCGACGTTGGCGCTGTTGCTGACGGGGCGGATATCGCCGAAGCCGGACGTCCTCCAGATGGGCGACCGCACCGCGATTCCGCCTTACGATTACGACCACATGCGCGTCGTGGCGCACGACATGGCGCCGATCGTGCGCGCGTCCTGGTTTCGCGGCGTCTCGGCCCTGCCGAACACCTTTGCGCATGAATCCTATATCGACGAAGCCGCGACTGAGGCCGGCGTCGACCCGATCGAATATCGCCTGCGTTACCTGAAGGACCAGCGTGCCGTCGATCTCGTCCACGCGGTCGCCGAGCGCGCGGGCTGGACGCCGCGACCGGTGCGCGAAGAGAAAGACGGCGAGATCGTCCATGGGCGCGGCTTTGCCTATGCGCTCTACGTCCACAGCAAATTTCCCGGCTATGGCGCGGCGTGGTCGGCCTGGGTCACCGACGTTGCCGTGAACAAGGCGACCGGCGACGTCAGCGTGACGCGCGTGGTCGCCGGGCAGGACTCCGGATTGATGATCAACCCGGACGGCGTGCGCCACCAGATCCACGGCAACGTCATCCAGTCCACCAGCCGCGCGCTGATGGAGGAGGTCTCGTTCGAGCGCGGCGCAGTCGTGGCGCGGGAATGGGGCGCCTACCCGATCATCCCCTTCCCTGACGTGCCCAAGATCGACGTGTTGTTGCTGCCGCGGCCGGACCAGCCGCCGCTCGGCGTCGGCGAATCCGCCTCGGTCCCGAGTGCGGCTGCGATTGCGAACGCGATCTTCGATGCCACCGGCGTGCGATTTCGCGAGCCGCCGTTCACGCCCGAGCGCATCCTGAAGGGGCTGCACGGCGGCGCACCGGCCACGCCGCAGGCGCTGCCCGCTCCGCCTGCGCCACAACCGTCCCGTATCTGGGAGAATCCGTTCGCCAAACGCGCCGGCATCTTCGCGACCATCGCGGCGATCTGCACCGCGGCGATCAGCATCGGCGCGGCTCTTTTGCCTGGCCGCGCCATCGCGCCGATCGCGCGGCCTGACCCATCGGTCTATTCCGCAGCGACGATCGCGCGCGGGCAACAACTGGCCGCACTCGGCAATTGCGCGGAGTGCCACACCATGATCGGCGGCGCGCTCAACGCCGGTGGCCGCGCGCTGGAGACGCCGTTCGGCACGATCTACGCGACCAACATCACGCCCGACGTCGAGACCGGCATCGGCGCCTGGTCCTATCCAGCGTTCGAGCGCGCGATGCGCGACGGGCTGCATCGCGACGGACGGCAACTCTATCCCGCCTTCCCCTACACGCATTTTTCGAAGACCGGCGACGCCGACATGCAGGCGCTTTATGCCTACCTGATGGCACAGCCGGCGGTGCGCACGACGCAGCCTGCGAATACGCTCGCCTTCCCGTTCAATCTCCGTCCGCTACTTGCCGGATGGAATGCGCTGTTCCACCAGACGCGGGAGTTCAAGCCCGACCCTGCCAAGTCCGAAGTCTGGAATCGCGGCGCTTATCTCGTCGAAGGTCTCGGCCATTGCAGCGCCTGCCATTCGCCGCGCAACGCGCTCGGCGCCGAGCAGCGTGGCGCCTATCTCGCCGGCGGCTTTGCGGAGGGCTGGGAGGCGCCGCCGCTGACCTCGCTCTCGCATGCGCCGATCCCATGGAGCGAGGACGAGCTTTTCGCCTATTTGCGCACGGGCCACTCGCGATATCATGGTGTCGCCGCCGGACCGATGGCGCCGATCGTCAGGGATCTCGCGGCCCTGCCCGACCAGGACATCCGCGCCATGGCCGTCTATCTCAACTCGTTCAATGATGCCGCGACCGACGGGAAAGCCCAGGATGCGATTGCTCTGAAGCTTGAAGCTTCAACGCAAGTCGGGATGGCGTCCTCAACCGGCGCGCGACTCTATCAGGGCGCCTGCGCCGTCTGCCACGAGGTCGGCGGCCTGCCGCTGTTCGGCAGCCGCCCCTCGCTCGCGCTCAACAGCAATCTGCACAGCGCGACATCGGACAATCTCGTACAGATCATCCTGCACGGCATCGCCGAGCCGGTGTCGAGCGATCTCGGCTACATGCCGGCCTTCAAGAACAGCATGAGCGATGGGCAGGTCGCGGAACTCGTCACCTTCCTGCGCAAGCAGTTCGCACCGGACAGGCCGGCATGGACCGGCGTGCGCGAGACAGTCACGCGCCTCCGGACCTCAGCACATTAAGCGTGCTTCTTCACGTCCACCGGCGGCGTGCCGTGCGTATGGAACGACTCGATCGTCTTCAGGCCCCACGCCTGCCCCTTCTTGCGTTCTTCTTCGGTCCACACGATTGGCTTCCAGTCCGGTGCGAGAATGAGGCGCGCGCCCGCATTAGCGACCTCGACGCGGTTGCCGCCGGGTTCGTAGACATAGAGGA
The DNA here is from genome assembly GCF_055811715.1 of Bradyrhizobium sp. WSM4872. Classification (NCBI taxonomy): domain Bacteria; kingdom Pseudomonadati; phylum Pseudomonadota; class Alphaproteobacteria; order Hyphomicrobiales; family Nitrobacteraceae; genus Bradyrhizobium; species Bradyrhizobium sp. WSM4872. Next base: position 300,532 of record NZ_JBVVPT010000005.1, on the reverse strand, counting down.
AGAAGGTTTGCTGGATCGCGTGCTTGTGCGGCCCGGTCTCGATGTGGATGCCGTTCTCCAGGAAGATGTCGGCGGCGCGAAGAATCTCTTCGCGGCTGTCGAGCGCGTAGGTGACGTGGTGGAAGCGGCCGGGCGTGCCGGAATGGTCGAGCGAATAGGCGAAATCGTAGCTCTTGTTCGACATGGTCAGCCACATCGCCGCTTCGCGGCCATCGTTCAGCACGATCTGCTCGGTGAGCCGGCAGCCGAGATAGTTCTCGAAGAACTCGCGGTTGGCCTTGATGTCGGTGGCGAGGCAGTTGAGGTGGTCGAGGCGGCGGACGTTGACGCCGCGCGCGGGAAAGCGCTGCGCCTGGTTCTTCAGCGCCGGCTTCAGCTCGGGCGGCGCCTGATACCATTCGGTCTCGTAATAGAGCTCGACGATGTGGCCATCGGGATCGCGGCAGCGGAAGGTCGGCCCCTGCCCCATGTCGCCGTCGATCCAGCCGATGTCGAAACCGGACCCCTTCAGCGCCGCGACGCGTCGCTCAAGCGCCTGCTGGCTGCGCGCGCGCAATGCCATGTGCTCCATGCCTGATGTCTTCGACGCCGTCAGTTTGAGCGAATAGCGCTCGTAATCGTCCCAGCCGCGCAAATAGACCGAGTCGCCCTTTTGTCCGCTGACGGTCATGCCCATTACGTCGACGAAGAATTTCAGGCTCTCGTCCGGCTTCGGCGTCAGCAGTTCCATGTGGCCGAGATGAGCGAGATCGAGGATCGGTTCGGGCTGCATGGTGTCCTCCAAGACGTGGCTTGCGATCCGCTGGACCGGATCCCCGCGATCCGGCGCAGGCTGCAATCCGCTCACGCCCCGGTGGGCGATACCGAGGCCGGTTCATTTGTACCAATGTACAAATGATTAGGTTCCGTCAACAAACCAAACATCGCCCCCGAGAGCGAATGACGGGCCATCCAGGATGACAACCCGTCTCAGGACGGCGGACCGACTGCCCGAATGGTAAAATCTTCCTTAAACACTCCCAAGCCCCGCCGGCCGGGAAAAAGCAGCATTTTCCGACCGCTTCTGCCTGAAAGTATGCATTGGGAACAAACTTCTCACCCGAATTGTCGCGGATTTAACGAAGCGCCGGCGCCTCCCGTTTAACCGTTTGTCCAGCGACGGCCGTGCATAGTCCAGGACAACCCGTTGCTCTTGCCAGGTTCATTCATTGTGACATCCTTTGGACGCGTGATTTCAGTTCGCGGGTCGCTCGCCCGGGTCGGGCTGCTGGCTGAAAGCCGGATGCCGGTCTCGGAAGTTCGGGCCACTGTCGGACGTTTCGTCAGCATACGCTGCGCCAGCTCGGTCATCGTCGCGATGATTACCGAGGTGTCGTGCGAGAACCTCTCGAGCAACGACAATTTGATCGCCATCGCCTCGGTCGACCTGCTGGGCGAAATTCTCAACGCGACCGGCAAGGCCAAATTCCAGCGCGGCGTCACCAACTATCCGACCATCGGCGATTCCGTCGACCTGATCACGAGCCAAGAGCTGCGCACGATCTACGCGCCCACCGGTTCCGACCAGATCAATGTCGGCTTCCTTCAGCAGGACAGCTCCGTCGTCGCCTATGTCGACATCGAGGAAATGCTCTCCAAGCACTTTGCCGTGCTGGGGTCGACCGGCGTCGGTAAATCGACTGGCGTGTCGCTGTTGCTCAACGAGATCCTCAAGGCACGCCCGAATTTGCGCATCTTCCTGCTCGATGTGCACAACGAATATGGCCGCTGTTTCGGCGACCGCGCGCTGGTGCTCAACCCGCGCAATTTGAAACTGCCGTTCTGGCTGTTCAATTTCGAGGAAATCGTCGACGTGCTGTTCGGTGGCCGCGCCGGCGTGCCCGAGGAGCTCGACGTCCTCGCCGAGGTCATTCCGCTCGCCAAGGGCGTCTACACCCAGTACCAGAACGCCGACCGCATTGGCCTGAAGCGCATCGATCCCAAGCAGATCGGCTACACCGTCGATACGCCGGTGCCCTATCGCTTAGTCGATCTGATGTCGCTGATCGACGAGCGCATGGGCAAGCTCGAGAACCGCTCCTCGCGCATCATCTATCACAAGCTGATCTCCCGCATCGAGGCGGTCCGCAACGACCCGCGCTACGCCTTCATGTTCGACAACGCCAATGTCGGCGGTGACACCATGGCCGAGGTGATCAGTCATCTGTTTCGCCTGCCGGCCAACGGCAAGCCGATGACGGTGATGCAGCTCGCCGGCTTCCCGGCCGAGGTCATCGATTCCGTCGTCTCGGTGCTCTGCCGCATGGCCTTCGACTTCGGCCTGTGGAGCGACGGCGTTTCGCCGATGCTGTTCGTCTGCGAAGAGGCTCACCGTTATGCCTCCGCCGATCGCAATGTCGGCTTCGGGCCGACCCGCAAGGCGGTGTCGCGCATCGCCAAGGAAGGCCGCAAATACGGAGTCTATCTCGGCCTCATCACCCAGCGTCCGGCCGAGCTCGACGCCACCATCATCTCCCAGTGCAACACGCTGTTCACGATGCGCCTTGCCAACGAGCGCGACCAGGCGCTGCTGCGCGCCGCGGTGTCGGACGCGGCCGCGAACCTGCTCTCGTTCGTGCCCTCGCTCGGCACCCGCGAAGTGCTGGCCTTCGGCGAAGGTGTCGCGCTGCCGACGCGGCTGCGCTTCAAGGAGGTGCCGCCGCATCAATTGCCGCGCGGCGAAGCCACCATCAGCAGCGTGCCGTCCGTCACCTCCGGTCACGACATGCATTTCGTCGGCGCCGTGCTCGAGCGCTGGCGCGGTGCCACCTCGCAGCGCGACGTGCCGAACGATCCGGTGTTCTCGGCGCCGCCCGCGAAGACGCTCTCCAACGTCGAAGCCCCGATGCTGCAACCGTCTATGGGGCTGGATCCGGACCGCTTCTCGCTGCTGAAGAAGCCGCTGCGGTAAGGGGCGGATACCGCTTCGGCAAACTCCGCCGTCATGCCCGCGAAAGCGGGCATCCAGTACGCCGCGGCTTCTCCGCATCCCATCGCTGTCTCTGGAATACTGGATCGCCCGATTAAATCGGGCGATGACACTGAGTGTGTGGCACGTTGAGGCGACCGCCAGCATCGACTAATGTTCGGTGCCCCCGATCCGGAAAACAAGCCAATGACAAAAACCGCCGCGCAACGCTTCGCCGCTCCCGCCCTCGATGCGCTCCCCGACGACATCCGCACACGTCTCCTCGCCGTGCAGGAGAAGAGCGGCTTCGTGCCGAACGTATTCTTGACGCTCGCCTACCGCCCGGATGAGTTCCGTGCCTTCTTCGCCTATCACGACGCACTGATGGAGAAGGACGGCGGCCTCACCAAGACCGAGCGCGAGATGATCGTGGTCGCGACCTCGGCAGCCAATCAGTGCCAGTATTGCGTGATTGCGCATGGCGCGATCCTGCGCATCCGCGCCAAGAACCCGCTGATCGCCGACCAGATCGCCACGAACTACCGCAAGGCCGACATCACGCCGCGGCAAAAGGCGATGCTCGACTTCGCGATGAAGGTCTCGGCCGATGCGCAGCGGATTTCCGAGGACGATTTCACCGCGCTCGCGCCGCACGGCTTCAACGACGACGACATCTGGGACATCGCCGCAATCTCCGCCTTCTTTGCGCTGTCGAACCGGCTGGCGAATTTCACCGGCATGCGGCCGAACGACGAATTCTATCTGATGGGACGGCTGCCGAAGAAATGATCGACCGCCGCAAGCGCGGAAGGAACGCATAGCCGACAAACGCAGTGGATGAGTTCCCGTTTGACGGGAACTCTGCGTTTTCGCAATCGTACACGTTTAATTAAGAATCTCACCCTCAACTAGCACAAACGCTTTGGCACAACTTGCGCAGTTTCCGTCAACGGGGACGCGGATGAGTCGTGCCTGTTGGGGGCTTCTCATGAACGTGCGGGCATTTGTGATCGCGACCTGTATCGGCACGGCATTCTTCGCGGCCGGATACGCATGGAACTATCAGCCGGAGATCATCAACGCGAACGAGATATGGAGCATGTTCGAATCGGAGCATGGCAAGGCACGGGCTGCCGTCTTACGCGTCCTCATTGCGCCGAATTCAGCTCACTTCAACGGCCTGCGAACGATCGATGCAGACCAGGCAAAATACGTATGCGGCTCCGTAAAGGCGTTGGACAAGGAGAGGCAGTATGTCGAGGCCGCGTTCGTTTATACCGTCGCGATCGATTTTGCGCGTATCGACGACGACGGCCGGATGACGTCGCAGCGTTCTCCTTACAAGCCCTGCCCAGGCGCGGCCGATGACAAAATTGCCGACCAGAACACGCTGATATCGCCAGGCGCGCTGTCGATGATCAAGACCGTCGAAAAAATCATCCCCAAGTCCAGCGGCGGAACGATGGAGCAACAGCTTGGCCAGCTAGCGGGACAGACAGCGGCGGTCGCGCCAGGTTCGGCGGTCCCGCGGAGATCAACCGGCTCGTCAGGTTCGGCAGCCTCAGCAGGGGCAGGATGGGCGCCAGCAGCACAGCATTCAAATTCGGCGGTGGAGGCGCGACAAGCAGATGAACTGACATGGCGTGTCGACCAACCGCCAGCCGCATGGCCGAATTTCCCCTCGGACCATCCGCTGGCGAAATCGACCCAGAAGCGGACGAGCGCCGAGGCCCTGGCTTTCGCGAAAGATATCGAGGGTCGATGGGAGCAAGCCAAGTCATCCGGGACTCCGGCCAAGCGTCCTTCGCCTGAGGAGATCAAGGAAGCATGCCGCGCGCTACTTGCGATTGATCCCACGGACAAGGATTATCCGCGGGCCTGGGCCGCCTTTGTGCGGCTGCGCAAAATCGATCACGACGCTGCTGGTTGAACCGACGGGCCTCGCTCACGCCTTGCGCCGCAGGCTCCAAAGGCTCCCGAGAGCCACGACGTCGCAACTGCATTGCCAGCGGCTGCGCAGCACTATGGCGCTGGACTAGCGCTTCGCCATCAACTCGAGCGCCGGGGCAAAGCGCTCGGAAAACGTCAACGTCTTGGCATGGTGAACTGCGGCAAATGATGCCGAGATCCCGGCTGAAGCAACCACGAGCAGGGCAACGGCGAAAACCAGACGGCGCATTTCGGCCTCCTGTGTGAGCTCGACACTCGTACAGATGGCACGGCTTTGTTTCAGCACGGCTTCGTGCGGACGGAAGATGGTTTCGCTCAAGAGGCTGTGATCAGATCCGGCTTGCCGGGCCGCATGCCGGACTGCTGCGAGCGTTGCGCCTAATCATCCTCCGCCGGTCCGCACCAGCCGGGCAGATAGATCGCGTCCTTGCTCTTGGCTGAGAACATCGCCTTCTCGAGCGCCTTGTCGAAATTGGCATCCACGGCCTTGCGCGACAGCTTTCGGCGCAGATAATCGGCCCACAGGAATTCGGAGAAGGGCGTGGTGTCCTTGGCGAAGCCGCCCATACGGCGCAGCTCGCCGGCAAGGCTCCGAAAGGGATCGTCCTTGAGATCGACGACGGATTTGGGCAAATCGCGGAATGGTCGCCGTTCGCCTTTGGCGTCGTAGGGGTAAACCCAGCGCTTGTTGTCCATCACGCCCCAGAACGCTTCGCGCTCGACCATCCTGAGGTCACCGACGATGGTGACCAGCACCTCCTTGACGCCCTCGTCGTGCAGCGCGCGACCGAGATGATGATGGTCGATCACGTAATAGCGCTCGTCGGGGCCGTGCACGACGGGGATCATATGCTTGCCGAGCAGATCGGCCTGCTTCTTCTTGTCGTGCTCGCGCCAGCGCTTGCGCTTCTCCTTGACCTCGCGCATCCCGACCGTCATCTGCGTCGGCCGCAGCGACAGGATCGGCACCGGATGCACTCTCGGTTCGCGCGTATTGGTCATGATCGAAAGGCCCTTAATATGGTTGCAGCTGCGTGGTCAGGTTCCCTGGACTATGCCATGGGCATCGCGCCGGCAATGCATTCGGCTCGGCGGAGATTATTGCATCGCACCCTCTGCATGCCGGAACGATCAGGGTTCCGCGGTCCTTCGTTCGCAGCCCTGCAGGATAGTGCAAACGCGCAATGTACGTGCGTGTTGAGAAGATTTTCTGCAACGCGTTCACCACGTATGCTATCTAAAAATCGCTGCTTCGGAGTGATCCCTGCGCCATGACAACCCAGCGGCCCATAAGCTCGGATGACGAGCACCGGGTGCTCCAGTTCAGGCCGCGCACCTCGCCTTCCCCGACGGGCTACCGCGGCAACGGTAGCGTGCAGCAATTGCGCGTCGCGCCCGAGCCGCTCGACCTGTCGCGCTACGAGCAGCCCCGCAGTGAGCCGGACGATTTCCGCCATCGCATGCTCGCCAACATCGCGGCGCTAGCCTTCACCATTGCACTGACCGCGATCGGGATATGGCTCGCGGTGAGCATCGCCGACCTGCGCCGGACCCAGGATTGCGTGCTGATGGGCCGCCGCGACTGCGTCAAAATCACGACGCCGCACATCTAGGCAAAACATTTGGCAGGCAAGACGTCTGGCGCGGCCCGCCGACGGTGCTTCGGCGGAAACGGCTCAGCCTGGCATCCCCAGCCCTGTGCCCACACCCGCCGGCTCCATTGAACTCAGGGCGGCGCTCCGATATACGGGCTTTCGACCCGGCCAGAGGGGGGGGTGAGGGCGTCATCGGGGCGCGATGCCCACCCACCGTTCCACTCTGGAAAATCTGACAAATATCTGCAATATATCAAAGGCTTAGTGATGTCCTCCACATTCGATCAGGTCGCTACGATCATCGCTGAAACCTGCGACATCCCGCGCGACACGATCACGCCGGATAGCCATGCCATCGATGACCTCGGCATCGACAGCCTCGATTTCCTGGACATCGCGTTCGCGATCGACAAGCAGTTCGGTATCAAGCTGCCGCTGGAAAAGTGGACCCAGGAGGTCAACGACGGCAAAGCGACCACCGAGCAGTATTTCGTGCTGAAAAACCTGTGCGCCCGCATCGACGAACTGGTTGCGGCCAAGGGCGCGAGCGCCTAAGCGCGCGGTCATGCAACTCGAATACTTCCACATGATAGATCGCGTCGTCGACCTCAACGTCGACGCGAAGACGATTGTCGTCGAGGCTCAGGTCCCGATGGAGAGCACCATCTTCGAGGGGCACTTCCCGGGCTATCCCCTGATGCCCGGCGTGCTCCTGATCGAATCGATGGCGCAGGCCTCGGGCTGGCTTCAGCTTGGCGTGCTCAAATTCGAGCGCATGCCGATCCTGGCTGCCGTCAAGGAGGCCAAGGTCCGCGGCTCGGTCTTCCCCGGCGATCTCATGAGCATCGAGGCGAGCCTGGCCCATCAGGGCTCGGGCTACGCCGTGACCGAAGCCAAGATCAAGGTCGGCGGCAAGCTGCGCGCGAATTCGACGCTGACCTTCACGCAGATTCCCTTTCCCCATGCGGATATGCGTGCCCACATGGACGCGGTCGCCAAACGCGTCGGCTTTCCGCAACAGGCCGTATCGCCATGACCGAGACTGCTTCGAAGCCCGCCCAGACGGAAGTCTGGATCACGGGCATTGGCCTGGCCACTTCGCTCGGCGAGGGCCTGGACGCCAACTGGGCCGCGCTTCAGGAGAAGCGCATCAATGTCGACGAGAAGGGGTTTGCGCCCTACATCGTGCACCCCCTGATGCCCGTTACCTTCGACAGCCAGATTCCGAAGAAGGGCGACCAGCGCCAGATGGAAGCCTGGCAGCGCATCGGCACCTATGCGGCCGGGCTTGCGCTCGACTCCGCCGGGATCAAGGGCAACAAGGATATCCTGTCGAAGATCGACATGGTGGTCGCCGCCGGCGGCGGCGAGCGCGATCTCAACGTCGACACCGGTGTGCTCACGGCCGAGGCCAAGGGCGCCAACGCGCCGGGCTTCCTCAACGAGCGGCTGATGAGCGATCTCAGGCCGACGCTGTTCCTGGCCCAGCTCTCCAACCTGCTCGCCGGCAACATCGCCATCGTGCACGGCATTGGCGGCACCTCCCGCACCTTCATGGGTGAAGAGGTTGCCGGCGCCGATGCCGCCCGCATCGCATTGTCGCGCATCGCCTCCGGCGAGAGCGACATCGCGTTGATCGGCGGCTCGCACAATGGCGAGCGCAAGGACCTGATGGTCCTCTACGAATTCGGCGACTTCAATCTGAAGGACAACTTCGCCCCCGTGTGGGCGCGCAAGGACCACGCCGGTTTCGCGCTCGGCTCGGCTGGCGCGTTCCTGGTGCTGGAATCGAAGGCGCATGCGGAAGCGCGCGGCGCAAAGCCGTTCGCAAAGCTGTCGAGCGTCGTTGCCGACCTCGCCCGGCGCAAGACCCCCGGCGACATGGCGGCGACGCTGGAGAAGCTTTGGGCAAAGTTGCCGAAGCGCGACGGCAAGGGCGCGATCATATCCGGTGCGACCGGCGCCGAGCCGGCGACATCAGAAGAGCGCGGATTCCTGAAGGGCCACGCCGAGTTCCCGGTGCGCTCGACCGGCACGATGTTCGGCCACACCATGGAGACGCAATTCCCGCTCGGCATCGCGCTCGCCGCGCTGTCGATCTCTCGCGGCGCGCTGTTTCCGCCGAACGATTCCACGGGCACCGAGATTGAAATGCAGGGAGCGCCCACCCAGATTGTGGTGGTGGGGGCCGGACACTGGCGCGGCGAAGGCATGGCGCTGGTCGAGGCAGTAAGCTAAAGCGCGTTGCGCTTTGGCGGGTTATTGTTTGGGCATGATCTTCTCGAAAAACCGCGTCACGCTTTTTCGGATCATGCTCCAGCTCAAGCGGGGATCGACATGACTGCACCACGCGACAAACTCGGGCGTCCCGTCGTCGTCGTCACCGGCATGGGCATCATGACCTCGCTCGGCAACGGCAAGACCGACAATTGGGCGAAGCTCGTCGCCGGCGAATCCGGCATCCGCACCATCACGCGCTTTCCGGTCGACGGCCTGAAAACCACGATGGCCGGCACGGTGGATTTCGTCAGCGTCGATCCGTTCTCCTCCACCGCCCTGTCGGAGCGGATGGCCGAACTGGTGACGCAGGAGGCGCTGGACCAGGCCGGCATCGGCGCCAAGGCGGATTTCCCGGGTCCTCTCTTCCTTGCGGTCGCACCTGTCGAAGTCGAATGGCCGCAGCGCCGCGAGCTCGGCCGTGCTGTCGGTAAGCTCGACTTCAATTATGACGATCTGCTGCGCATCTCCGGGGGCGGCAAGTACAGCGCCTATCACCACCGCTTCATGTTCGGTTCGGTCGCGGCCTACCTCGCCGAGACTTTCGGCACCAAGGGCTCGCCGATCTCGTTGTCGACGGCCTGTGCTTCGGGCGCAACCTCGATCCAGCTCGGCGTCGAGGCGATCCGCCGCGGCGAGACCGATGCCGCGCTGTGCGTGGCGACCGACGGCACCGTGAATCCGGAGGCGCTGGTGCGCTTCTCGCTGCTCTCGGCGCTGTCGACCCAGAACGATCCGCCGCAGGCGGCCTCCCGTCCCTTCTCCAAGAACCGCGACGGTTTTGTCATGGCCGAAGGCGCAGGTGCGCTGGTACTCGAGAGCTATGAAGCCGCCACCGCGCGCGGCGCAAAAATTCTCGGCGTGATCGCCGGCTGCGGCGAGCTCACCGATTCCTTCCATCGTACCCGCTCCTCGCCCGACGGCAAGCCGATCATCGGCTGCATGAACAAGACGCTGGCCGATGCCGGCATGTTGCCGGACCAGATCGACCACATCAACGCGCACGGCACCGCGACGCCCGAGAACGACAAGATGGAGTACAACACGACATCGGCCGTGTTCGGCGATCTCATCTCGAAGATTCCGGTCACCTCCAACAAGTCGATGGTCGGCCACACCATCTCGGCCGCCGGCGCGGTCGAGGCGATCTTCTCGCTGCTGACGCTGGAGCATCAGCGTATCCCGCCGACGATCAACTACGACAATCCGGATCCCACGATCCTGTTCGACGTCGTCGGCAACAAGGCACGCGATGCCCGCGTCACCGCAGTGATGTCGAACTCGTTCGGCTTCGGTGGCCAGAACGCCTCGCTGATCCTGACCCGCGAACCGGCCTGACCGGACGCATGGCGCTGCTTCCTGCGAGGACGAAGGCCCGCGCGCGGGAGACGGCCAAGTCGATTGGTGGAGGCCTGATCGGCGCTGCCACCGTCGGCATGTTGCGCACCACGCGTTATTTCGATCCGGCCAAGACCTCGGACTTTTTCGCACGCGTCACCAAGCTGATCGGGCCCCGCCTTCGCGAGCACCGCATCGGCCGCGCCAACCTCGCCGCTGCGTTTCCGGACAAGTCGCCCGAAGAAATCGAATCCATCCTGATGGGCGTCTGGGACAATCTCGGTCGCGTCGGCGCCGAATTCGCCCATATGGATCACGTCTGGGATTACGACCGCGATCATCCGGAAAACAGTCGGATCGAACTGCCCAGCCGCAGCATCGAGCTGTTCGACTGCATCCGTGACGACGGCAAGCCGGCGCTGATCTTCGCCGCGCATCTGGCCAATTGGGAATTGCCGGCGCTCGCCGCCGTCGCACACGGGCTCGACGCGGCGATCCTCTACCGGCGCCCGAATATTGCGTCTGCCGACCGCATCATCCAGGAGATGCGCCAGGTCAACATGGGCACGCTGATCCCGGCGGGGCGCGACGCGCCGCTGCGGCTCGCGCAGGCGCTCAAGGACGGCAAGCACGTCGCCATGCTGATCGACCAGTATCTGACCGGCGGGGTCGAGGTCACCTTCTTCGGCCGCAAGACCCGCGCCAATCCGATGCTGGCGCGCCTGTTGCGCCAGGTCGAATGCCCAATCCACGGCGTCCGCGTCATCCGCCTGCCCGGCGGCCGCTTCACCGCCGAGATCACCGAAGAGGTCCAGCCGGTGCGCGACGCCGACGGCAAGATCGACATCCAGGGCACCACGCAGGCGATCACGAGCGTGGTGGAAGGCTGGGTCCGCGAGCATCCGGAGCAGTGGTTGTGGCTGCACCGCAGGTGGCGGTAGCGGTCGCGGGCGCAACTCTTCCCGTCATGGCCGGGCCTGTTCCGGCCATCCACGCATCGCCACACAGCAGGAAAGACGTGGATGCCCGGGACAAGCCCGGGCACGACGACTGAGCAAGGTGTGCGTCCGCTTCCTGTCAGCGTCTTACCGCCCCGTCTTCACCCTGGTCCAGAGCCTATTGATGACCCGCTGGGTCGCCGGCTCGCGCGCCGTGATGACGAACAGGTTTGCGAGCGTTGCCTCGTCCGGATAGATATTCTTGTCGTTCAGGATCTTCGGATCGACCAGCTTCTGGCTGGCGAAATTGCCGTTGGCGTAGGACAGGAAGTCCGTATTCCTGGCGGCCACGTCCGGACGGTAGAGATAGTTGATCAGCTCGTAGGCTTCCCTAACGTTCCTGGCGTCCGCGGGGATTGCGAGATTGTCGAAGAACATCTGCGCGCCCTCCTTCGGGATGGCGAAGCCGATCTCGATGCCGCTTTTGGCTTCGGAAGCGCGGGCGCGGGCCTGCATGATGTCGCCGGACCAGCCGACCACGAAGCAGATCTCGCCGGTCGCGAGCGCGCTTAGATATTCGGACGAATGAAACTTGCGCACGGAGGGCCGCACCTTGGCGACGACGTCGGCGGCCTTCTCGAGGTCGGCCTGCTTGGTCGAGTTCGGATCGAGCCCGAGATAATTCAACGCCGCCGGAAAGATGTCGTCGGCGGAATCCAGCATGTGGACGCCGCAGTCCTTGAATTTCGCGAGGTTCTCCGGCTTGAACACGATGTCCCAGCTCTCGATCTTCGCATCTGCTCCGAGAATCTGCTTCAGCTTGGCGACGTTGTAGCCGATGCCCGTCGTGCCCCACATGTAATTGGCGGCGTAGACATTGCCGGGGTCGTAGATCGCGAGACGTTCGGTCACCACCGGCCAGGCATTGGCCAGGTTCGGCAGCTTCGACTTGTCGAGCTTCTGGAAGATGTTGGCCTTGATCTGGCGCTGGAGGAAATAGGCGGTGGGCACCACGACGTCATAGCCGGACTTGCCGGCCATCAGGCGCGTCTCTAGCGTCTCGTTGGCGTCAAAGGTGTCGTAGACCACCTTGATGCCGGTCTCCCTGGTGAAGGCCTCGAGGACGTCGGGCGCCACGTAGTTCGACCAATTGTAGAAGTTGACGACCCGCTCCTCGGCCCCGGCGGGGGCGGAGAGCAACGTCAGCGCGGCGGCGATCGCGAGGCCAAAACCAAAGCGGCTGACGTTGATCATCTCCCTACCTCTTGCGCCCGCGCACCGCGTCCGACAGCCGCTCCAGCGCGGTGTCGAGCGTCTCGTCCTTCTTGGCAAAGCAGAAGCGCACCACCGAGGTCACCGGGTCCTGCTCGTAGAAGGCCGACACCGGAATTGCCGCGACCTTGTAGTCCTTCACGATCCGCCAGCAGAATTCGGTGTCGCTCTCGTTCAGCCCGAGCGGGGACAGGTCGACGGTGAGGAAGTAGGTGCCCTGTGACTTCAGCACCGGGAAGCCGAGGCTCTCCAGCCCCTTGGCGAGGCGGTCCCTGCTCCGCGCCAGGTCCTTGCGCATCGACAGGAAGTAATCGTCGGGCTTGCCGAGGCCATACGCGACGGCGGCCTGGAGGTTCGGCGCGGTGGTGAAGGTCAGGAACTGGTGCACCTTGGCGGCAACGCGCAGCAACGGCGGCGCGGCGCAGACGAAGCCGATCTTCCAGCCGGTCAACGAGAAGATCTTGCCGGCAGAGCCGACCTTGATCGTGCGGTCCCGCATGCCGGGGATGGTGATCAGCGGGATGTGCTTGTGCTCGTCGAAAGTGACGTGCTCCCAGACCTCGTCGCAGATCGCGATGACGTCGAACTCCTGGCAGTAGCGCGCCAGCAGCTCGAGGTCCTCGCGCGGAAACACCACCGCAGACGGATTCAGGGGATTGTTGAAGAGCACCGCCTTGGTCTTTGAATTGAAGACGCTTTTCAGCATGTCCTCATTCAGCCGCCAGTGCGGCGGCTCGAGCCGGACCAGGCGCGGAATGCCGCCGGCCTGCCGGATGATCGGCAGATAGGAATCGTAAACCGGCTGGAAGCACACCACCTCGTCGCCGGGCTGGACAACGGCGAGGATGGCCGAGGTCAGGGCCTCGGTGCCGCCGGAGGTCACCATCACCTCGCTCATCGGATCGAGCTCGAGGCCATGCCAGTGGCCGTAATGGGTCGCGATCGCCTGGCGTAGTTCCGGCAGGCCCATCATTGACGGGTACTGATTGTAGCCGTTCAGTGAGGCCTCGGCCGCAGCGCGGCGGATGTCCTCAGGCCCGGGATCGTCGGGAAAGCCCTGCCCGAGATTGATGGCGGCATTGTCGCGCGCGGCCTGCGACATTGCCTCGAAGATGGTGACGGGAAGGTCCGCGAAGACCTTGTTGAGGGACGAGCTCCTGGACATCGGCGGGGTCAGCCGCCGACCTTGCTGGGAAGACCCGCCGCCTTCCAGCCGAGCATGCCGCCCGCCAGATGCTTGTCGTAAGGCAGGCCCACGGCCTGCGCCGCCAGCGAGGCCGTCACCGAACGCTTGCCCGAGCGGCAGGCGAACACGACCTCCTTACCCTCGGGATCGGGGATCGCTTTGGGATCGAAGGTCGAGAGCGGCACGACCACACCGTAGGGATAGGCCTCGGCCTCGACCTCGTTCGGCTCGCGCACGTCGACGAGGAGATAGCGCCCTTCCGCGACACCCTTGGAGACCTCGTCCGGGGTCAGATCCTGTACTTGATTTGCCACATCATCCTCCAACGTCGCGGGCCGCTGCCGGGGCGATCCCGGCGGGCGGCAACCTCGCCTCTCGGCCGGTGAAAATCAAGCGCTACAAAGGCTTGAGCTGCCTTGCGCAAGTTAAAGCTAAATCGCAGCGACTTGAAGCGCGACCTTCAGATGGAGGATCAGATCGTCACTTCAGATGGTGACCTGGGTGCCGACCTCGACGACGCGGCCGGAGGGGATCTGGAAATAGTCGGTGGCGTCGTTGGCGGAACGGCTGAGCGAGATGAACAGCCGGTCCTGCCAGCGTGGCATGCCGGAATGGGCCGCCGGCTTGAGCGCCCGCCGCGAGAGGAAGAACGAGGTGGACATGATGTCGAACTGCCAGCCGAGCTTGCGGGCGATCGCCAGTGCCTTCGGCACGTTGGGCGATTCCATGAAGCCGAACTTCAGCGTCACCTTGGAGAAGGTCGGCGAGATCTGTTCCAGCTTCACCCGCTCGGCCGGATCGATGCGCGGGGTCTGCGCGGTCTCGATGGTCAGAATGACATTCTTCTCGTGCAGCACCTTGTAGTGCTTCAAACTATGCATCAAGGCGGTCGGGGCACTGAGGGGATCGCTGGTCAGGAACACGGCGGTGCCGGGCACGCGCTGCGGCGGCCGCTTCTCCAGCATGGCCACGAGGTCGGCGAGCGGGAATTCGAGCTTGCGCGACTTCTCGAACAGCAGCCGGCTGCCGCGCCGCCACGTGTACATCAGGATGATCATGAGCGCGCCGAGCGCCAGCGGCACCCAGCCGCCCTCGAACACCTTGAGCAGATTGGCGGCGAGGAAGGTGAGGTCGAGGAACAGGAACGGCGCGATCAGGGCGGCAGCCGTGAACGGCGACCACCGCCAGACCTTCCAGATCACCACGAAGCCCATCAACGCCGTGACCACCATGGTCCCGGTAACGGAGATGCCGTAGGCCGAGGCCAGCGCGCTGGAGGAGCGGAACAAAAGCACCAGCAGGACCACCGCGACCAGCAGGAGCTGGTTGATGCGCGGGATGAAGATCTGGCCCGAATGGGCTTCAGACGTATGGCGAATTTCAAAGCGCGGCAACAGGCCGAGCTGGATCGCCTGACGCGTCAGCGAATAGGCACCGGTGATGACCGCCTGGCTCGCGATAACCGTTGCGGCGGTCGCCAGCACGACCATGCAGCCGCGGAAAAAACCTTGCGGAAAGAGCTGGAAGAACGGGCTCACGATCGCGCCGGGGTCGCCGAGCACGAGGGCACCCTGCCCCAGATAGTTCAATGCCAGCGACGGCACCACGATGAACAGCCAGGCGGTCTGGATCGGCCGCTTGCCGAAATGGCCGAGGTCGGCGTAGAGCGCCTCGGCACCGGTGACCGCCAGGAACACCGCGCCGAGCGTCACGAAGCCGATGATGCCGTGGTGGATCATGAAGGACACGGCGTAGAGCGGATTCAGCGCGAACAGCACCTGCGGCTGCTGGATGATCGGGTGGATCGCCGCGATCGCGATCACCGCGAACCAGACGCACATGATCGGGCCGAAGAAGGCGGCGACGCGCGCGGTGCCGCGGGACTGCACGGCAAACAGACCGACCAGGATGATCACGGTCAGCGGTACGATGTAGGGCTCGAAGTGCAGCGTGATATCCTTCATGCCTTCGATCGCCGACAGCACCGAGAGCGCCGGCGTGATCACGGCGTCGCCGTAGAACAGGGCGCCGGAAATGATGCCGAGCATGACGATGGTTGTTCCGCGGGTGCCGACTGCGCGCTGGGCCAGCGCCATCAGCGCCAGCGTGCCGCCCTCGCCGTTGTTGTCCGCGCGGAGCAGGATCACGACGTATTTGAGCGTCACCACGACGATGAGCGCCCACAGGATCAGGGAGAGCACGCCGAGCACCGCCGCCGGCGTCGGCAACCCCTCCGCGCCAGAAGCCGCCATCACCGCCTCGCGGAACGCGTAGAGCGGACTGGTGCCGATGTCACCGTAGACGACGCCGATGCTGCCGAGCGTCAGCGCACCGAAGCCGGCGGTGGTGTGGGCATCGCCATGCCCATTGGCCGCCGCCGTTTCCGGGGCGGAAATCGCTACGTCACTTGTCATGGGAGAGCCTGATGGCCTCTAAAAATGCTTCGCTGCACAACGGCGAGGAGCGCGCGGCTTATAGGCCTGCGCTGCCGGCATAGCCTAGCCCGATTTCGGGCCTTAGACATGCAATTTTGCATGCCTCTGCCGATCGCCGTTTAGATGGTGACTTGGGTTCCGACTTCAACCACGCGTCCGGTGGGAATCTGGAAATAGTCGGTAGCGTCGTTGGCGGACCGGCTCAGCGCGATGAACAAATGGTCCTGCCAAAGCGGCATGCCGGACTGCGCCGACGCCTTCAGCGAACGCCGCGACACGAAGAACGAGGTCGACATGATGTCGAACTGCCAGCCCTGCTTGCGCGCGATCGCGAGCGCCTTGGGCACGTTCGGCTGCTCCATGTAGCCGAAGCGCAGGCGGACCTTGAAGAACTTGTCGCTGATCTTCTCCATCCGGAAACGCTCCGACAGGTCGACCCGCGGCGTATGCGCGGTCTCGATGGTCAGGACCACGTTGTGCTCGTGCAGCACCTTATTGTGCTTGAGATTGTGCAGCAGCGCGGTCGGCACGAAGGAGGGATCGCTGGTCAGGAATACCGCGGTGCCCTTGACGATGTGCGGCGGCCGCTTCTCCAGGCTCCGGATCAGATCGTCCAGCGGCACCTCGATACGGCGCGTTTTCTGGATCAGGATCCCGGACCCTCGCCGCCAGGTCCAGATTGTCCCGGCCATGATCACGCCGAACAGCAGCGGCACCCAGGCGCCTTCCAGCAGCTTCAGAAGGTTCGCGCTGAAGAAGCTGATGTCGACCACGACGAAGGGCAGGATCACGGCTGCGGCCGTCGCGGCGCGCCAGTTCCACAATTTCCAGATCACGATGAAGCCCATGATGCCGTCGGCAACCATGGTGGTGGAAACCGCAATGCCGTAGGCCGAAGCCAGATTGCTGGGGGTGTGGAACAACAGCACCAGCAGCATCACACCGATCAGGAGCAGCCGGTTGACACGCGGCAGATAGATCTGGCCGGCATGAGTTTCCGAGGTGAAGCGCACCTCGAAGCGCGGCAGGAGACCGAGCTGCACAGCCTGATAGACCAGAGAATAGGCCCCTGTGATCACCGCCTGGCTCGCGATCACGGTCGCGGCGGTCGCAAGCCCGACCAGTGGCAGCACGAAATGCTCGGGCACCATGCGATAGAAAGAGTGCTCGATCGCGCTGGGATCTGACAGCACCAGCGCGCCCTGCCCGAAATAGTTGATCAGGAGCGAGGGCAGCACGAAGAACATCCAGGCCGACTGGATCGGCTTGCGGCCGAAATGGCCCAGATCTGCGTAGAGCGCCTCACCGCCGGTCACCGCGAGGAACACCGCGCCCAGCGTCACCAGGCCGATGGTGCCGTGCGACAGCAGGAATTGCAGCGCGTAATAGGGATTGATCGCTGCCAGCACCGACGGATCGTCGGCGATGTGAATGGCGCCCAACACGGCAAGAACGGTGAACCAGACGACCATCACCGGCCCGAAGGCCGAGGCGACCAGCGCCGTCCCCTTGCTCTGCACCGCGAACAGCAGCGCCAGGATGAGAACGGTCAGGGGAACGACATAGTGCTCGAAGGCGGGGGTCGCGAGCTTCAGACCCTCGACCGCCGACAGCACCGAGATCGCCGGCGTGATCATGGAATCGCCAATGAACATGGAGGCGCCGACAACGCCGAGCGCCATCAGGAACCAGCTCCGCCGCCCGAGCGCGCGCTGGCCGAGCGCCATGAGGGAAAGCGTGCCGCCCTCCCCGTTGTTGTCGGCGCGCAGCAGCAGCAGCACGTATTTGGCGGTGACGACGATCAGCAGCGCCCAGAGGATCAGCGAGAGCACGCCGAGCACCATGACGCGCGAGACCGGCTGACCGTGGGCCGCGCCCCTGACGGCCTCGTGGAATGCGTAGAGCGGCGAGGTGCCGATGTCGCCGAAGACAACGCCGATGCTCCCGAGCGTCAGGCCCCAGAAACCCGAGGTGACCGGCCCGTCCGGAGCTTCGGTCGATGTGATGCTCGCCGTCATATGAAACTGGAACGCTTCTGCCCGAGAATTGATCCGGCGCCTTTTGACGGTTCCGGCGCGCCTGTCAATTGGCACGTCACCATAGCAGGCGCCGGGGCGGATGCTGTGACGACGCAGCAACGGTCGCCGCCCACGCGACGACATGCCTCAGGTAAGATGGTGGCACAACAGCCCTGAGACTTTCCGTCCCCGACTGAAGGGGGATTGGCTCTACATGCTTGTTTTGTCGTGCTTTCTTCGTACGAAACGGGGTCCACTTCGCTCGAATGCGCCCTACGGCTTCAGATTCGGGGGCAGCGGCGGATCTTCGCGCATCAGGGTGATGGTCACCCGCCGGTTGGCCGCGAGCGAGGGATCGTCCGGAAACAGCGGCTGGGTGTCCGCCTTGCCGGAGACTGCAAAGACATGGGCGCCCGGCAGGCCCTCGCGTTCGAGAATCTGACGCACGGCATTGGCGCGGTCGGCCGACAGGTCGAAGGCGCCGTAGTCGCTGCGGGTCGGCACGAACCCAGCCGCGGTGTGGCCGGCGATGGAGACGCGCAGCGGCGTCGCCTTGAGCGGGACAGCGAGCTTCTCGATCAGGCGCCGGGTGCGGTCATAGGGCACTTTGGAGCCGTCGGCGAACATCGAGCGGCCGTCCTGGTCCACGATCTCGAGGTTGAGGCCCTGCTTGGTCTCCTCAAACATGATGTGCTTGGACATCTCGGTCAGTTCCGGCATGTCCTGCAGCGCCTGGCGCAGCGACGCCGCCGCCAGTGCAAAATTGCGGTCGACCTTGATCTTCGCGCCCGACGTGCGGTCACGATCCTCCTGGTCCGGCGTCGGCGTATTGGAGGAGTCCTCAGGCTGAATGTGATCGACGTTCTTCAGCCGAGGGCGGGTCGGCAGCCCGTCGGACTCGACAATGCCGGAATAGCGCGCTTCGGTCTGGACACCGAAGGCGTCGCGCATGGAGCCCGCGACGACCTTCAGCTTGTTGGCATCCTGGGTCGAAAACGCGACGAGCATCACGAAGAAGCTCATCATCAGGCCCATCAGGTCGGCGAAGGTCACGAACCAGCCGTGACCGCCTCCGTGTGAATCGCCGCGCTTCTTCTTGGCCATATCTCAAACCCCGACGCGCGGCCTCAGGCCGGCACCGGCTCGCCTTCGGCGTGGCGGTGCTTCTCGGGCAGATAGGCCAGCAGCATTTCCCGGACCAGCGTCGGGCTCTTGGAATCGCGGATCATCAGGATGCCGTCGATGATCAGCGTGCGGTTGGTCTCTTCGTCCAGGAGCTTGCCATGCAGCTTGTCGGCGATCGGGATACAGAACAGGTTGGCGACCAGCGCGCCGTAGAGAGTCGCGAGCAGCGCGGTCGCCATGAACGGGCCGAGCTTTGACGGGTCGGTCATGTTTGCGAACATCTGCACCATGCCGATCAGCGTGCCGACCATGCCGAAGGCCGGCGCGCAGTCGCCGATCGCGCGGTAGATCTTGCTGCCTTCGTCCAGATGCATCAGGAAATTGTCGCGGTCGCGCTCGAGATTGTCGCGAATGAAATCGAGGTCGTAGCCGTCGGCGACGTAGCGGATGCCTTTGGCGAGGAACGGCTCGTCGGTCTCGACCTTTTCCAAACCCACCGGCCCCTGCTTGCGGGCGATCTCGGCGATGCGGGCGAGCTCGTCGACCAGATCGTGCGCCGACAGACGGCTCATCGTGAAGGCAAACTTGGCGCCGAGCGGCAGGCCGTGGATCAGCGTCGAGAGCGGAAAGCGGATCATGGTCGCAGCGGTCGAGCCGCCGAAGATGATGATCATCGCATGCTCGGAAATGAACATGTGGAGATCGCCGCCCAGCAGCATCATCGTCGCGATGACGACAATGCCCGCCACGAGCCCGATGCTCGTCATGATATCCATGGGAGACTCCAACGCGAACGCAACAACGGCCGTCCTGGCCGATGGCGCGGCCCAACCCCGAACCGCATCGGAACCCTAGTGAGCCGCGATTAAAGACGCGTAAAGGTTAAGTCGAGCCGGCGCGCCGGGCGGCCGTAGCGCGCTGAAAGGCGCCGGCTTTTGCCGACCGCCGACACTGATTTCAACAATTTGCTAACCATACGGCGGCGCGCGCACCGATCACTCAAGGCCGCGCGCGCGAAGTCTTCGGATGCGCTGCCGCGGTGCTCGGTGAGCCGGATCAGGCCGCCCTATTCCTGACGGAACAGAGCAGCCTGCGAGCAGCGTCGCAGCCGTAGATCGTTCCGGTCCGGCCGTTAGTGGATCTCCGCAGAGCGCTTCAGCGCAGCCTTCAACTTCTCCAGCGAGAAGTCCGGGCTGCGGGCGATCTCGAGGATCGGCGTCTCGCGGCGGCCACAGAGCTCGGCAGCCTCAGGCAGCTTTGCGGCGATATCGTGCGGAATCACGATGGCGCCGTGCAGATCGGCGTGGATCAAATCGTCCGACTTCACGGTCATGCCGGCGACGCGCACCTCGCCGCCAAAGCTCTCGGCATGCACCCATGCATGCGACGGGCCGATCGAGCCGGCCAGCGCCTGGAAACCCGGTGCCCATTGCGGGATGTCGCGGATCGAACCGTCGGTGATGACGCCGAGGCAGCCGAGCGCCTTGTGCACGTTGCTCTGCACCTCGCCCCAGAACGCTCCGTAGCCGACGTCGGGACCGTCGATGTCCTGGATCACCGAGATGCGCGGACCGTGGCCTGTACCGACATATTCGTAATAGTCGATGCGGCGCTTGGACTGCTCTTCCGGCGGTAGCGAATTTTTCAGCACCGAGCGGATCGCGACCGTGCGGGCATAGCCGACGATCGGGGGCAGATCGGGAAATGGGCAGACCAGCGGCTTGGTGGTGTAGCCGATCAGCCGGCGCTCGGGCGCCACGATCTCCATGGCATTGCAGATCGTCGGCGTGTCATAGCGGCCCAGCGCTTCGAGGACGGAAGCGGGCAGCGGCCCGGTCGCGTTATTCGTCACGGCGTTCTCTCCCAGATTGGCGGCCGCTGTTGGCGCGGTGCCGCCGTCATCAGGCGATATAGCCGAGATCGGGCCTCAACCCAACTCAGGGCGCCTCATGGCAGATATCCAAGTCTCGCTGCTCGAGGTTTTGCCGCTCAGGGCCTTGCCGTTCAGTGCAGCCGGTCGGGCCGGTCATCGTCCCGCGGCGGCTCCGACAGGTTTGTCAGCGTCGGTGCCGACGGCGGCGACGAGACCTCGCCTCCCGCCGGCGCGGTGGCTTCCATCGCGCGCGCCTGGTCGCGATAGGATTTGTAGCCGAGCGGCAATGCGAGCAGATACAGCACCGTGCCGATCGACAGCACGTGCCAGGGATAGGCGATCAGCAGCGCGATGAAGACGATCACCGCGACGAACGCAGGCAGCACCAGTTCGGGCGGCACGCGCATGCGCTTGGTCTTGCCTGAGAACACCGGCAGGCGCGACACCATCAGGAAGGCGATCAGCAGCGTATACGCAGCCGTCACCGCCGCAGGCAGCCGGCCGAGATCGAGGAACGCGACATAGATCGGCAGCAGCACCGTGATCGCGCCCGCCGGCGCCGGCACGCCGGTGAAGAAATTGGCGGCGAAGGCCGGCTTGTTGGGATCGTCCATGGTGGCATTGAAGCGCGCCAGGCGGAGGCCACCGGAGATCGCAAACACCATGGCGGCGATCCAGCCGGCATTGCCAAGCTCGTGCAGCTGCCAGAAATACAGCATCAGGCCGGGCGCCACGCCGAAATTGACGAAGTCGGCGAGGCTGTCGAGCTCGGCGCCGAACTTGGACTGCCCCTTGATCATGCGCGCGATGCGGCCGTCGATGCCGTCGAGCGCCGCCGCGAACACGATGGCGTAGACCGCGAGCGACATCCGCCCTTCGATCGAGAGCCGGATCGAGGTCAGGCCGGCGCAGATCGCCAGCAGCGTGATGACGTTGGGCACCAGCATGCGCACCGGGATCGGGCGGAACCGCCGGCGGCGCACGTCAGGATCTTTGAAGTCATAGGGCGTCATGGCTCGTCCTCACCTTGGGGCGAGATATAGCAAGCCGCGTTCCCCTCCGCCATTGCGGCGGAAGACCCCTCGGGCCGACTTATTGGTTAATTGGAGCGGTAGGCGCGGCTCGGGTCATCTCCGGCGAGATCGGCCAGAATCGTCTCGCCGGCGATCGCGGTCTGCCCTTCCGAGACCAGCGCCCTGGTGCCCAGCGGCAAATAGACGTCGAGCCGTGAGCCGAAGCGGATCAAACCGAAGCGCTCACCGGCGCCGATTGCCTGCCCCTCTTTGACGAAGCAGACGATGCGCTTGGCGACGAGCCCTGCGATCTGGACCACGCCGATCCGCGCCGTCGGCGTCGTGATCGCCAGCGAGTTGCGCTCATTGTCCTCGCTCGCCTTGTCCAGCTCGGCATTGATGAAGAGGCCGGGCCGGTAGGCGATACGGTCCACCCGGCCTGCGATCGGGCTGCGGTTCACATGGCAGTTGAACACGCTCATGAACACCGAGATGCGCGGCAGCGGCCGATCGCCGAGCCCGAGTTCGGCGGGCGGCAGCGCCATGGTGATCATCGAGACGCGGCCGTCGGCTGGCGACACCACGAGCCCCTCGCGCACCGGGGTCACGCGCACCGGATCGCGGAAGAACAGCGCGCACCACACGGTCAGGATGGTGCCGATCCACCCCAACGGCGACCAAAGCCAGAACAGGATCAGGCTTGCCAGCGCAAAGCCTCCGATGAAGGGATAACCCTCCTTGTGGATCGGCGGGATCTGACGCTGGATCGAATCGAGAATGGACATCGTTATCTGCCGCTCAGGGTTGATGGCGCAGGTCGTCCCGCGCGGTGGTGTTGTTTAGGCCAGAGTTGGGACCGGAGACAAGGTCACTCCGCCGCCGCAGGCGCCGTCAGGACATCGGCAACCGGCGGTGGCTCCCGGTTCGGCGCCTCGCCGGAATCGGCCATCCTGGCCAGTTTCTCGCGCGCCGCCTCGGCCTCGCGCTGCCTGTTCCACATGCTGGCGTAAAGGCCCCCCTCCGCGAGCAGTTTCGCGTGGGTGCCGCGCTCCGCGATGCGACCCTGGTCCAGCACGATGATCTCGTCGGCGCCGACGATGGTCGAGAGCCGATGGGCGATCACCAGCGAGGTGCGGTTCTTCGCCACGCGTTCGAGCGCCCCCTGGATTTCGTGCTCGGTGTGGGTGTCCAGCGCGGAGGTCGCCTCGTCCAGCACCAGGATCGGCGGCGCCTTCAAAACGGTGCGCGCGATCGCGACCCGTTGTTTTTCACCACCGGACAATTTCAGCCCGCGCTCGCCGACCTGGGTCTCGTAGCCTTTCGGCGCCATGCGGATGAAATGATCGATCTGCGCCAGCTGCGCCGCCTGCTCGACCTCGGCATCGCTGGCGTCCCAACGGCCGTAGCGGATGTTGTAGCGGATGGTGTCGTTGAACAGCACCGTGTCCTGCGGCACCATACCGATGGACGCGCGCAAGCTCGCCTGCGTGACTTCGCGAATATCCTGGCCGTCGATCAGGATCTTGCCGCCGGAGATGTCGTAGAGCCGAAACAAAAGCCGCGAGATGGTCGACTTGCCCGCACCGGATGGGCCGACGATCGCGACCGTCTTGCCGGCCGGCACCTCGAAGCTGATGCCCTTGAGGATCGGACGGGACGGCTCATAGGCAAAGCGCACGTCCTCGAAACGCACATTGCCCGCGGAGACCGCCAGCGGCTTCGCGCCCGGCGCATCCTTGATCTCGGCCTCGCGCCCCAGCACGTTGAACATCTTCTCGATATCGATGATCGCCTGCTTGATCTCGCGATAGACCATGCCCATGAAGTTCAAGGGCTGGTAAAGCTGGATCATCATGGCGTTGACCAGCACGAAATCGCCGACGGTGTTGGTGCCGTTGCGCACGCCGATCGCGCACATCAGCATGGTCGCGGTCAGCCCCAGCGTGAAGATCACGGCTTGCCCGGTGTTGAGCACGGCCAGCGAAGTGTAAGCCTGGACGCTCGACTCCTCGTAACGCGCGACCGATCGGTCGTAGCGCTGCGACTCACGGGCCTCGGCGCTGAAATATTTGACGGTCTCATAGTTGAGCAGCGAGTCGATCGCCTTGGTGTTCGCCTCGGTGTCGGCATCGTTCATCTTGCGGCGGATGCCGATCCGCCACTCGGTCGCGATGTAGGTGTAGTACATGTAGACCGCGACAGTGACGAGGGTCGCGAGCACGTAGCGCCAATCGAACTGCCACAGCAGCACGGCCATCAGCAGCGAGACCTCGACGATGGTCGGGATCAGCTGCAGGATCACCATGCGTACGATGACCTCGATGCCCTCGCGGCCGCGCTCGAGCACGCGCGTCAGGCCGCCGGTCTTGCGCTCCAGGTGGAAGCGCAGCGACAGCTCGTGCATGTGGATGAAGGTGATAGTGGCGAGCTTGCGCACCGCATGCATGGCAACGCGCGCGAAAATGCCGTCGCGCCATTGCGTCAGCACTGCCATCAGGATGCGCATCACGCCGTAGCTGGCGGTCAGCAGCAGCGGCGAGGCGATCACCCAGAGGTGCCAATTGTCGGCCTGCACCGGCGCGGTGTTGGCGCCGGTCAGCGCATCGGTCGCCCATTTGAAACTGAAAGGAACCGTGAGCGTGATCAGCTTGGCGGCGAGCAGCAACACCATCGACCAGACCACGCGCATCTTCAGGTCGAAGCGGTCGCCCGGCCAGATATAGGGCCACAGGTGCGCCAGCGTGCCCATCAGCGTGGCCCGCTCCAGCGGCCCCCCGGCGGGATCAGGAACGTTGGGGCCGGCGGGCAATTGAGCTTGGTCCATCAAGAAGCCTGAAAAGCCCGTCGGATGCGGGCTGCGTTGCCATTAAGGATTTTCGCTTGTCATATAGAGCCTTACCGATGCCCATGCACCCCGCCAGATGGCGAATCTTCGATTGTTCTTCGCCGTTTACCGGTAGATTTCCGGAAGTCCCGAATCACCGATTGGGCTTGACGCCTCTCCGCTGCAATGCATCATGGCACCAATGAGCACGATCAAAACCGTCTGTGTCTATTGCGGCTCCGGCCCAGGAACCAATCCCCGTTTCACCGAAGGCGCCAAGGCGTTCGGCAAGGCGCTCGCCGAGAACAACATCCGCCTCGTCTATGGCGGCGGCTCGCTCGGCCTGATGGGCTCGGTTGCCACCTCCGTGCTCGACCACGGCGGCACCGTCACCGGCATCATCCCCGACTTCCTGCGGATGCGCGAAAACGCGCTGACGCGCGTGCAGGAGATGATCGTCACCCCCGACATGCACGAGCGCAAGCGCTTGATGTTCGAACGCTCCGACGCCTTCGTGGCGCTCCCGGGCGGCGTCGGCACGCTGGAAGAGCTGGTCGAGCAATTGACCTGGAAGCAGCTGGGACGTCACGCCAAGCCGGTGCTGCTTGCCAACATCGACAATTTCTGGGAGCCGCTGTTCTCGCTACTGTCGCACATGCGCCAGACCGAGTTCATCCGCGCCGGGCTTTCGGTCGACATCCTCAAGGCCGATCGGATCGAAGAGATTTTGCCGAAGCTGAAATCGGCTGCGGCGCAGATCGAAGACGCGGAAAAGCAGCTCGCCCCGGAAATGGCGCGCAAGCTTTAGTCCGCAGGAAACGTCACCGCCTCGATCCGGTTGCCATCGGGGTCGACGACGAAGGCTGCGTAATAACGCACGCGATCGTGCGGGCGGATACCCGGCGCGCCGTCGGACGCGCCGCCGGCGGACAGCGCTGCCGCGTGAAATGCATCGACCTCGGCGGTCGTCCTGGCCCGCAGGCAGATATGCACGCCGCTCTCCGGCGGCACGCGCGGCATGCCCTCGCGCAGATTGATCCAGAATTCGGGATAGGCCTTGCCAAAGCCGATCGTCCGCGGTCGCGCGACGACGCGCGTGAGCCCGAGGGCCCCGAGCGTTGTTTCGTAAAATGTCGCCGAGCGTTCGAGATCGCTGACGCCGACGGAGATGTGATCGATCATGCCTTGGTCCCTCCTCACCCCCAGCTGTCATCGCCCGGCTTGACCGGGCGATCCAGTATTCCGAGACGCCAGAGAGCTACGGAGAAGCCACGGTGTACTGGATACCCCGCTTTCGCGGGGTATGACAGCCATTGTGGGTCCTAAGCCGGCGCGCCCGACTTCACCAGCTTGTAGATCACCGAATCCATCAATGCCTGAAACGAGGCGTCGATGATGTTGGGGGACACCCCGACCGTGGTCCAGCTGTCGCCGTTCTCGTCCTCGCTCTCGATCAGGACGCGCGTGACCGCGCCGGTGCCGCCGTTGAGGATACGCACGCGATAGTCGATCAGCGTCAGGCCTTCGATATATTTCTGGTACTTGCCGAGATCCTTGCGCAACGCGACGTCGAGCGCGTTGACGGGACCGTTGCCTTCGGCCGCCGAAATCAGATGCTCGCCGGCAACGTCGACCTTGACCACCGCCAGCGCCACGGTGACGCGCTCGCCATGCGAATTGTAGCGCTGCTCGACATTGACGTCGAACTGCTCCACCTCGAAATAATGCGGCACCTTGCCGAGCGTGCGCCGCGCCAGCAGCTCGAACGAGGCGTTGGCGGATTCATAGGCGTAGCCCTGGGCTTCGCGCTCCTTCAACTCCTCGACCAGCCGCGACAGCTTCGGATCACTCTTCTCATAAGCGATGCCGGCGCGGTCGAGCTCGGCGATGACGTTGGAGCGGCCGGCCTGGTCGGACACCAGCACCTTGCGGTGATTGCCGATCAGCTCCGGCAAGACATGCTCGTAGGTCTGCGGATCCTTCAGCACGGCGGAGGCATGGATGCCGGTCTTGGTGACGAAGGCGCTCTCGCCGACATAGGCTGCATGCCGGTTCGGTACGCGGTTGAGCATGTCATCGAGCGTGCGCGACACCTTGACCAGCGTTGCGAGCTTCTCCGCCGTGACGCCGATCTCGAAGGCGTCGGCAAACTCGGCCTTCAGCTTCAAGGTCGGGATCAGCGAGCACAAATTGGCGTTGCCGCAGCGCTCGCCGAGGCCGTTCAGCGTGCCCTGGATCTGCCGCACCCCGGCGCGTACCGCGGCGAGCGAATTCGCCACCGCCTGCTCGGTATCGTTATGGGCGTGGATGCCGAGATGATCGCCGGGGATGTGCTTGGTCACCTCAGTGACGATGGCCTCCACCTCGTTCGGCATGGTGCCGCCGTTGGTGTCGCACAGCACCACCCAGCGCGCGCCGGCTTCATAGGCGGCTTTCGCGCAGGCGAGCGCGAAACTGGAATCCTCCTTGTAACCGTCGAAGAAATGTTCGCAATCGAGCATCACCTCGCGGCCGGCGGCCTTTGCTGCTGCGACGCTGTCGCGGATCGAGGCGAGGTTCTCCTCCTTCGTCGTCTCCAGCGCGACGCGCACTTGGTAAGCCGAAGCTTTTGCGACGAAGCAAATCGCGTCGGCTTTGGCTTCCAGCAGCCCGGCCACGCCCGGATCGTTGGAGACCGAGCGCCCCGCCCGCCGCGTCATGCCGAACGCAGTGAAGCGCGCATGCGAAAACTTCGGCTTGGTGCCGAAGAACTCGGTGTCGGTCGGATTGGCGCCGGGATAGCCGCCCTCGACATAGTCGATGCCGAGTTCATCGAGCATCGCCGCGATGATTTGCTTGTCGGTCAGCGTGAAGTCGACCCCATTGGTCTGCGCGCCGTCGCGCAGCGTGGTGTCGAACAGATAGAGACGCTCCTTGCTCATTGCAGCGCTCCCGACGCAGGGCCGCTGCCGAGCGTCTTTTGCATGGTGGTGTTGGCCAGCCACTCGTCGTTGACGGTGATGCTGTTGCGCTGCATGGCGACATAGCCGCGCTTGGCAAAAAAGCCCTGCGCGTTGTCGCTGGCATCGACCGTCAGCTTGTCGGCGCCGCGGCCGCCCGCAAGCTTTTCCAGCGCATCGACCAGCATGGTCGCCAGGCCCTGCCCGGCCACGGCCGGATGCACATAGAGCATGCGGACATGATCCTTGCCGCGGAGCGAGGCAAAGCCCACCGGTGATCCCTCCAGCGTTGCGATCAGCGTCAGGTCGGAGGCGAGCCCCTTGCCGAATTCTTCGTCCTCGGCTGCGGCCATCCAGGCCTGCTGCTGCGCTTCGCTATAGTCCTCGCCGGTCAGCTCTTCGATGCTGGCCGTGAAGATCGCGGCGAGAACCGGCACGTCCTCCGGCAGGAAGGGCCGCAAGCCAGGCTTTGGGAGTGCTTGTGCCATCGTCTTCACCACATCCCATAGAGTTTCAGCGCCAGCGCCACGGCGGCGCCGAGCAGCAGGATTTTCAGCGCGATGTAATAGAACCAGTGCCGCGGAAAAGGCGTGTCGGGCCGCTTCATCGTGCGACCTCCCACGTGGTCCCTTCTTTGGAATCCTTGATCGCGACGCCCATCGCGGCAAGCAGATCGCGGATACGATCGGAATCCGCAAAGTCCTTGCGCTCACGCGCCGCCGTCCGCTCCGAGATCAGGCGCTCGACTTCCTTGGCATCGACGCCACTCGCCTGCTGCTTGCGTCCTTCCCACTGCGCGGCACTCTCGGAGAGAAAGCCGAGCAGACGCAACGAACCCGCGAGGGCACCAACGTCGCTGCCGCGCAACCCATGCAGCGCCGCGATGGCGAGCGGCGTGTTGAGGTCGTCGAGCAGCGGCTCGACCACTGACAGGGCGGGCTTGCTGGGCGCGATGTCAGCCGCAACTCGATACCAGTCGTCGAGCGTCTTCGCGCTCTCCTCCAGCGACTTCATCGTCCAGTCGATCGGCGAGCGGTAATGCGTCTTGAGCATATTCAGGCGCAGCACTTCGCCCGGCCAGTCGGTGAGCAGCTCATGGATGGTGATGAAGTTGCCGAGCGATTTCGACATCTTCTCGCTTTCGACCTGCAGGAAGCCGTTATGCATCCAGTAGTTCGCCATGCGCTCCCGATGGAAGGCGCAGCAGGTCTGCGCGACCTCGTTCTCGTGATGCGGAAACACGAGATCGATGCCGCCGCCATGGATGTCGAAGTGCTCGCCGAGATGCCTCCAGGCCATGGCCGAGCACTCGACGTGCCAGCCCGGCCGCCCCTGCGCGGCGACGCCGGCCGGTGACGGCCATGACGGCTCGCCGGGCTTGGACGGCTTCCACAGCACGAAGTCGGTGTTACCCTTCTTGTAGGGCGCGACATCGACGCGGGCGCCGGCGACCATCTCGTCCAGCGAACGGTTGGACAGCGCGCCATAGCGCGGCAGCCCGGAATCGGCCGCGTTCATCGCCTGCGGCGAGAACAACACGTGATCCTCGGCGACATAGGCAAAGCCGCCGGCGACCAGCCGCTCGATGATATCGCGCATCTCGCCGATATGCTCGGTGGCCCGCGGCTCGACGCTCGGCCGCAGCGCACCGAGCGCATCGACGTCGGCGTGAAACTGCTCGCCGGTCTGCTCGGTGACTTTCCGGATCGCCTCGTTCAGCGGCAGGCCGGGGAAATCCCGCGCGGCGCGGTCGTTGATCTTGTCGTCGACGTCGGTGATGTTGCGGACATATTTGACGTGCGCCTCACCATAGATATGGCGCAGCAGCCGAAACAGCACGTCGAACACGATCACGGGCCGGGCGTTGCCGATATGGGCGAAGTCATAGACCGTCGGTCCGCAGACATACATGCGGACGTTCTTCGCATCGAGCGGCACGAAGGTGCGCTTTTCCCGGCTCAGCGTATCGTAAAGGCGCAATTCCATATGGATACCCGTCGGCTGTTGGCCGGGCGTCCAGTGCTCTCAATGGTTTTGAGAAAAGACGGCTCCAGCCAGCGAATCGCTAGCTCGTAATCTCGCGGCAAATGGCGCAAATGACGAGGAGACCGTTCATGAGGGAACATATGGGCTATGAGGCGGCCCTGCGTCAAGAGAGCCGCGAAAATGCCGTTTTATCTCCGGAATGCGCAGCCGCCACGCACAGATGGTTCATCTCCTTAACCATTTGAGTCCATTCTGGAACTGGCAGTTCCTTTGTTTTTTGCCCCGGTGTTTTCATGCGATCATTGCTCGCGCTCATTTCCTGCGCCTCCATCCTTGCGGCTTCCAGCGCTCTCGCCGAGACCCGCGTCTTCATCATCCCTAACCAGGCCGATGGCTACGGCGTCGATCAGTGTCTGGCCAAGAGCGACAAATGCGGCGCGCAGGTCGCCCGCACCTACTGCCAGTCACGCGATTTTGCCCAGGCTTCGGCCTATCGCCGGGTCGATCCCGACGAAATTACCGGCTCTGTCCCCAAATCCGGCGCAAACTGCTCCCATGGCCATTGCGATGAATATGTCGCAATCACCTGCCAGCGCTGAATTCGCTCGGAACTGGCGTACCTTAGGCCCAATCGCTGGCCTCTGAAACGACGTGACGATGCCGCAGGAAGCGGCTATGGGAGGGCGCGCTTCGGCCCCCCACATCACGCGTGGCCGTGACCTCGCTAGAATGGCGGATATGCCTGAATTTTTGTCTCTCTCCCGTGCTCGCTCGATCCTTGCCTGCGCCGTGCTCTTGAGCACGGTCGCGCTCGCCAATGGTGCTTCCGCACAGGCCGGACCGCCGGGACCGCCGCCTCAACCCGGCCAGAACGGGCTCGGACCCAACCCGATGTGTGCGCGCCTGGAAGGCCAGCTCGCCGGTCTCGATCGTGGCGGCGGCGGTGATCCCGCGCGCGAAGACCAGATCCGCCGCTATCAGGAATCCCAGAGCAAGCAGCAGGCCGAGCTCGACCGCGTCACCATGCAGGCCAAGCGCATGGGTTGCGATTCCTCCGGCTTCTTCTCGTTGTTCAGCGGCCAGTCGGCGCAATGCGGTCCGGTCAACACCCAGATCCAACAGATGCGCGCCAATCTGGACCAGATCACCGGCAATCTCGAACGCCTGCGCGGCGGCGGTCCCGGCGGCTTCAGTCCCGAGCGTGACAACCAGCGCCGCTCGGTGCTGGCAGCGCTGGCCCAGAACAATTGCGGCCCGCAATATGCCAACGCCGCGCAGTCGCAAGGCGGCGGCAACTTCCTGAGCAATCTGTTCGGCGGCAACAACCCCAACAATCCGCAAGGCGTGCCGCCGTCCGATCTCGGCCCGCAATCAGGCACCTATCGCACCGTGTGCGTGCGCACCTGCGACGGCGCGTATTTCCCGGTTTCGTTTGCGACCGTGCCGGCGCGCTTCCCCGACGACGAGAAGACCTGCAAGGCGCTGTGCCCGGCCGCCGAAGCCGTGCTCTACACCCATCGCAATCCCGGCGAGGACATGAACTCCGCGGTCTCCACCAGCGGCCAGCCCTACACGGCACTGCCGACCGCGTTCAAATTCCGCAGCGAGTTCAATCCATCCTGCTCCTGCAAGGCGGCGGGCCAGACCTGGGCCGACGCGCTCAAATCCGCCGACGACAAGGCCTCGGCCGAGCAGCAGGGTGACATCATCGTCACCGAGGAGAGCGCCAAGAAGATGCAGCAGCGGCAGCTCACCAAGGGCACGCCTGCGAATGCCAAGAAGGGCGCAGCGCCGGCGCCGACGACGGCTGGCGCGCCGGCAGCAACGCCGCCGGCGGAAACCGGCACCACTGCGACCTCATCCGAGAACAAGCCGATCCGTTCGGTCGGCCCGAGCTTCCTGCCGCAACAGCAGAAGTAGGCGGCCACAAATTCAACTGTCATGCCCGCGAAGGCGGGCATCCAGTACTCCGCGGCGGCAGTTTGGGTTTCGACAACGTCCGCCGCGGCGTACTGGATCATCCGCCTTCGCGGATGATGACAGCGTCGTACGTGACGAACCGTCCATCCCACGACGTTCGGCCAGCCTCACCCCTCGAACGCGTCGATCGAGGCTTTGCTCCCACGCGACACCAGCGTCTCATCCGGGGCGGCGAGCTGCTCGCCTTTGTCGCGAAAGCGGTTGGTGATGGGATAGCGGCGGTCGCGGCCGAAATTCCTGGCCGTGACCTT
Organism: Bradyrhizobium sp. WSM4872; assembly: GCF_055811715.1. Classification (NCBI taxonomy): domain Bacteria; kingdom Pseudomonadati; phylum Pseudomonadota; class Alphaproteobacteria; order Hyphomicrobiales; family Nitrobacteraceae; genus Bradyrhizobium; species Bradyrhizobium sp. WSM4872. The sequence continues at coordinate 268,585 of NZ_JBVVPT010000005.1, read as the reverse complement.
GACGCCGGGCGCGGCCTGGCGGCGCTTGTATTCGGCGACGTTGAGGAGATGATCGATGCGGGTGACCATCTCGCGGTCGAAGCCAGCGGCGATGATCGTGTCGAGCGGCTCTTCGCGCTCGATGAGACGCTCCAGGATGGCATCGAGCACGTCGTAAGCCGGCAACGAATCCTGGTCGGTCTGGTTCTCGCGCAGCTCCGCGGTCGGCGGGCGCGTGATGATGTCGGGCGGGATCACCTCGCCCGCAGGCCCGAGCGCGCCATCCGGCTTCCAGCTGTTGCGCAAGCTTGCCAGCCGAAACACCTGCGTCTTGTAGATGTCCTTGATCGGATTGAAGCCGCCGTTCATGTCGCCGTAGAGCGTGGCATAGCCGACCGACATTTCCGACTTGTTGCCGGTTGTCACCACCATCAGGCCGGTCTTGTTGGAGATCGCCATCAGCAGCGTGCCGCGGGTGCGGGCCTGGAGATTTTCCTCGGTGACATCGGGCGGCAGATTCTTGAAGACGCCGGACAGGATGGTCTCGAATCCGGTCACCGCTTCGGCGATCGGCAGCACCTCGTAGCGGATGCCGAGATGGCCGGCGAGCTCGCCGGCGTCCGCAATCGAGTGTGCCGCAGTGTAGCGATAAGGCAGCATCACGCCGTGCACCTGATCGGCACCCAGCGCATCGACCGCGATCGCTGCGCAGAGGGCAGAGTCGATACCGCCGGAAATGCCGAGCAGCACACCGGGAAAGCCATTCTTGGCGACGTAGTCGCGCAAGCCCAGCACGCAGGCCGCGTAGTCGGCGTGGTCGCCCTCGGGCTGCGCGGCGATCGGACCGGTGCAACGCCAATCGTCGCCGCTTCTCGTAAAGCGCAGTGTGGTGATGCTCTCCGCGAAAGCCGGCAATTGCGCTGCGAGCGAAAGGTCGCCGTTGAGCGCGAAGGAAGCACCGTCGAACACCAGCTCGTCCTGGCCGCAAACCTGGTTGAGATAGACCAGCGGCAGACCGCTCTCGGTGACGCGCGCGACCGCGACCGACAAACGTACGTCAGCCTTGTTGCGGGCGTAAGGAGACCCGTTCGGCACGAGGATGATCTCGGCGCCGGTCTCGGCCAGCGTCTCGACCACGTTCTCGTAGTCCTCGGACTCCTCCAGCCAGATGTCCTCGCAGATCGGCACACCGATGCGCACGCCGCGCACGGTGACGGGGCCGGCCGCGGGGCCACGCGAAAATAGCCGCTTCTCGTCGAACACGCCGTAATTCGGCAGATTGCATTTGAAGCGCAAGCCAGCAATACGGCCGCCATCGAGCAGCACGCAGGCATTGTAGAGCCTGCCCTCCTCGACCCATGGCGTGCCGATCAGCATGGCCGGCCCGCCATCGGCGGTCTCGCGCGCCAACGCTTCGATCGCAGCGCGGCAGGCGGCCTGAAAAGCAGGCTTCTGCACCAGATCTTCCGGCGGATAACCGGCGATGAACAATTCCGGAAACAGCACGAGATCGGCGCCGTCGGCGGCTGCCCGCACGCGCGCCGCGCGCGCTTTCGCGGCATTGCCGTCGATGTCGCCCATGGTCGGATTGAGCTGGGCGAGCGTGACCGCGAATGCGTTGAGACGTTCGGTCATGGCGCTCCGATCAGAGCATGATCCGGAAAAGTGTGAAGCGGCTTTCCGAAAAGATCATGCTCAAAAAAACAGTCTAGAGCGCGATGCGCGCTCTAGAGGAATCCCAATCGCTCGATGATGGCGATGATCCAGAACGCGCCAGCCATCAGGAGCGCAACACCGACCGCGGCCGAGCCCATGTCCTTGACCCGCCCGATCTGCTTGTCGTGATCCATGGTCAGCCGGTCGGCAAGCTTCTCGATTGAAGTATTGAGGAGCTCGACCACCAGGACGAACGCTACCGCGCAGATCAGCTCGACCGCGCGCATCGCCGTCGCGCCGACGAACCAGGCAACGGGCAGCGACAAGAGGAGCGCAACGATCTCCTCGCGGACGGCCTGCTCCGAGCGGAACGCAAAGGCCAGACCGTTACGGGAATTGATCGTGGCCTTCCATATCCGCAGCAAGGTCTTAGAGCCCCGCTGCGGCCGGCATCGGCCTGACCTTGCCGGCGCGTTCCTGCTTGAGCAGTTCCGCGACCAGGAAAGCCATGTCGATGGATTGCTCGGCGTTGAGCCGGGGATCACAGACCGTGTGATAGCGGTCGTTGAGATCCTCGTCGGTGATCGCGCGGGCGCCGCCGAGGCACTCGGTGACGTCCTGGCCAGTCATCTCCAGATGCACACCGCCGGCATGGGTGCCTTCCGCGGCGTGAATCGCGAAGAACGACTTCACCTCCGACAGGATGCGGTCGAAGGGCCGCGTCTTGTAACCCGACGTCGAGGTGATGGTGTTGCCGTGCATGGGATCGCACGACCAGACCACCACTTTGCCCTCGCGCTTCACGGCGCGGATCATGTTCGGCAGGTGCTCGCCGATCTTGTCGGAGCCGAAGCGGCCGATCAGCGTCAGCCGGCCCGGCTCGTTGTCGGGATTGAGCACGTCGATCAGCTTCAGCAGCTCGTCGGGCTTGAGCGATGGGCCGCATTTGAGCCCGATCGGATTCTTGATGCCGCGGAAATATTCGATATGGCCGTGGTCGAGTTGGCGGGTGCGGTCGCCGATCCAGATCATGTGACCCGAGGTCGCGTACCAGTCGCCGGTGGTGGAATCGACGCGGGTCATGGCCTGCTCGTAGCCGAGCAACAGGGCCTCGTGGCTGGTGTAGAAATCGGTGGCGCGCAGCTCGGGGTGGGCCTCGAGATCGAGGCCGCAGGCGCGCATGAAGTTGAGCGCATCGGAGATGCGGTCGGCCAATTCCTTGTAGCGACGGGACTGCGGCGAGTCCTTGAGGAAGCCGAGCATCCACTGATGCACGCTGCCGAGATTGGCGTAGCCGCCGGTGGCGAATGCACGCAGCAGGTTCAGCGTCGCGGCCGACTGGCGATAGGCCATCAGCTGGCGCTGCGGATCGGGGACGCGCGCTTGCTTGGTGAAGGCGATGTCGTTGACGATGTCGCCGCGATAGCTCGGCAGCTCGACGCCGTCGATCTTCTCGGTCGACGAGGAGCGGGGTTTTGCGAACTGGCCGGCGACGCGCCCGACCTTCACCACCGGGACGGCGCCGGCATAGGTCAGCACCACCGCCATCTGGAGCAGCACGCGAAAGAAGTCGCGGATGTTGTTGGCGCCGTGCTCGGCAAAGCTCTCGGCGCAGTCGCCGCCCTGCAGCAGGAAGGCCTCTCCGGCCGCGACCCGCGCTAAGGCCTTCTTCAGATTGCGCGCCTCGCCCGCGAACACCAGCGGCGGAAAGGTCGCAAGCTGCGCCTCGACGTCGGCCAGGGCCTTGGCGTCGGGATAGTCGGGCACCTGTAGCACCGGCTTGCTGCGCCAGGATTCGGGCGTCCACCGCTCGGACATCGCAATCTCTCCGTGAAGCAAAAAGCACAACCTGATCTGTGGGTTGCGAGGGTCGCCTTATACACAGGCTGGCCACCGGCCGCCAGTTGTAAATCCGTTTGGCACTGCAAAGCCTTGCGGGGAAAGCCAAATTCGCATTTGCTGGGAAACGGCGAGGAAACTGGCAGGATACCTTCTGCCCATGGACGTGGCACGGGACGACGTTTTCATCGACGAGATCAGCTTCCCGGCGACCGACGGGTATGCGCTGGCCGGCACGCTATTCCTGCCGCGCGGCACCAAACGTCATGCCGTGTTGGTCAATTCGGCGACCGCCGTCCCGCGAAAAATCTATCGCGGCTTTGCCTCCTATCTCGCCCATCGCGGCTGCGCGGTCCTGACCTACGACTATCGCGGCATCGGCGACTCCCGGCTGCCGGCGATGGTCGGCTACAACCAGCCGAAATCGCTGGTCGGCTTCAAGGCGTCAATGTCGGACTGGGCCGCGCTCGACGTCACCGCCGCAGTGCACTGGATGCGCGATCGCTACAATACCCTGCCCTTGGCCTATGTCGGGCATTCCTTCGGCGGCCAGGCGCTCGGGCTGATCGCGAACAACACGGACATTTCGCGCGCCGCGTTCGTGGCCTCGCAGGCGGCGACCTGGCGGCTGATGACGTCGCCGGAAAAATACCGCGTCTTCGCCTTCATGAATTTTGTCGGCGTGCCGCTCGTCCACGCGCTCGGTTACGCCCCGGGCTGGGCCGGCATCGGCGAGGATCTGCCCAAGGGCGTCTTCCTGCAATGGGCCGAGTGGGTCTCGAGCCCCCGTTATCTCTTCGATTCAAAGCTGCCGGCGCTGGAGAATTTCGCCAAGTTCAAGGGCGAGCTGCGCACACTCTGCTTCTCCGACGATCCCTGGGCGACGCGGCCCGCGGTCGAGCTGCTTGCGAGCGGATTCACCGCAATCAAGCCGGAGGTGCTCAACGTGAAGCCGTCCGACGTCGGCGCCAAGGCGATCGGCCATTTCGGCTTCTTCCGCCCCGACCACCGTGACACGCTGTGGCGTGGCGTCGCGGAATGGATCCAGGGGGAATGAGAATAGAGCACGAAAGGCGTGGACCGACACATACTGCTTCCACGGGTAAAGCAGACCTGCGCACAATGATCCGGCATTTCGTCTTGTGACCCCGGACAAACGTCGGCGCTAGCCGAAAGCAGCTCTGCGTGCTTTGATGCGCCGGGCCAAATATCACATTTTAGAGGCCATTTTGTTAGAGGCCATTTTGACCGGCGAACGTGTGGAACGACGACTTGTAGCGGTATTGGCTGCGGATGTCGCCGGTTACAGCCGTCTCATGGGCGCTGACGAGGAAGGCACGCTGGCGCGGCTGAAGGCAGCTCGAAAGATCGTTGTCGATCCCACGATTGCTGCGCATCGTGGCCGCATCGTCAAGACCACCGGCGACGGCATGCTGGTCGAGTTTGCGAGTGCGGTGGACGCGGCGCGCAGTGCGGTCGAAGTCCAGCGCGGAATGGCGGCGCAGAACGCCGACGTCTCCCCGGCAATGAGGATCGACTTTCGGATCGGCATCCACATCGGCGATATTATCATTGATGATAACGACATCTTCGGCGATGGCGTCAACATCGCCGCGCGCCTTGAAGGGATAGCCGACCCCGGCGGCATCTGTATCTCCGACGATGCTCGTCGGCAGATTCGCGGCAAGATAGACGTCGCCTACGACGATATGGGTCTGCAAGCACTCAACAATATCGCCGAACCGATGCATGCATGGCGCCTCCTTGTCGATGCGAATTCCTCGGCAGCTTCAAAGCCAGGACAAGCGCCTGAAATTGCGCGACCGCTGGCGCTTCCGGACAAGCCATCCATCGCGGTGCTGCCGTTCCAGAACATGAGTTCCGACCCGGACCAAGAGTTCTTCGCCGACGGAATCGCGGAGGATGTCATCACGGCATTGTCGCGATATTCCTCACTGTTCGTCATCGCCCGCAATTCGTCGTTTTCCTTCAAGGGACGTGCGGCAGACGTGAAACAAGTCGGGCGCGAATTGGGCGTTCGCTATGTGCTTGAGGGCGGCCTGCGAAAATCCGGCAACCGCGTCAGAGTCACCGCGCAGCTTGTCGAAGCAGAGACAGGCAATCATGTCTGGGCAGAACGCTACGACCGCGATATTGCGGACATCTTCTCCGTACAGGATGACATCGCGCAATCCACGACCATCGCCATCGCGCCGGTCATTGCCGGCGCCGAGCAACAGCGGGCAATGCGGAAGACACCCGCAAGTCTCGATGCCTGGGGTGCCTACCAGCGTGGGATGTGGCATCTGGGCAAGGCGAGCACCGAGGATGATGCAGTTGCCGGAGAATTCTTTCGGCGGGCCATAGATCTCGATCCAATGTTCGCGCCCGGATATATCGGGCTCTCCACCGTGCTCAGTCGGTCGAAAGGAACACAAGTCGAAGAAGAAGAATTGGCGCGACGCGCTGTCGCTCTGGACCGCGGCAACGCAGACGCTCATTCACGCCTGGCGCTGGCGCTCAACGCTCGGGGCGATCACGGCGGAGCGCGTGCGCAGGCCGAGCGTGCGCTGGAACTCTGCCCGAATCTGGCACCGGCTCACGGAGCGCTGGGCGTCATTCTCGCGTATTCCGGCTGTCCGAAAGTGGGGCTCGCCGCCCTCGAGACGTGTATTCGGCTGGACCCTCGCGACCCATCGCTGGTGAATCGCTTGAACCAGGTCGCATTGGCTCACTATTTTTGCCGGGACTACACCGCCACAGTCGGGGCGGCGGAGCGCGCGATCCGAACATTCCCCGACTTCCCTTCCCCCTACCGCTGGCTTGCCGCAGCTCTCGGTCAACTCGGTCGAACTGCTGAAGCCGACGATGCGCTGCAGAAAGCAATCGCAATTTCACCAGCATCCTTCGAGTTTCAGGTCCGTCAGCGGCCACCGTGGTTTCGGCCGGAAGATCACGCCCTCATGCTGGACGGCCTTCGTAAAGCCGGTTTGGAGGATTGAGGAAGCAGTTGACCGATTTCCATTCACGGCCCGTCGTATCGGTGATGTGGTGCGGAGTCCGGCGTAAGCGGGACGTCACTGGCCTGGGAGCGAACCGCCGCGATTGACCCATCTCCGACATTGGCAGTAACATGCAAATATTGCCCGATGAATGAACTACAACTTCTGACAGAGGTGCACGCGGCGGAATCGTAGCCCCGTGCCGTTACCGAATATTTTGGAGCATCTATATGCAGAGGCTATTGGCAACTTTTCTGATTATCGTTGGTTTTTCTTTGCCGCAACTTGCGAAGGCCGGACCAAACGAAGACGCCGCTGCGGTCAGAACGCAGTGGGAGCAGGTCTACAATTCGGGCGATGCAGACAAGTTCGTTGCTCTCTATACCAGCGATGCAACGCTTTTCGGGTCGGTTGCCCAACTCTTCTCAGGGCCATCGGGCGTGCGTGCCTACTTTAGTAAGCTCCCTCCTGGCATCCAGGTAAAGATGGGAGACCAACAAGCCGTCGCTGTGGTGCCAGACGTCCTACTTAGCTCGGGCTTTGCGAATTTCATTCTCAAGGACGGCACCGTGGTCCCCTACCGTTTGACGCTCGCGATGGTGAAGGTAGACGGCCGATGGTTGATTGCTCAGCATCACGGCTCGCCCGCCCCAAAATGAGCTAGGGGCGAGACCAGTCTGTTGCTGATGCGGACGCGCTCGCTGACAGCTCCAGCCTCGAAATCTCGCCGTCCCCGGCCTTCTGCCGGGGCAGTCGGAACGATGAGTGTGCGCCCTAGCGAATGATCGTCGTCAGCGACGAGTAGCGCTTGTTCAGCTTGACTTCGCCCGGCGCGAATTGCGCAAACGCCTCGCTGACGCGGACGGCCGGCGGCGTATCGCCGGCGAAACGAAACTCCATCGGCCGCGGCGCGTAGAAGCTGGCGCTGTAATAGGCTTCGTCGAAGCGCGCCTCGCCGATCCCGAACATTGCGTCGCACGCGAACAGAAGTGCGTAGACTCCCGCGACCGCGACGACGACCTCCCTGAGAACTGACATGCTGATGCCCCACCCTGTTGCAGGCAGGATGCACGCCGGTTCCAAAGCCGGGGTTTAAGGCCGCACAGTTCTTGTCCGCAGGGTTTGCCGCAGCTGAGCAGAATGCAGACAATTTTATCGATCTCGAAAAAAGAGCCCGCCGACCGGGTGATCTGGCGGGCTCCAGGTTTGGTCGCTCGGGAGGTATCAGACGACCAAATTCATCCAGACAGCCTTGGGCTCGGTGAAATTGTCGAGCGCGGCGGTGCCGTGCTCGCGGCCGAGGCCGGAGTCGCGCTCGCCGCCCCAGGGCAGACGCACGTCGGTATAGCCATAGGTGTTCATCCAGACCGTGCCCGCGCGCGCCCGCTTGGCGAAGCGCTGCAGCTTGCCGATGTCGCGGCTCCAGACGCCAGCGGCGAGGCTGTAAGCCGTGCCGTTGGCAATCCGCAAAGCATCGGCTTCATCCTTGAACTTGATGACGCTGACGACGGGGCCAAAGATCTCCTCCTGTGAGATCCGCATCTCGTGCGCGACATTCGCGAACACCGCCGGGCTGATGAAGTAGCCGCGATCGCCCACCTTCTCGCCACCGGTGACGAGGGTCGCGCCCTCCTTCCGGCCGATCTCGACATAATCGACGACCGATTTCATCTGCTTCTCGGATATGACCGGGCCGAGCGTCGTCCTGCGATCGAGCGGGTCGCCGATCCTGAGCGACTTTGCGCGCGCAGCGATCCGCTCGACGACCTCGTCATAGGCCTTGTCCTGCACCAGCACGCGGGAGCCGGCCGAGCAGACTTGGCCGGCATTGAAGAAGATGCCGGAAGCCGCAGCTTTCGATGCGGCTTCGAGATCGGCATCGTCGAAAATGACGTTGGCCGACTTGCCGCCCAGCTCGAGCGAGACGCGCTTGAAATTGCTTGCGGCGCTCTTCATGATTCCCCGCCCCACACCGGGAGAGCCGGTGAAAGTGACCTTGTCGACGTCGGGGTGATTGACCAGAGCGTCGCCGACGACGCGGCCGGGGCCGGTAACGACGTTGAAGACGCCCGCCGGCAGGCCGGCCTCCAGCGCGAGTTCGGCGATCCGCAGCGCCGACAGCGAAGTCAGCTCGGCCGGCTTCATCACGATGGTGCAGCCGCAGGCCAGCGCCGGCGCGAGCTTCCACATCCCGATCATCAGCGGGAAATTCCACGGCACGATCGCGGCGACCACGCCGACCGGCTCGCGCACGGTGTAGGTCAGGGCATCATCGCGCACGGGCACGACGTCGCCGCTGATCTTGTCGGCCCAACCGGCGTAGTAAATCAGCGTGTCGACGGCGGCCGGAAAATCCTGCCGCGATGTCGCGGCGATCGGCTTGCCCGCATCGATCGACTCGAGCTCGATGATCTCCTCTGCGTGAGCCTTGAGCAGGTCAGCCCAGCGCAGCAGGATCTGGCCGCGCTCGGACGCCCGCATCGTGCGCCATGGGCCTTCGAAAGCCCGGCGCGCGGCGGCGACCGCATGCTCCACATCGGCCTCGTTGCCTTCGGCGACGACGGCGATGACCTGCCCAGTGGCCGGGCTGAGCGACTTGAAGGTGCGCCCGGAGCTTGCGGGGACGCGGCGGCCGTCGATCAGCAGATGCTGTGGCCGGGACATGAACTCGGTGGCCGGCGAGTGTGCAAAGTCATATGCAACAGACATCATATTTCTCCAGTTCTGGTATGCCAGACTAGGCGCACAGAGACGGGAGTAAATATGATACGAATTGCGAGTGGACGGCCAGCATATGAAGTACAATTCATAAGGAAGACCAATGCTTCAGATCGAGATCGAGGCCGTATGGCGGTTTCGGCGCGAGGGCAATCCGCGCACCGCCATCATCATGCTCGGTGTCCTCAACGAGATCAGGAGAACGGGGAAGATCACCAGCGCGGCCAAGGACGCGCACCTCTCCTATCGCCATGTCTGGAATCTGATCGAGCAATGGTCGGAGTTCTTAGGCACGCCGCTCGTGGAAACGCAGCGCGGCAAAGGTTCGAAACTCACGCCCTTCGGCGAGCGGCTGGTGTGGGCGGGCGAGCGCATGCAGGCTCGGCTGGGACCTCAGCTCGAGAATCTGGCGCAGGAACTGGCGAGCGAGATCAAACCGTTCCTCGAGCAGCGCCCGTCGGTGATCCGCGTGCATGCCAGCCACGGCTTTGCGGTCGCAAAACTGCGCGAATTCCTCGACCGCGAGCCGGGCATCGGCGTCGATCTGCGCTATGTCAGCAACCAGCATTCGCTGGTCTCGCTGGCGCAGGGCGCCTGCGATCTCTCCGGCCTGCACCTACCGCACGGCGCCCTGCGCGCCCAGGGCATCAAGGCTGCGCGCGAATGGCTCGATCCGCGCGAGGATCGAATTATCAGCTTCGTCACACGCGAAATGGGATTGATGGTCGCGCGCGGCAATCCGCTGCGCATCGCTTCGCTTGATGATCTCACCGGACCAAAAGTCCGTTTCGTCAACCGCGACCACGATTCCGGCACGCGGCTTCTGTTCGACCAACTGCTCGCGGCAAGCGGAATTGACGAGAGCCGCATCAACGGCGCGCAGCAGATCGAATTCACCCACGCCGCGGTCGCGGCTTATGTCGCGAGCGGCATGGCGGACGCGAGTTTTGGCGTCGAGGCGGCTGCGCGCCATTTCGGCCTCGATTTCATCCGGCTCCTGACCGAGGATTATTTCTTTGTCTGCAAGCGCGCGTTCCTGGACACCGGGCCGATGCAGCGCATCCTGGAGATCATCCGCAGCGCCGATTTTCGCGCGGTCGTCGCCACCCTGCCGGGTTATGTGCCGTCGGACACCGGCACCGTCACCGGCGTGAAAGCGTTTCTGGAGATGCACGCCGTGCGATGATGCCGAAGGATGCCGTCGCCTTGTCCGCGCCGGTCAGATCGGCGGCTCGTCCTTCAGCGCCGACATAACCTGCTCGCCCTGCGCGGTCAGGCGATACGTCACCAGCGGACGGCTCGACGGCGGCTTTCGCGCGAGCTCGACGATGTAGCCGCGCACCATCAGCGCTTCGAAGCTGCCGTAGTAGCCGAACATGCTGAGCTGGTTCTGCCTGAGCAGTTTGAACTCGCGCAAGAGACGTATCTCGTTGCCCGACAGCAGCGACCGGCGCACGCGCTGAACGAACCGCGCGCGCTGCTCGAACCAAGCCTGGTCCGGCAGTTCGTGCGAGGCCGGTGCCGGGGTCCGTTCGCAGGGGCGTGCGTCCTGCGCGATCTCGACCGTCACCTGCGGCCGGCACGGCATGCTGCTGCTGACAACCGCGTCCTTCGCCACGTCGAGCAACGCGAGCGGCCAGCGCCGCTTGTTGTCCACCATGACAGGCGGTGGCACGACGCTGTCGCGCACCAGCTGCTCGAAGCGTCCGGCGGTCACGCCGACATAGGCCGCCGCGCGACGGCGATCGACCAGACGCCTATCCGGCGCGACCTCGCAAACAATGTTCTCGTCCACCCTGGATCCCCTGGCGCCTCGTTGCGCATGGCATGACGGTCCGCGGGACCGGCCGAGCCGGGCGGGAACCTAGGTGGGAGGAACGCGCTCGAAAAGCACAAAATTTCGTGCATGTTGATGCCGTTTCAGCAACAGCTATAGTCCGGCCGGGGGTCCCATGCGCTTTCACTCACCGGCCATCCAGTACTTCCACGCCGTACGCCGCACCGGTTCGATTCGGGCCGCGGCGCGTTTGCTGAACGTTGCCTCGTCGGCCGTAAGCCGCCAGATTCTCAAGCTTGAACAAGAGGTTGGGTCACCTTTGTTCGAGCGCAATGCGCGCGGCCTGACGCTGACGACGGTCGGCGAGATGTTGGCCCGGCACGTCATGAACGTGCTCCAGGACCTCGACCGCTTCCGCTCGGACGTCGCGTCCCTGTCGGGGACGTGGCACGGCACCGTCAGCATTGCCTGCATCGAGTCGCTCACGGAGTCGGTGCTGCCGGACCTGATCGCCTCCCATCGTGGCCGCGCCCGGCGCGTCAGCTTCACCACCGAGGTGAAGGGATCGTCGGATGTGCTGGAGGCCCTGAGCCGCGGCGAGGCCGACATCGGCATCGCCATGGCGCTGCGCCATCCGCCGGACCTGCGCCAGGTCGCCCTGAAACGATTTCGCCTCGGCGCGGTCGTCGCGCGCGAGCATCCGCTGGCGCGCGGCAAGACGGTCACGCTAACCCAATGTCTCGCCTTTCCCGTCATCCACGCGCTGCCGGAGCTGTCGATCTATCATCTGCTCCAGCCGCTGATCGCGCAGCTCTCCGAGACGCCGGAGCCTGCCATCCAGGCCAACTCGATCGACCTGATGCGCGAGCTCGCCGCGCGCGGCGTCGGCGTCGCCTTCCAGACCCAGCTCGGTATCAGCAGGCTGTCGCGCGATAGCCAGCTCGTCTTCCTGCCGCTCGACAACGCCGGGAGTCCAGTGTGGTCAGATCTCGGCATCTACGTTCGCGCCGAGCGCACCCTGCCCGCCCACACGGAATCCTTCCTCCAGGAGCTGGTGCGCGAACTGGGCGAGCGCGAGCGGCAGGAAAACGCGGCCTACCCGCAAGTTGCGTGATCAAGCGTCGCAGTAGTTTCCCGGGATAGGGCCGATGGACGACCATCTGATACCGTTTGTATTTTGCGGCTCATCCCTCACGCCAGGATCCCGAAATGCCGCTATGTCGGCTGAAGCCTTCGCGAGTCCTCGGCATCGAGCGCTTCTCGGATTTCGCCGAGTTTCGCGCCAACGAGGTGCTCGGCCTCGGCATCAGCACGCCGCTCCGCCCGCGCGAATTCTCGCTATCTCGCGCCATCCTGCCGCTCCAGGATGGGCTGTTCGTGCTCCAGCGCTCCTTTGCACGGCGGTTTGAGGCCGAGATCGGCACGGACAATGGTGTCGGCCTCGTTGTCCCCCTCACGTTTCACTCCACCTCCAACGGCCGCGAGGTCGACAATTCGACCATTGCCATCATGCGCGGCAAAGCCCCCGTCGACGCGATCGAGCATCATCCCAACACTTACCTGATGCTGCGCTTCAACTCGGACATGCGTCATCGCGGCTGGACGGATTTCGACACGGGCCTCGCATATGTTCGCGCACAGGACCATCCGATGGTGCGATTGCGCGCCGCTATCCTGGAGATGTTCTCACTCGCCTCGGCGTGCAACGATCCCCGCCAATTCGAGGCGCTCAACCGACCCATCCAGGAGACGCTGCTCGCCTGCCTCGACGACGCCATAGCGCCGGCCGGCGGGCTGACCGCGCGACGCGGATCGTTCGCCAAGCACCGCAAGCTGATCGCGCGCCTCGACGAAATGGTCATGTGGTCCGGCAGCAAGGCACTCTACAGTGACGACCTGGCCTCTGCGCTCGGCGTATCCGTGCGTACGCTCCAGACCGCCGCGCACGCGGTGCACGGCGTCAGCCTGCACCACTATCTACGCCTCAAGCGGCTGTGGTCCGCCCGCATCCAGCTCATGATCGGAGGCGGCGGCATGAGCGTCAAGGCCGCAGCGCTCGGCAACGGCTTCTGGCATCTTGGTGAGTTCTCGCGCGGCTACAGATTGGCGTTCGGCGAGGCACCCTCCGAGACGCTGGCGCAGAGCCGACGTCCCTGAGCGCAGCCTTCGGCGTTTGAGCGGCCGCGTCTGTCACGCTCAGCCGTGGCCGGCTCCCTTGCGCTGGCCCCCCTCGCTGAGGCGGTCGACCCAGGCGATGCCGATCGCGGAGATGATGAAGGTCAGATGGATCAGCACCTGCCACATCACGCCGCTCTCGGTGAAATTGCTGCGCGTCGTGCCGAGATTGCCCGCCTCGATGAAGGTCCTGAGCAGCGAGATCGAGGAGATGCCGATGATCGCCATCGCAAGCTTGATCTTGAGCACGCTGGCGTTGACGTGGCTGAGCCATTCCGGCTCGTCCGGATGACCGCTGAGGTTCAGGCGCGAGACGAAGGTCTCGTAACCGCCGACGATCACCATCACCAGCAGGTTCGAGATCATCACGACGTCGATCAGCCCGAGCACGACCAGCATGATCTGCTGCTCGCTGGCGTCGAACGAGTGCACGACCAGGTGCCAGAGCTCCTTCAGGAACAAGAGCACATAGACAGCCTGCGCGACGATCAGGCCGACATAAAGCGGGACCTGCAGCCAGCGAGAGCCAAAGATGAGTTGGGCAAACGGGCCGATTTGCGGTGCCCGCACGGAAACCGCCGAAGGTGCTTTGGATTCGGACGTCATTGATCACTCCGGATGATGGACAGGCGCGTTGCCTCAGAGACTCGCGATCACAGGCGCGAGCTCGAGCGATCCGCGATAGATCATCTCGAAGGCGACGTAAACGATGATGGCGAGGCCGACATAGCCGATCCAGCGCTGCTTCTGGAGCACGCGGCCGAGCAAATCGGCGGCGACGCCCATCAGCGCGACCGACAACAGCAGGCCGAAGGCGAGGATGTAGGGATGCTCGCGCGCAGCGCCCGCGACCGCGAGCACGTTGTCGAGCGACATCGAGACGTCGGCGGCGACGATCTGCACCGCCGCCTGTCTGAAAGTCTTTTGGGAGGCAGGCGCAGCGCTGCTGCTGCCATGGCTGAACGCGAGCTCGTTCGCGTGCGCGGACTGCTCGCGCAGCTCCCGCCACATCTTCCAGCAGACCCAGAGCAGCAGCACGCCGCCGGCGAGCAAGAGGCCGATCACCTGCAGAAGCTGGGTCGCGACGCCGGCAAAGACGATGCGCAAGGCGGTGGCGGCGATGATGCCGACGACGATGGCGCGCCGGCGCTGCTCGGCCGGCAGGCCGGCTGCGGCAAGGCCGATGACGACGGCATTGTCGCCGGCGAGCACCAGGTCGATCAGGACGACCTGAAACAGCGCGGTCAGCGCTTCGGTGGTGATGAATTCAGTCATGATTGGTCATTTTTCGGTACGGACGGATCGAGCCATTGCGGCTTCTTCCGCTCGACCCAATCCAGAACCTTGCCGCGCGAGGATCGCAGCGCGGGCACGTCTTCCGCGAGCAAAGCGAGGCCGAGCGGGAGCATCCAGAGGCCGAGCACCGGCAGGAAGGAGAGCACGCCACCGACAATCAGCAGCGCGCCCGAGGGGATTCTCACCCAGCGGCTGGACGGCTTGAGCAGATAGGTGACGGTGTCACCCACGCGCGGCGGCAGGCGACGGACAAGCTTGTCGAGGCGCGGGTCGCCGCCGGCCATCTGGCCGGTGGCGCCCGCAGTCCCTGTCTTATCCTCGTCCGAAACTACGCTCATGCTTACTCCTCGGCGGCGATGCGCTGTTCGGCGCGCACTGCATCTGGTGTCACCTGCTTTGCGCGGGGCAGCACCAGAGTCAGCAGGCGCAACAGGTTGATCGCCTGCACTTCGTGGGGATGCACGTCCTCGTCCGCGGCCGCGACGCGCTCCGACAGCTCCATCAAATGAGCCGACAGCGGCAGGTCCGAAACCGGACGCAAATTCTCGATCACCACATTGGCGAAATCCGGTTCCTCGAGTCGTTCGGCAAGCTCGTCGAACATCGCGTAGAGCCGGTCGTCCGAGATGTGCGGTGCCAGCTTGCGATCCCGGATGAAACGGACCACCTCGTCGCGTTCGACCGACGAAACTTGCCGGTCGGCGACGGCAACCAGCGCGCCGACGATCACCAGCGCCACCGCCGCCTGCTCGTTCAGGCTCGACGGCTCGGTGATCTCGATTTCGATCGGATTTGAATGCTTGGCGTCGGACATCGTTGCTCCCTTATCTTGCGAAATACCGCACGGAGCTGCGATGGGGACGATTGGGTCGGAGAGACTCTCAAGAAGGCCCGACGATCGGCCGATCCATCGCATTCGCGCGGGACAGGTCATCCGACATCACGAGGTTTGCCGACAGCGTCGGCGTCCTCGCCAGAGGGGCCCGGATTCTTGTTCCTTCCACACATAAAGATGGGACTGTCGGAATCAAGGCGACGCGACTGCGACCAGCCGCCGCATCGGGTTCCGTGTTGCGACCGAGCCGGTGTTATCCCGCCCGCTCGACAAGATGCGCCCGCGAGGGCGACGGCTCGAACCTGTCGCCGAAATACTGCGTCTCGTGCGCCACCAGGCCGTCGCGAAATTCCATGATGCTCACGACGTAAGACGGCACCCCGTCATAAGTCAGCACGAATTCGCTCACCCAGAGATCGTTACCGCCGACGATCCGCCGAACCGTGAAGCGCTTCTTGTTCGGCTGCACGAATCGGCTCTGCTGGATATTGCTGCGACCGCGGATGCGTTCGCCGGATTGCGGATAGTCGAGCACCGCGTCCTCGCGATAGATGTCGTGCTCGGCCTCGAAATCGTTCGCGTCCGAAGCGTCCCAATGGCGCTGGAGCGCGGCCAGCTTGCCCTGATCATCCATCGTGATCTCCCGTTGTCGCGACTGCGTTCTCGTTACGCCATTTCAGATTGGCCTCAAGGCCGCCGGTGGCAAGGCTTGCTCGCAACCTCTAACAACGACTAACGAGCCAAAAACCCCATCCGGATGCAAGGATGATGGCAGAACCACGCAGCCAGATCGGGAACACGCAATGACACGTCTGCTTTCGGTCAATGTCGGCCTGCCGCGCGACATCGCCTGGCAGGGTCGGGCCGTCCACACCGGCATCTGGAAGGCGCAGGTCACAGGCCCGCGCAGGGTGCGCCGGCTCAACATCGAGGGCGACGGCCAGGGCGACACGGCCGGACATGGCGGCGAACATCGTGCCGTATTCGTTTATCAGGACGAATCCTATCGGTACTGGCAGGAGCATCTGGGTCGATCGAACCTCGTTCATGGCCAGTTCGGCGAGAACTTTACGGTCGAGGGCCTCGCCGACACCGGCGTGTGCATCGGAGACCGCTACAGGATCGGCTCTGCCCTGTTCGAAGTGACGCAGCCGCGCGTCACCTGCTACCGGCTCGGCATTCGCATGGACGAGCCGGACATGGCTGCGCTGCTCGTCAGGCACGGCCGGCCCGGATTCTATTTTCGTGTGATCGAGGAAGGCGACGTCGAGGCCGGTGACGAGATCACACAGATCGCCGCGGGACCCGAGCGCATGAGCGTGTTCGAGATCAATGCGCTGCTTTACCTGCCGCCGCATCCGCGCGAACGCCTGGAGCGCGCGCTGCGGATTCCCGCGCTGAGCCGCGGGTGGCACCGTTCATTCGAGGCGCTGCTCGAGCAGCAGAAGGATAACAAGGCCGCGGGAAACGCCGGGCTTGGGCCGGCGGCGAGCCCTCCTCCGGCCTGGCGCGGGTTCCGCTCCTTTCGCGTGGCGCGCAAGATCGCGGAAAGCGGCAACGTGACGTCGCTGATTCTCGAACCCGTCGACGGACATCCGGTGGCGGTCGCTCTGCCCGGTCAGTTCGTCGTCATCAGGCTCGAACCTTCCACTGCGCAGGCAATGACGCGCAGCTATTCGCTCTCGAGCGGCGCCGATGCCGCGTCCTATCGCGTCAGCATCAAGCGCGAAGCGCACGGCGCCGCCAGCCGTTACATTGCTGACGAGCTGGTGGACGGCGCTGCCGTGCAGCTCGGTGCACCACGCGGCAGTTTCACGCTACGACCGGGCACCCGGCCCGTCGTCCTGCTGAGCGCCGGTATCGGCGTCACCCCGGTGCTCGCGATGCTCCACGCGCTCGCCGCGGAAGCGACGACTCGCGACGTCTGGTGGCTGCACGGCACCCGCAACGGCCGCGAACATGCGTTCGCCGCCGAGGCGCGCGAGTTGCTAGGTGGGCTCTCTCGTCACCATAGCCATATCTGCTACAGCGCGCCTGACCCGGACGATCGTCTCAACGTGGAGTTCGATACAGTCGGACATCTCGACGCACGCCTGCTCCAGACTCTGAGCGTGCCGCGTGACGGCGATTTCTATCTGTGCGGACCGGCAGCTTTCATGAGCGATCTGAAAGCTGGCCTCACCACGTTGGGTATCGCACCGGATCGCGTCCACACCGAATTGTTCGGCGCCGGACCATCCTTGACGCCCGGCATAGCGCCCTCCCCCCAGAAGCGAGCGCACTCGCCGGTCGGCGCACCCGGCCCCGGCCCGATGGTTTCGTTCGCCCGCAGTGGCCTCAACGTGTGCTGGGCACCGGCCTACGCCAGCCTGCTGGAATTGGCCGAGGCGTGCGACGTCCCCGTGCGCTGGTCGTGCCGGACCGGCGTCTGCCACAATTGCGAGAGCGGATTGATCGCGGGGACGGTCGACTATGCGCCGGATCCGCTCGATCCGCCGGCGGACGGCAATGTCCTGATCTGCTGCGCGCGGCCGCGAAACGACGTCGTGATTGATCTGTAAAACCGGGAGAGCGTAATGCGACCTGACATGATGCCGGGAGTAACCTTCCCGGATTACGAACTCAGCGACCACACCGGCAAGCATCGAAAGCTCTCCGAGCTGCAGGGGGGTGACCCCATGGTGCTCGTGCTCGGCCGCGGCGGATTCTGTCCGAAGGATCGCCGCCAGGCCGAAGGCTTGCTGCAGCTCCATCGCGAGATGGAGGTGGGCTATTGCCGGATGGTCACGATCACGACCGACAACATCACCCAGACCAGCGAATATCGCAGCGGCGTCGGAGCGCACTGGCCCTTCCTCTCGGATTCGCGGCGCCTCGTTCAGAAGGATCTCGACATTGCCGAATACACCGACCCCGTCCACAATCCGATGATTCCGCACGTGATCGTGCTCGAGCCCGGCCTTGTCATTCACAAGATCTACAACGGCTACTGGTTTTTCGGCCGTCCAACCGTCGAAGAACTCCGCCAGGACCTCAGGGCAGTCGGCGTGAAGTGCCGGCCTGATTGGGACATCACGGCGCCCGGCCTCAGGGCCCTGTGGGACCAGGGCCGCAAGGAGCATTTTCATCCCTACGGCAAGGCTTACGTCGAAACTCTCGGCGAACGGGATTAGAACCACATTCCGACATGGTCCGCTCGGGCGAATGCCGGCTTGGAATGTGGATGACCCAGATGAAGACCAATCCTGCGTCCCGTGCCGACCGCATGGGTGCGCGCCAGATCTACGAGGCCCTGAGAGATCAGATCGTGGCGCGGGTGTACGGGATCGACGGCTTGCTGCCGTCCTCCCGCGCGCTGGCCGGCGAGATGGGCGTGGCACGCTCGACCGTCACGATCGCCTACGAACAGCTCGCCGCCGAGGGCTTCATCGAGACACGCCATGGCGTGCGGCCGCGGGTGGCTCGCGCCGTCGTCGAGCGGGGACACACGCGCGTAGCATCGCGGCCGCCGGCGCGGAAGGTGCGGCTGTCGGCCTTCGGGGACCGGTTGCTTCAAGACCCGCCGCGCTGGACCGAGCCGCCGCGCGGGCTTGTCGCGAACTTCCGCTATGGCGAGCTCGCGCCGTCGGATTTCCCGGTAGTGGCCTGGAAGAAGGCCGTGACTGCCGCGATGGCCCGCAAGCCCGAGCGGCTGGCCTATGACGATCCCTGCGGCGCGCTGCGGCTGCGGACCGCGCTCCAAGGCTATCTCTGGCGGTCGCGCAGCGTCCGCTGCGAGGTCGATCAGATCGTTGTCGTCAACGGCTCGCAGCAGGGCCTCGACATCTGCGCGCGCCTGCTGCTCGATGCCGGCGACCGCTTCGTGATGGAGGATCCCGGCTACCAGATGGCGCGGCATACTTTCGCGGCGACGGGCGCGGAGACGATCCCGATTCCCGTCGACGCGGATGGACTGGAGACAGCGCGGCTCGATGGCGTCGAAGCCCGCCTCGCCTATGTCACGCCCTCGCACCAATATCCGCTCGGCGGCGTCATGCCGATCGGACGCCGGCACCAATTGCTCGCCTGGGCCAGGGCAAACGACGCCTACGTGATCGAGGACGATTACGACAGCGAGTATCGCTACGATACCAAGCCGATTCCGCCCCTGCACGCGCTGGAAGGCGGCGGCAACGTGATCTATCTCGGCACCGTCTCCAAGACGCTCTCCCCGACCTTGCGGATCGGCTATCTGGTGGTGCCCGCCGCCCTGCGATCCCTGTTCGCCGCCGCCAAGCAGATCATGGACCGGCACACGCCGCTGATCGAACAGGACGCACTCGCGTCGATGCTGGAAAGCGGCGCCTATGACGGCCACATCAGACGCGTGCGCCGGCGCAACGCCGAACGCCAGCGCACGCTGCTCGACGCGCTTCGCCGCCGGTTCGGGGATCGCGTCCGGATCGAGGGCACGGCCGCCGGCCTGCACATCGTGGCGTGGTTCGACAACCTGCCGCAGAAGCGAGAGGACGCGTTGATCAAGGCAGCCCAGGCAAAGGGCGTCGGCATCTATCCCGTCTCGGCACTGTTCGTCGGACCTCGCCGACCGCGGAAGACAATCGGCCTCGTCATGGGCTATTCGGCACTGGAGGTGTCACAGATCGAGCGCGGCTGCAGGCTTCTCGCACAGGCCGTCGCCGAACTGGACTGATCAAATAGACGATAACTGGCAGTTTCTTACAGACCAGATTTCGGCTATCTCCAGATCAACACCGGAGATAGACCATGTACATCCCTCCCGCCTTCAAGGACGATATCGAGAGCATCCGGGCGACCATTCGCGGCGCCCGCCTCGCCAGTCTGGTCACGGCCACCACCGAAGGCCCGGTCGCCACACCGCTGCCGCTCTTTCTCGATGAGAGCGAAGGCGAGCATGGCGTGCTGTACGGACATGTGGCGAAAGCCAATCCGCAATGGAAACTGCCGCCGATCGGAGATGCGCTGGCAATCTTCAGCGGTCCCGACGCCTATGTGACGCCGTCGTGGTACGCGACCAAGCAGGAGACCGAAAAGGTCGTGCCGACCTGGAACTACGTCGCGGTGCATGCCTATGGCCCGGTCGAATTCTTCCAGGACCCCGAGCGTCTGCTCGAGGCCGTGACGCGGCTCACGAACAGGCATGAAGGATCGCGTGCCAAGCCCTGGGCCGTCACGGATGCCCCTGCGGATTTCATCGCCGCGCAGTTGCGTGGAATCGTTGGCGTGCGCATTCCCGTCGTGCGGTTCGAAGGCAAGCGCAAGATGAGTCAGAACCGTCCCGAGGCTGACCGTGTCGGCGTCGCGCAAGGTCTCGCAGCGAGCGAGAACGCAGGTGATCGCGAGGTTGCGCCATTGATTCCGGTTCCGGTGTAGTGACCACTAGGTTCCCGGCACTCGCTGTCGGGAACCATCGTCCTGTCAGGCTCGTTGATACATCTCAGCAAGCATCTCCTGACAGGATTCCCATGTGCCGCTGGATCGCATACCGGGGCGAGACCACGTCTTTCGAACCCTACGTCACCGAGCCCGAGCATTCGCTGATCGCGCAAAGCATCCGCTCGCTCCAGTCGACCGCCGGCTCGAATGGCGACGGCTTTGGTCTCGGCTGGTACGGCGAGCATCCGGAGCCTGGTCTTTATCGTGAAACACGCCCGGCCTGGTCGGACGAAAATCTCCGCTATCTCTGCCGGCATCTGCGCTCGCATCTGTTCTTCGCCCATGTGCGTGCCGCCACCGGCACGGCGGTGACGCGGCAGAACTGTCATCCCTTTGCCTGCGGCCACTGGATGTTCATGCACAACGGTTTCGTCGGCAGCTGGAATCGCCTGCGGCGCAAGGTCGAGGCGCTGATCCCCGACGCCTACTATCCTTCGCGGACAGGCACGACCGATTCGGAAGCCGTGTTTCTCGCCATGATGGGCGCGGGGCTCGATGCCGATCCGCTCGGCGCAACGCATCGCCTGCTGCGAGCCCTCGTCCGCCTCGTCAACGAAGGCGAGCTTCGCGAGCGGCTACGCTTCACCAGCGCCATCGCCAACGGGCGGGATCTCTATGCGTTCAGGGTTGCGGTCAACGATGCCGCCAACACGCTGTATTTCCGCGAGGCTGGCGGCCAGGTCATCGTCGTGTCCGAGCCGTTCGACAAGGAAACGGACTGGACGGAAGTGCCCGCGAATCACGCGCTGGTCGCACGTGCGTCCGAAAGCGCGAAGATTGTTCCGTTCGACCTTGCAATTTCCGGTGGGGCCGATGCGGAACCCGCCCCTGTCAGAAGGATTATCGCCCGCGGGTAAATACCTTGGTCGGGTGGCACGATGACATTGGCGTCAGACGTCTTGAAACTGCTGCGACTCGATTCCTCCGACAGGCAGCACCTCGTCATTCGCTCGGCCGGCGGACGCGGCAAGGCCGCGGAATATTCGTTCGGTATCGAGGAGGAATACTTTCTCGCCGATCGCCGCAGCCTGGAGGTCGCGATCCAGACCCCCAATGAGCTATTCGAATCTGCGAGTTGGTCGACAGGCGGCCAGGCCATGCGGGAGATGTTGCAGTCGCAACTCGAGGTCGCCACCAACGTTCATGTCGACGTCGCCGACGCGCGCGAAGAACTTCGCTTCCTGCGTCGCGAAGTCGCAAACGTCGCGGCACAATACGGCTTCGTGATCATGGCCTGCGGCACGCATCCGACCGCGGTCTGGCGCATGTCGCAGCCGAGCCCGAAACCGCGCTACGAGGAGATGATCGAGGATCTGCGCAGCATCGGCCACCGCAACCTGATGTGCGGTATGCACGTGCACGTCCAGTTGCCCGACCCCGAGAAGCGCATAGCGGTGATGCGAGCGATGCTGCCGCATCTGCCCTTGTTCATCGCCCTGTCGGCCTCCTCCCCATTCTGGAATTCACACAAGACCGGACTGAAGGGCTATCGGCTCGCCGCCTATTCCGAGCTGCCGCGCACCGGCCTGCCCGAATTGTTCGAGAGCCGGCAGGACTACGACGGATATGTCGGCGCGTTGCAGCGCTCCGGCGTGATCCCTGATGAAAGCCACATCTGGTGGGCCATGCGCCCCTCCATGAAGCACCCCACCCTCGAGCTGCGTGCGCCCGATACCTGCACCTTCGTCGACGATGCCGTTGCCATTGCCTCGCTCTATCGCTGCCTGACGCGCTATCTCTACCTGCGACCTCATCTCTCGAAAGAGGTCACCGCGGTCGAACGCGCGATTGCGGTGGAGAACAAATGGCGCGCCCAGCGCTACGGCACCGATTGCATCTTTGCCTCCAAGGACGGGCCGGTCGAGATCTCCGAGCTGCTCTCCCGCGTGATCAAGGACATCGCCGAAGACGCCGCGGCGCTGAACTGCGCGGCCGAGGTCGAACACTGCCGCACCATCGTCGAGCGTGGCAGCTCGGCGGAATTTCAGCTTCGCGCTTTCCGCGACAATGCGGAAGAGATCGCCGCCGTGTCGCGCTGGATCGCAGACGCGACGATCGCGGGCACGAGCGCCCCGGCGACAGGCGTCGCTGCGCCCTCATAGCGCCCGCGCAAGCTTCGGGAGCAACAATGTCGCTCCTGAATTCGGAAGGTCGCGGAGAGAACCATGAATCGCGTCAAATGTTGCGCCGGCTGCGGCCATGGCCTCATTCCGATGCTCTCGGCCAAAGGGCGCGCAGAGCTCAGCTGCCTGTGGTGCGAGCTCATCGAGGCGCGTGCAGTGGACATGGCGAAGTGGGCCGACAGCCCGTACGGCAAGCCCGAGCGGACCGTCCGTCGATCTTTCGACTGAACGGTGAGACACCGCCGACTTCCCTGGTCGGCGCGGCTGCACGTCCGCGCCAGAATGCCGACAAATTAGACAAGACACCTCTCGTCGCCAGGCTTGCAGATTGGGCGAACATGGCCATGCAGGCTGGCGAAGCGTGTCATCTAACCTCAGGTGCAACCTCGATTTTTCTTCGCGTGGCGGCTCGTCGCAAAGCCTTGCGTGCCGCCCGGCGCCTCGACTGGCCCAGAATTCGCAAGGCAGCATCAGGCCTGATCCCCTGCTCTCCCGATTGGAGCAGCAAGATGCGTGTGCCGAGAGACCGGGTGAGCGGCCCAGATCGGAGAATGCCATGAACGTGCATGCCGCCGGCGATCTCAAAATCACCGGCCTCACCCGCCCGGACGGCGCCCCCCTTCGCCTCAACGACCGGGATTTCGTGGCGATCGACCGCGACCGGAATGCGAAGTTCGAGGCGACGTACCGGCCGCAAGCCCTCTACAATCGCGCCAACGAAGGCTTTCACGCCAACAACGAAACCTTCCTGCTGCACGAGGTCGCGACCAATCTGCCGATCTATCTGCCCGACACCGGTCCGACAGATTTCCATCTTCATTTGCCCCCAGGTGGCTTTCAGCTCGTGCTGGTCACCTCGGGCGCGTTCACCTTCGACTATGACGGCCGCTTCTACAATGTCGGCCCCGGCGCGGTGATGCTGCAAAGCGCGATCGTGCACCGCCAGCTATTCTACACCTGGTCGGGACTGTCGACCGAAGAGAATTTGAAGACACCACAAACGGTGGCGCCGGATCCAATTTCCATGGGCTATTCCGGCAAATTCCTCGAAGCCTTCATCACCGATCCGACGACCTTTCCAAACCCGACCATTGTCGGTCCGGACCAGATCAACGAAGACGAGACGCCACGGGTGGCATGGAGCCATTCTCTGCATGATCGACCTGCGGACGCAAGCTTTTGGCTCCAGGACCCGCTGGCGCTCGATGCGCTGTTCAAGCCGCTCACCGACAGCCCGGTCAAATCATCCATGCCGGTCTATGTGCGCGACATCGGCATCGAAGTGCCGAGCGGGCATCTCGTCGCCGGCCACATCATCGCAACCGACCCGCGCGGCCAATCGCTCCTGCCCAAGAGCACGTCGGCAGCGGCGGACACCACATGTTTCGGCAAGGGCGAGGTTGTGATCTACCGCGTCATCCGCGGCACGGCCGAATTCAGGAACAGGACTGGTGAGACCTTTGAGCTCACGGCCGGCGACGTGGTGACGGCAGGCAAGAATGCCACGACCCTCGTCGGTATCGGTGAGAACACGCAGGTCCTTCGGCTCGGCCTTCTCAAAGGCATGAACGACCTCCGCAGCTGGACGCCGACCCAACGCGACGAGATCGACGGCCTCGCCGGTCAGATCATCACACAGAAGGACATCCGTCCCCTGCGCACCGAGGGCAAGCCGGTCGGGTATCTCTACGACTGAGCGGAGTTACTCCGCCGCCTGGCGGACGTGGCGGGCGGTCGGGGTGCGCATGGTGACGAGCTCTTCGGCCGCCGTCGGATGCAGCGCAATCGTCGCATCGAAATCGGCCTTGGTCGCCTTCATCTTCACCGCAATCGCGGCCGCCTGGGTGATCTCGGCCGCGGCATCGCCGACGATGTGACAGCCGAGCACGCGGTCGGTTGAACCATCGACGACGAGCTTCATCAGCACGCGGGTATCGCGGCCCGACATCGTCGCCTTGATGGGCCGGAACGTGGTCTTGTAGATGTCGACATGGCTGAATTGCGCGCGGGCCTCGGTCTCGGTGAGGCCGACGGTGCCAACCTCCGGCTGCGAGAACACGGCGGTCGGGATGTTGGCGTGATCCACCTGAACCTCGCGCTTGCCGAACACGGTGTCGGCGAACGCATGGCCCTCGCGGATCGCGACCGGCGTCAGGTTGAAGCGATGGGTGACGTCGCCGATCGCATAGATGCTGTCGACCGAGCTCTTCGAGAAATGGTCGACGGCGATGCCGCCGTTCCTGGGGTTGATGGCGACGCCGGCCTTCTCCAGGCCGAGATTGGCCACCGCCGGATGGCGGCCGATCGCGAACATCACCTGGTCGGAGGCGAGGCTCGACCCGTTCGACAGATGCGTGGTGAATTCCTCGCCGTGCCGATCCACCTTCGCCACCGTGCAGCCGGTGAGAATGGTGATTCCCTGCTTCTCCATCTCGGCGCGGACGTGGCCGCGAACATCCTCGTCAAACCCGCGAAGAATGTTGTCGCCGCGATAGATGACGGTGACGTCGGAGCCAAAGCCGGCGAAGATGCCGGCGAACTCCAGCGCGATGTAGCCGCCGCCCTGGATCACGATCCGCTTCGGCAGCTTGGTCAGGTGAAACGCCTCGTTGGAGGAGATCACGTGCTCGATGCCGGGAATCGGAGCGCCGTGATTGGGCGCGCCGCCGGTGGCGATCAAAATGTATTTTGCGGTGATCTTCCTGTCGTTCTCGAGCAGGCGGACGGTGTGCTTGTCCTCGATCACCGCGCGGCTCTTGACGATCTGCGCGCCCGACTTCTCGACATTGGCGGTGTAAGCCGCCTCGAGACGCGCGATCTCCTTGTCCTTGTTGGCGATCAGCGTCGGCCAGTCGAAGGTCGCAGGCGGAACGGTCCAGCCAAAACCGGCGGCGTCCTCGATCTCATGGCGGAAATGCGAGCCGATGACGAACAGCTTCTTCGGCACGCAGCCGCGGATAACACAGGTCCCGCCCATGCGGTACTCTTCCGCGATCATCACGCGGGCACCGTAACCGGCCGCGATGCGGGCGGCACGCACGCCGCCCGAACCGCCACCGATGACAAAGAGGTCGACGTCGAATTCAGCCATTGTCCACTCCGACCTCTTTCACAACATGATCCGGATTCTGATCAGATAGGAACTGTCAGATCTCCTTGCCACGCTTGCGCATCTCGGCGCGGAAGTTGCCCATCACCGTCTCGGAGAAGTTCTGGGCCCAGGAGTTCATGAAGGCCATGCTCAGGCCGATCGCGCGCGGCTCGGCCTCGATCAGTTTCTTGCCCAGTGGCGACTTGTAGAAGGTGACGAGATCCTTCAGCTCCTGCTCGGTGAACTCGCTGGCATAGACCTGCGCCATGCCATCACCGATCTCGCTCTCGCGGCCCTTGAGCTGCTGGGCGACGATCTGGGCGACCTCGGTGAGATCCTTCTGATAGTTGAGGTTCTGCTGGATCAGCGCGATCTTGGTCTTATCGACCAGACCGGGCACGGCGTTGGCGTACATCGCACTGGCGTTCTTGATCGCCAGGATCTCCTTGGCCGCCGCGATGGCGGCCGGCGACGATTTCGGCGCCGCGGCCTGCTGGGCCCCGGCCGGGACGACCGAGAGGGCCAGTCCCACAGCGAGAGTCGCGACCGGCAACAATTTCAAAACGCTCTTCATTCCTAGTCTCCTTTCGGCTTTCGCCGTTCAATCACGCGAATTCCCTCGCCACCCGCCAAAACAGCCGAGCTGGCCAAGCCGATGAACAAACCATGCTCGACCACGCCGGGGATCGCGCTCAACGCCGTGGCGAGGCGAGCGGGATCCTCAATTTTTTCGAGCTGGGCATCGACGATCCAGTGGCCGCCATCGGTGACGAAAACGTGGCCGTCCTTGCCGTTGCGGACCGCCATCGGCCCGGAAACGCCGCATTCCGTGAACGCCTTCTCGATCGCGCGTCGCGTTGCGCCAAGCCCGAACGGGATGACTTCGACCGGCAGCGGAAAGCGGCCGAGTGTCGGCACCCATTTGGTGTCGTCGGCAATCACGATCATGCGATCCGAGGCAGCCGCGACGATCTTCTCGCGCAACAGCGCGCCGCCGCCGCCCTTGATCAGATTGAGTTCGGGGTCGATCTCGTCGGCGCCGTCGACGGTGATGTCGAGATGGTCGATCTCGTCCAGCGTGGTCAGCGGCACGCCGCAGCGGATTGCATCGAGGCGCGTCGCCTCGGAGGTCGGCACGCCGATCACTTTCAGCCCGGCGCGGACCCGCTCGCCGAGCAGCTCGACGAAATGTTTTGCGGTCGAGCCGGTGCCGAGCCCGAGCTGCATGCCGTCACGGACCTCCTCGAGGGCGCGCGCCGCAGCCTGCCGCTTCAACTGGTCCATGTTCACGTTTGCGCCGTCCCTGAATGACGAGTGTGCCGGTAGGCTTGCGGCGGCCTGTGTAGCCTCGTTTTCCCTCGGAGAACAGGGTCTGGGGGAACAGGCCTCCGAGCCCACCTTATAAGGTGATCTTATGGCTTCGGCCCTTGCGCGGGCGGAGCCGGGCCGGTAGCGCTGGACCATGACCCCCTCCCACACCATCGTCTTCGATCTCGACGGCACGCTTGTGGATACGGCGCCCGACCTGATCACCGCCCTCAATTACGTGCTCGACCGCGAAGGCCTGCCGCCCGTGCCGATGGCCTCGGCCCGCAACATGATCGGCGCCGGTGCCCGCAAGCTGATCGAGCGGGGGCTGGAGGCCGAGGGCCGCAGCGTCACGGTTGCCGACATGGACCGGATGACGGCCGATTTCATCGCCTATTACGCCGACAATATCGCGGTCGAATCCCGGCCCTTCGAGGGGCTGGAGGCCGCGCTCGACCATTTTGCGGCCCAGGGCCATCGCCTCGCGGTCTGCACCAACAAGCTGGAATGGTTGTCGAAGCGCCTGCTGGACCAGCTTGACCTGAGCCGGCGCTTCGCCGCGATCTGCGGCGCCGACACTTTTGGCGTCCAAAAGCCCGATCCGACCATTTTCCGCGAAACGGTGGCGCGGGCCGGCGGCGAGGTCAAAGCCAGCATCATGGTCGGCGACGCCGGACCCGATGTCGGCGTGGCCCGGCGCGCCGGAGTTCCCGTGATCGGGGTCAGCTTCGGCTATACGGACGTGCCGATCGCCGAGCTGAAGCCGGACCGGCTGATCCATCACATGCGCGACCTGCCGGCCGCCGCCAGCAGCCTGATGATTGCGCAGGAAGCTCTCAAGTAGCTGACAGAGCTTAGTTATTCCGCGGAATCCCGCGTTAACCATCTGCTAACTATGCACCGGCCGCCGATTGCTTGCTTGGAACGACGCTCCTAAGTTCGCCCGGGGATGTGGCGGTTCGTCGCACTAGGTGGATGGTCATGCGTCGTGTCATCGCGATTGCGTTAGCTGGGGTAAGCCTCCTGGGAGCAACGAGCCTTGCCGGCTGCTCCTCGATGTCTTCGGTTTCCTGGGACATGTTCAAATCGGCCCCGCCGATGGTCCAGGTCCGGCTCGAATCCAATCCTCCGGGTGCTGACGCCACGACCTCGCTCGGTGGAGGCTGCAAGACCCCCTGCTCCGTGTCGGTTCCCGCCCCCGACATCCCCTTCACGGTCGCTTTCGCGCTGCCGAAACACCAGCCTGTCAGCGTGCCGGTGAACGTCATCAGGAATCCCGGGGACTTCACCACGCCCGCCTCGATCACCACCGACCCAAACCCGGTTTTCGCGGAGCTCCAGCCGGCCGTTCCGCCAAAACCGGTCCGCAAGCCGCACCGGCCGAAGAAACCGAAACCGGCGGCGCCCGCCGCTGCCCCGGCGGCTGCTGCCGCACCGATCTCGGGCTCGCCGTTCCCCGATCCGAACACGGGCAAGCGCTGACCTCTACGAACGCCCCAATTGTCTCTGACGCTTCCGATGCTTAGATTGCGTCCAGGGCGCCGCTGAAGCAAAGCTGCTCCGGTCGCCGCAAGTGACAAGGCATTTGGTATGAACGGACTTTCCGCGAGCCCCCGCGCCGCGCTGTCGAGCGCGATGACCGATCCGTTCGGACGGACCATCTCGTATTTGCGCGTCTCCGTCACCGACCGCTGCGACCTGCGCTGCTTCTACTGCATGTCGGAAGACATGACGTTCCTGCCCAAGGCAGACCTGCTGACGCTGGAGGAACTCGACCGGCTCTGCTCGGCCTTCATCGCCAAGGGCGTGAAGAAGCTGCGGCTCACGGGCGGCGAACCGCTGGTCCGCCGCAACGTGATGACATTGGTGCGCTCGCTGTCGCGGCATCTCGAGAGCGGCGCGTTGAGCGAGCTGACGCTGACCACCAACGGCACCCAGCTTGCGAAACACGCGAGCGAACTCGCCGATTGCGGCGTCCGCCGCATCAACGTTTCGCTCGACACGCTCGATCCGCAGAAGTTTCGCGAGATCACCCGCTGGGGCGAGATCGACAAGGTGCTGGAAGGTATCGAGGCCGCGCGTACTGCGGGCCTCGCGGTCAAGATCAACGCCGTTGCGCTGAAGAACCTCAACGAGGACGAACTTCCCGACCTGATGCGCTGGGCCCACGGCAAGGGCATGGGGCTGACGCTGATCGAGGTCATGCCGATGGGCGAGATCGGGTCGGGACGAATCGACCAGTACCTGCCGCTGTCGCTGGTGCGCGCGCGCCTGGCCCAGCAGTTCACGCTGACCGATCTGGCCGAGAGCACCGGGGGGCCGGCGCGCTATGTCAGCGTCGCCGAGACCGGCGGCAAGCTCGGCTTCATCACCCCGATGACCCACAATTTCTGCGAATCCTGCAACCGCGTGCGCGTCACCTGCACGGGAACGCTGCACACCTGCCTCGGCCACGAGGATGCCTCCGATTTGCGCAAACCTTTGCGTGCATCCGATGACGATTCGCTGCTTGCGGATGCGATCGACCGCGCCATTGGGCTGAAGCCCAAGGGCCACGATTTCATCATCGACCGCCGCCACGACCGCCCCAGCGTCTCTAGGCACATGAGCGTCACCGGCGGCTAGCATCGGCTGCCCGGCCGCGGCTTATTCCCCTTAACTATCAACAAACTTCCGATTGACTGGCGGCAAACTCGCTGGTTTGGTGCGGCTGCCTCATGCCTGCGCGGCGAGACAAGCCAACGCGCCACTCGGCGCAGTCAAGACGGCCGGGGCAAATCGGGGAGGACCAATCTTGCAAGCGCTCCTGAAGCTGAGCAATGGAATTGACGCGTTCACACGTTGGACCGGCAAACGTCTGGCGTGGCTGATTCTGCTCGCCGTCGTCATCTCGGCGCTGAATGCGATCATTCGGAAGACGTTGGACACGTCCTCCAACTCCTGGCTCGAGCTGCAATGGGTGCTTTTCAGCATCGTGTTCCTGCTGTGCGCGTCCTGGACGCTGCTCGATAACGAGCACATCCGGATCGACATCTTCAACAGCATGATGCCGAAGCGGGCTCGCAACATCATCGACATCATCGGGCACATCTTCTTCCTGATCCCGCTGACCATTGTCATGATCGTGACCGGGATACCGTTCTTCCTGCGCTCGCTTCAGATCAACGAGCAATCCGGCAATGCGGGCGGCCTGCCGCAATGGCCGGCAAAAGCGCTGATCATGATCGGCTTCACCCTCCTGCTGGTTCAAGGCATCTCCGAGCTGATCAAGCGAATCGCCATCATGCGCGGAATGATCCCGGATCCTCACGAGTCGCAGGTCTCCGCACTGGAGGCCGAGGTCGAGCACCTCGTCGAAGCGATCGAAAAGAAGTAGCCGCTGGCGACGGTTTAGGGGGAAGTCATGACCGCGTTTATTATCGCCAATCTGGCGCCCATCATGTTCGCGACGCTCGTCGTCGTGCTGCTGCTCGGCTATCCGGCGGCCTTTTCGCTCGGCGCCGTCGGCCTGTTCTTCGCCATCATCGGCGTCGAGCTCGGGCAATTCCACCCGGACTTTCTGCAGGCCCTGCCCGAGCGCGTCTACGGCGTGATGAACAACGACACGCTGCTCGCCATTCCCTTCTTTACCTTCATGGGACTGGTGCTCGAGCGCTCCGGCATGGCCGAGGATCTGCTCGACACCATCGGCCAGTTGTTCGGCACCATCCGCGGCGGCCTCGCCTACGCGGTGGTGTTCGTCGGCGCCCTGCTTGCGGCGACGACCGGCGTCGTGGCGGCCTCGGTGATCTCGATGGGCCTGATCTCGCTGCCGATCATGCTGCGTTACGGCTACGACCGCCGCGTGGCGACCGGCATCATCGCGGCCTCCGGCACGCTGGCGCAGATCATTCCACCGTCGCTCGTCCTGATCGTGATGGCCGACCAGCTCGGCAAGTCGGTCGGCGACATGTACGAGGGCGCTTTCATTCCGGGCTTGGTGCTCGCCGGCCTCTATGCGACTTACGCGTTCCTCGTGACCATGATTTTCCCGAAGGCCGCCCCGGGCCTGCCGAAGGAAGCCATCGGTTTCCGCGAGGAGAGCGGCGACCGCGGCCTGAAGTCCCTCGGCGTGCTGTTCCTGGCGAGCTGCGTGTTCGGCTGGTTCATGATGCGGAATTCGGAGACACACGGCGCCGACTTCGTCGTGCTCAGCATGTTCTTCGGCATCCTCTTCGCGTTCTTCGTCGCCATCGCGAACTGGGTCCTCGACAAGCTGACGGGCTTCCGTTTCCTTTCGAAGATGGCGCAACAGACCACCTTCGTCATGGTGCCGCCGCTGTTCCTGATCTTCCTGGTGCTGGGCACGATCTTCATCGGTGTCGCGACGCCCACCGAAGGCGGTGCGATGGGCGCGGCCGGCGCCCTCATTCTCGGAGCCGCGAAGCGGCGCCTGACCTGGGACCTCGTTCGTCAAGCCACCGAATCGACGGCGAAGCTGTCCGCCTTCGTCGTCTTCATCCTGGTCGGCGCGCGCGTGTTCTCGCTCACCTTCTACGGCGTCAGCGGCCACGTCTGGGTCGAGCACCTGCTGACCTCGCTGCCCGGCGGCCAGGTCGGCTTCCTGATCTTCGTCAACGCCTTCGTGTTCGTGCTGGCGTTCTTCCTCGACTTCTTCGAACTGGCTTTCATTGTGATCCCGCTGCTCGGGCCGGCGGCCGAGCATCTCGGCATCGATCTGATCTGGTTCGGCGTCATCCTCGGCGTCAACATGCAGACGTCGTTCATGCATCCGCCGTTCGGATTTGCGCTGTTCTATTTGCGCTCGGTGGCGCCGAAGGAGCGCTATACCGATCGCGTCACGGGCAAGCGCATGGAGCCGGTCACGACGGGACAGATCTATTGGGGCGCGGTGCCGTTCGTCGTCATCCAGATGATCATGGTGCTGCTGGTGATCATGTTCCCGTCGATGGTGATGCACTACAAGGGCGTGCAATCCACCGTCGATCCCAACAGCATCAAGATCGACATTCCCCAGATCGATCTGCCGCCGCTCGACTTCGGCCAACCGAAGCAATAGCGCCCGGCCGGCCCCGCAAAAAAGAAACCCGGAGCTTTCGCTCCGGGTTTTTTCGTTTGGGCGGATCGTGCGCTCTGCGATCAGCTCTGCGAGTTGCGCGCCATGAAGTTGTCATAGCCGACTTCGGCGACCTGGAACCACTGATATCCGTTGTTCGAGAACGCGGTCAGCGATTCGTAGACCTTCTTGAAATCCGCGTTGGTGGCGGAGACTTCGGTGTGCAGCTCCTTTGCCGCCTTGAAGCAGGCCTGCATGACCTCTGGCGAGAACGGATGCAGCTTGGCTCCGGCCGCGAGCAGACGCCGCAACGCCGGTGGATTAGACTGGTCATACTTCGCCATCATCCAGTTGTTGGCGTAGTGCCCCGCCTGCTCGAGGATGCTCTGATAGTGCTTCGGCAGCGCATTCCACTTGTCCTGGTTGACGAAGGCGAGAAGCATGGGCCCGCCTTCCCACCAGCCCGGGAAGTAATAATGCGGCGCGACTTTCACGAAGCCGAGCTTCTCGTCGTCATAGGGCCCGACCCATTCCGCCGCGTCGATGGTGCCCTTCTCCAGCGCCGGATAGATGTCGCCGCCGGCGATCTGCTGCGGCACCGCGCCGAGTTTGGCCATCACTTTTCCGGCGAAGCCGCCGATGCGGAATTTCAACCCGCTGAAGTCCTGAGGCGTCTTGACCTCCTTGCGGAACCAGCCACCCATCTGACAGCCGGTGTTGCCGGCAAGCAGCGAGACGACGTTGTACTTCTTGTAGAACTCGTTGAGAATCTCCCTGCCGCCGCCCAGCATGTACCAGGCCTGGTTGATGCGCATGTTCGGTCCGAACGGTACAGCCGAGCCGAAGGTGAAGGTCGGGTCCTTGCCGAAGTAATAGTAGGACGCGGTGTGGCCGATTTCGCAGGTGCCGTTCTGCACGGCATCGAGCACCTGAAGGCCCGGCACGATCTCGCCGCCGGCAAATGTCTGAATCTGGAATTTGTTGTCGGTCGCTTCGGCGACCATCTTGGCCATCATCTCGGCGCCGCCATAGAGCGTATCGAGTGATTTCGGCCAGCTCGTCGGCATACGCCATTTGATCTCGGGCGTCGTCTGCGCGATCGCTGGAGCGGCGAGCGTGGCGACACCCGCCGCACCAAGCCCGGTGACCTTGATGAAATCTCGTCTTTTCATGATTTCCTACCCTGATGGATTGTGATGATGGGCCTTCTTGCCGAGGCTTGGAGGCCAGCATGGAACAAGTGTCATCCGATTTCCATCCCTCACGATGTGAGGGACGAAAATGCTCAGCTCCCGCGCCATCCGATCCTACGACTTTAGGCTTAGGCGGCCGGCCGCCCTGGCCCTTCCCATCACGTCCGCCTCGGCGGGGCATGACGGGTGCCCCGGACGCGTGACAAGCGCCGGAAACACGGGCATACCGCGCCATCCCCCAACCCAAGGCCGCCGCGCATGCCTCGATCGCACCCTGCTCCATCGCTCGTTGGTCCCTTGATCGCGTCGCTCTGGCTGGCCTGTGCGGCAATGACGGCGCATGCCGAGCCCAGCGCGAATGTCATGGCCGACGTCCATGCGCTGGCGCAAAAGGAGCAGCAGCCGCTGCTCGACACGCTGCGCGATCTCGTCAGCATCGAATCCGGCAGCAAGGATGTCGAAGGCCTGAACCAGATCGCCGAGCGCGTTGCCGGCCAGCTCAAGCAGCTCGGCGGCACGGTGGAGATCCTGCAACCCGCCGACGTCTATCGCCTCGACGACACGCCCGAGAAGATCGGCCCGGCCGTACACGCCGTATTCAAGGGCACAGGCACCAAGAAGATCATGCTGATCGCCCACATGGACACCGTGTACCTGAAGGGCATGCTGAAGGATCAACCGTTCCGCATCGACGGCGACAAGGCCTACGGCCTCGGCATTGCCGACGACAAGCAGGGCGTCGCGCTCATTCTCCATACCGTGGCGGTGCTGCAGAAGCTGAGCTTCCGGGATTACGGCACGCTCACGGTGCTCACCAATGGCGACGAGGAGATCTCGTCACCCGGCTGGCGCAGCACCATCACCAGGTTCGCCGCAGATCAGGACGTGGTGTTCTCGTTTGAAGGCGGCGGCACCGACGGCACGCTGCGGCTGGCCACCAGCGGCATCGGCTCGGCCTACCTCACGGTGCAGGGCAAGTCGTCGCATGCGGGCTCCCGGCCCGAGGGCGGCGTCAATGCACTGTACGAACTCTCGCATCAGGTGCTGCAGATGAAGGACCTGTCCAAACCGGAGCAAGGCCTGAAACTGAACTGGACGGTCTCCAAGGCCGGCACCAACCGCAACGTCATCCCCGCGGAGGCCACGGCCCAGGCGGACGCGCGCGCGCTCAAGGTCGCCGATTTCGACGAGCTGGAGAAAGCGCTACAGGACAAGATCAAGAACCACCTGCTGCCCGACTCCAAGGTCGCGCTCAAATTCGAGGTGCGTCGCCCGCCGCTCGAGGCCAACGACGCCTCACGGCGCGTGGCGGCCTACGGCAAGACGATCTATGGGGAGCTTGGACTGCCTCTCAAGGTCGACGAGAAGGCGACCGGCGGCGGCACCGACGCCGCGTTTGCCGCGCTGAAGACCAGCGGAGCCGTGGTCGAAGGCATGGGCCTGTCGGGCTTCGGCGCGCATTCCAACGACGCCGAATATGTGCAGCTCAACAGCATCGTGCCGCGGCTTTATCTGACCACGCGCATGATCATGGATTTGTCCACCGGCAAGCTGAAATAAGCGCTCTCTTCCTTCTCCCCTCATATCCGCCGAAGCCTTGGCGAAGGCGGATGTGGGAGAAGGTGGCGCGTCAGTGCCGCACCACGTTCAATTCAACCTCGCCCGACTTCTCCGCCAGCCTGAACCGCAGCGTGAACTGCGCGCCGCCGCCCGGAAGATTCTCCACCGCAACCGTCGCCACGTGATCATCCGCCACCGCGCGCACGATCGACAGCCCGAGGCCGGCGCCGTCGCTGCGCTGGCGGTCGGCGCGCCAGAAGCGCTGGAAGATCAATTCGCGCTGGGCTTCCGCAATTCCCGGTCCGCAATCGCGCACGCGCACCGCACCATCCTCGCTCACATCGACATCGACCGACGTGTCCTTTGCCGTGAACTTGATGGCGTTTTCGGCGAGGTTGAAGATCGCGCGCTGGAGCATCACGGAATTGCCGTGGATCAGCACCGGAGCCTCGGTGCCCTTCAGCGCGATATCCTTGTGCTGCGCGATCGCGAACGGCGCGATCGAACCGACCACCTCGGCGCAGACCGCACGCAAATCCGCGGTCTCGCCGGGATCGAGCACCAGCGTGTCGAGTTCGGCGATCTCCAGCAGCTGCGCGACGATGCGGCTCATGCCCTCGATATCGGCATGCAGCGCCTGCTTTGCAGCGCCGTCGCCGAGCGTCTCGATCCGCGTGCGCAGGATCGCGAGCGGCGTGCGCAATTGGTGCGCGGCGTCGGCGGTGAACTGCCGCTGCACCCGAAAGCCGTCCTCGAGGCGGTCGAGCGCCTGGTTGACAGCGGTAACCAGCGGCATGATCTCGCGCGGGATCTGCTCCGTCGGCAGGCGGATGTCGGTGCGCGCCGGGCCGATATTGCTCGCCTCCTCGGAGGCCTTCCACAGCGGCGCGACAGCGCGGCGAAAGATGATGATGTCGATGCCGAGCAGGACCAGCAGGATCGGGATGGTGATCCACCCGACCCGCCGGAAGAAGTTCGAGACAATGTCGTCGATGATGACGTCGCGGTGCGCGAGGTCCTCCGCGACGCGAATGCGTATCACCTTGCCGTCGATGGTGCGGGTGACGCCGGCGCCGGAAATCGTCTCGGAGAGCGGCGGAGGCGCGGCCGTGGCAGTGCCGGTCTTGCGCCGCGACGAAAACAGCAGATTCCCCTCGGCATCGCGAATGTCGTACTGGTAGCGGCCATAGGCTTCCGAATAAAGGCCCTTGAGACTGTCCGGCAGGTTGAACGTCAACAGCCCGTCGGGCTGGGCGACGATGCGCTCGGCCAACACCTCGGCCTGCGCGCGCATGGCATCGCGATGCAGCTGGTCGATCTCGGAATTGAGCAGCCAGAATAGCACCAGCGGCAGGAAGATCGCGACCACAGCGACCGCCACGATGTGCAGGAACACGATGCGCCAGATCAGCGATTTGAACGTCGGCGACCTCGCATGAATTCCGGCGCGAGATCCGATCCGGGCCACGCTATTTCTCCTCGGCCATGAGATAGCCGACGCCACGGATGGTGTGGATCACGACCTTGGCGCCGTGCTCGGCGAGCTGCTTGCGCAACCGCGAGACGTAGACCTCGACCGCGTTGGAGGCGACCTCGCCGTCGAGCCCGAAGATGTGGTCCTCGACATTCTTCTTCGGCACCACCCTGCCCTGCCGGCGCAGCAGGATCTCAAGCACCGAGGTCTCGCGCGCGGAAATGATGCGCGGCTGGTCGTCGACGAAGATCTGGCGGCTTTCGGTGTCATAGACGAGGTTGGCGAGGCGCAGCGAGCGGCCGAGCAACTGGCCCGGACGGCGCAGGATCGCCTCCAGCCGCGCCACCAGTTCCTCCATCGCGAACGGTTTGGCGAGATAGTCGTCGGCACCGCTGCGCAGGCCGCTGACGCGGTCCTGCAAGCCGCCGCGCGCGGTCAGCACCAGCACCGGCAACGGCTCCATCTGCCGGCGCAGCTCGCGCAGCACCGAGAGGCCATCGCCGTCGGGAAGTCCGAGGTCCAGGATCATCGCGGCATAGCTGACGCTGCTGACCGCCTCGCGCGCTTCGGCGGCGCTGCCGACGATGTCGCTCTCATAGCCGGCCGCCGACAGCCCGCCGGCAACGAGCCGCGACAGTTCGGCATTGTCCTCGACGATCAGAAGGCGCATCGCATTGTCCCGCGGGATGTTCCGGTGTCACCGCACGGCTCGGGCCGCATCTTCGCTGTCTTCCACCATCCGGGGCATCTCGGCCAGCGAAAAAGCATCCCCCCGCGGGCGGCCGCTCCCTTCCGTCAGGTTCCTGTAAGCCAATCAGGGCACCTGCGGATGAGGTCGCGGATGGCGCGGACGTTTGCTTCCTTGGGCCCCGCCGCCGGCGCCGCATCGATCCTGCCAAGGAACGAACACCCCGGAGAACCGTTTAACTCAGCTGCAACATTTCTCATTTGATGGGGCGTCGTGCAGACCACCTAAGGTAATGCACATGCGCCTTGCACGACGAACACGTCCCAGCTCCCTTCTATCCGATTGCTTGACCGCCATCACGCGACATCCGGGCGCCGCCGCGCTTGCTGCCGCAGGTACCCTCGTTGCGGCTACCGCAATCATAAATCGGCGGCTCGCGAACAAAGCGCAACGCGATAACCCTCCGCAGGGTCGGTTCATCGACGTCGAGGGCGTTCGCCTGCACTATTTGGAACGCGGCAAGGGCAAGCCGCTGGTTTTGTTTCACGGCAATGGCAGCATGGTCCAAGATTTCGATTCGAGTGGATTGATCGATCTCGCAGCCGGGAACTACAGGGTCATCGTGTTCGATCGCCCCGGTTTTGGGCATAGCTCGCGGCCAAGACATGTCGTCTGGACCCCGGATGCTCAAGCGGACCTGTTCAAGAAGGCGCTCGATCAGTTGGGCGTCTCTCAAGCGATTGTCCTTGGCCATTCGTGGGGAGCGTCGGTTGCGGTTGCGCTGGCGAAAAGACATCCTTCGTTCGTACAGGCTCTCGTGCTGGGCTCGGGTTATTATTTCCCGACGCCCCGCTCGGACAGCGCGACGTCGGTGCTGTCCGCCCTACCAGTGGTCGGGGACCTCATCAGCTATACGATCTCGCCGCTAGTCGGTCGGATGATGTGGCCCGCGATGTTGCGCAAGCTGTTTGGCCCCCGGCCGGTCCCTAACAAGTTCACGGGCTTTCCGAAAGGAATGGCGCTCCGCCCATCACAGATGCGAGCCGCAGCGGCCGAAGCGACGATGTTGGTCCCCGCCGCATTCTCAGGCTCGAAGACTTACGGTGAACTCAAGATGCCGACGATCATTATCGCGGGCCAGGGCGACCGTATGATCGATGTCAAGCAGTCGGCCAGGCTGCATGGCGAGATCAAGCAGAGTAAATTGCGCCGGATCGACGGAGCGGGACACATGATTCATCATTCCGCAACTGCTGAAGTCATGGCGGCCATCGACGAAGCTGCTGCCGAGGCCGTGTTGACCCATGGACGGGAAGGTCCGGGCGTACAGCAGCCCCGAGAGACTTCCGGCGCCTGAGGGCGGATTGTTGACGAGAAAGCGGCTGCACGGAATTTCCGAAGAAGAAGTCGAGAGATCCATGGGACGCGATGACCCCGCATAGCGCCATCGTCCAGTGACGATGGGCCACCAGTTCGTAGATGTGCTCAACACCGAGATCACCTGAACGATCATTCGTGAAGCAATTCGTAATCGCTGACGAACAACTCCGCTTGTGGCCGTCGGCGAACCTCACGGCTCGTTTGCCGAGGATCGCCTCTGAGCCAACTCGGTCGCGGGGTACACTTCAACCTGCCCTTTCGATCGAACCGACACCTTCCGACCGGGTATGCTATCTGTCAATCACTGCCTAGGACTGCTCGTCGGGACACCATCGTGCGATCAGGAACGAGCCGCCGGCAACGGTGGCAAGCAGCAACGCCACTGCGATGATGGCTGTGGGCAGCGCGATCAAACCCCGCGCATGGGCGGTCATCGCGGCGGAACCGAAAGTGAACGAGCACCCGCTCGCGACGAGGTTCGACATGGCTTGCACGACCGCGCAGCGCGAGACCGGCTTGTAATTCAGAAACCTCCAAAGCAGCGGCGCGCCCGTGAAGGCAAGCGTCAAGGCCCAGACGAGGATCAGGAAGGGTCCGTCGAAAAGGCTAAAGAAAATGAAAGACAAGATCATCACTCTGAAGCGTCCGGCGTTTGACGTCATAGCCCGCGATCAGGTTCAAATGCGTCAGGTCTCTGCAGCTCCATAGACAGACTGCGGCCTGTCCCGTTGACGAGCCCGCGTTCAAACAGCTAAATTGGCAATGTCGGAAAAGGCAGATTTGGTCTGGTAAGCCCAAGTCCTTTCGGTAACGAAAGCTCTGGTCTTTGGCCTCAGGCCTGAGATCCCCACGACGAACGCGATCGCTGTTCAGGCGATCACATGTTCGTCCGTGAGGTCCTCAGGTCCGGGAAACGCTCCGGTCGATCATCGACAACGGAGCATTTTATGCAGACCCCCGACACGATTTCCTATGACGTCATCATCGCAGGCGCTGGTCCCGTCGGCCTCTTTCTGGCTTGCGAGCTGCGGCTTGCCGGCTGTTCGGTGCTGGTGCTGGAGAAGGCGCGAGACCCGCACTCGCCGCTGAAGAGCCCGCCCTTCGGCTTGCGCGGCCTGTCGGTGCCGACCATCGGGAGCTTCGACCGCCGCGGCTTGCTGGAGTGCTTGAAAGCTCGCGCGACGAGCCGCGACACGCCGGCGGCTGCGCACTGGATGCAGCAGCAGCGTCGCCCCGGCGGTCATTTTGCCGGCATCCAGTTCTTCCACGACCAGATCGACGCTACGCAATGGCCATACCGCCTGCCCGGCCCGATCACCAACATGGCCGCCGACATGGCAAGCATCGAAAACGTCCTTGCGATCCGCGCCAAGGCGCTGGGCATCGAGATCCGGCGCGGCTGCGGTGTCGAGGCGTTCGTGCAATCGATCGATGGCGTTGCCGTCGAGGTGAGCGGCGAAACCGTCCACGGCCGCTGGCTTGTCGGCTGCGACGGCGGGCGCAGCAGCGTGCGAAAAGCGGCTGGTATCGGCTTCACCGGGACCGATCCGGAGTTCACCGGCTATTCTGTTCAGGTCGAGCTGGCCGATCCAATCTTGCTAAAGCCGGGTCGCCACTACACGCCTTCGGGCATGTACACCTATGTGGCGCCGGGGACGATCGCGATGGTCGATTTCGACGGCGGCGCCGCCCACCGTAGCGAGCCGGAACGCGACCATGTCGAGGCGGTGTTGCGCAGGGTCTCGGGCATCGACGTGACGGTAACTGCGCTGCTGCTGGCCACAACCTGGACCGACCGCGCTTATCAGGCAACCGACTATCGCATGGGCCGAATATTGCTGGCGGGTGACGCCGCGCATGTCCATTCGCCGCTGGGCGGCCAGGGCCTGAACCTCGGCCTCGGCGATGCCATGAACCTCGGATGCTCGCGGCGACCATTCGTGGCGATGCGCCGTCCGGCCTGCTCGACAGCTATTCGACCGAGCGACATCCGGCAGGAGCACAAATCCTGGACTGGTCGCGCGCACAAGTCGGGCTGATGCGCCCCAGCAAGAGTTCGCGCGCGCTCGAAGCCATTGTGCGTGATCTCGTCAATACGCGCGACGGCACGACCTACTTCGCCGAGCGCGTGTGGGGCGTTTCGCTCCGTTACGATCTCGGCGGTCGGCATCCTCTGGTGGGCCGAAGCGCGCCGGACTTCAAGTTCGCCGACGGGACAAGACTGAACGAGCACCTTAGAACGGGACAAGGGCTGCTGCTGGATTTTGGCGTACGGCCATCGCTTCAAGCGCTTGCGAGCCGCTGGAGCGGCCGGATCACCTATGTCGCAAACGAAGCAAAGGATCGATTGGGCTTGATCGCTTTGCTCGTGCGCCCCGACGGCGTCGTGGCCTGGGCCAGCGAACAGGCTCCTGACGAGGAGGAAACCTCGCAGGCCGCAGCGCGATGGTTCGGTGAGCCCAATGTCTGCTAGGGCCGTTTCACGTCGCCGATATCGGCCTTACCATGCGCTAGCCTGAATTCGGACGGTGCTCCTGAAAAGCGGCTCTGAGTTCGGCCAGCTCATCGCTTGTCGCTCCCAGTTCCCCATCGGTACGGCTTGCAGGTAAATCCTTGTAAGCAATCGGCTGATCGAACTGGCTCGCCGTGAAGTCATACCGCCGGCCTGTGATGCGATTGTAAAAATGGTCGCCGGCCGGCAGCGGCGTCTTCAGCAAGTCGCCGCCGAAGAGCTCGTGAATCAGCAGCGAGGTGACGTTGCATTGCCCTGCCGCCGGATTGCTCGCCGTCCATTGACTGGCCGTTGCCAACGACCAGGCCTTGCGCAGCGCGCGTTGAACCTCATCGGGATCGAAGTTCATCGTCAACCCAGGCCAGCCGCCGAGGCGCTCATTTCGGATTTTGCGATAATGCCTTTATGCCACTGTTTTGCCCGACGAGTCAAACGATCTCGCTGAAGCACGCGCTTGGTGCGCCTCCCGCTTTCGCTCCCAAAATGCGAAGTTGCCATCGACCGCGCGATGCTCGGGCCCGCCTGCCAATAAACTCCATTGCATCAAGCTGTTGGCTCCACGCGCAACGCCTTGTCCTCTCATCCCTCGTCTACTGTGCATGGGGTTGTTTTTCAGATTTTTTGTTGGAGGCCCCGCCCGTACGCGGCGACAACGCCGCTCGGCGGCTTCCGCCTCGCCTGTTCCGATCGCGTCGTCCCAAAGAAAAAGCCCGGCCTCGCGAACGAGACCGGGCGTGTCGTCTTGCGACTTGTTCGAAGATCAGCCGCGGGTGCGCGAGCGGATCATGAAGCTGTCGTAGGTGTATTCGGCGACCTGCCACCACAGATATTCGTCGGAGCGGTAGGCCTGCATGGCATCGATCGATTTCTTGAAGTCGGGATTCTTGGCCGAGATCTCGCCCCACAATTCGTTGGTCGCCTTGAGACAGGCTTCCAGAACCTCATTGGTGAACGGGCGAAGCTGCGTTCCGCCGGCGACCAGACGCTTCAGCGCGCCGGGGTTCACCATGTCGTAGCGCGCGGCCATCCAGGTGTTGGTGTTGACGGTCGCGTTGGTGAGGATCGCCTGATAGTTCTTCGGCAGCTCGTTCCACTTGTCGATGTTGGCGAAGGCGTGAACGGTGGGACCGCCTTCCCAGAAGCCCGGGTAGTAATAGTACTTGGCGACCTTGGCGAAGCCGAGCTTCTCGTCATCGTAGGGACCGACCCATTCGGCGGCGTCGATGGTGCCCTTCTCCAGCGACGGATAGATGTCGCCGCCGGCGAGCTGCTGCGGCACCACGCCGACCTTCTGGAGCACCTGGCCGGCAATGCCGCCGATGCGCATCTTGAGGCCCGAGAGGTCGGCAACGGTCTTGATCTCCTTGCGGAACCAGCCGCCCATCTGGGTGCCGGTGTTGCCGCAGGGGAAGCCGACCACGTTCGACTTCTTGAAGAACTCGTTGGCGAGCTCGTTGCCGCCGCCCTGGTACAGCCAGGAATTCTGCTGGCGTGCGTTCAGGCCGAAAGGCACCGACGCGAAGATCGCGAAGGTCGGGTCCTTGCCGACGTAATAATACGACACCGTGTGGCACATCTCGACGGTGCCCTTCTGCGTCGCGTCCAGCGCCTGCAGGCCCGGAACGATTTCACCCGCCTGGAAGACCTGGATCTGAAACTTGTTGTCGGTCATCTCGGCGACGTATTTCGCCATCTGCTCGGCACCGCCATAGATGGTGTCGAGCGACTTCGGGAAGCTCGACGTCAGGCGCCACTTGATCTCGGGCGAGGACTGCGCGATCGCCGGCGAGGCCACCGCGGCGGTCGCCGCCGCACCGGCTGCCGACACTTTCAGGAAATCACGACGCTTCATCTTCAGTCTCTCCTTGTTGGGGCGTTTCCCCTAACTTCCTCTTTGCTGCCGCTCATTCCGGCGACGCGTTCTTGGGCCGCGTCGAACCGAAGGGGCTTGACTGCCGTGGGCCTTTAACACGGAAGCCCCGCTTTCGAAACGCGACATTGGCATGACAGGGCTCTACGAAAGTCGCATGTCCCCAGAGTATTGGTTTGAAGGGGTTGGCTTGAAGGTATTGCCTTGGATCTGCTCAGGCCGCGGCGATGACGCCCTTGAGCTGGTCCCGCACCTGCCCCGCAATGGCGCGGTAGATCGCCGCATGGGGACCGTCCGGCTCGCTGTCCACAACGGGCGTGCCGGCGTCCGAGGTGGCGCGAATCGCCATGTGCAGGGGGATCTCGCCCAGGAACGGCACCCCGAGCTTCTCGGCCTCGTGGCGCGCGCCGCCATGGCCGAAAATGTCGGATTTCGTGCCGCATTGCGGACATTGGAAATAGCTCATGTTCTCGACGATGCCGAGCACGGGCACGTTGACCTTCTTGAACATCGCAAGCCCCCGCCTTGCGTCGATCAGGGACAGGTCCTGCGGGGTCGAGACGATCACGGCGCCCTTCAAGGGGACGTTCTGCGCCAGCGTGAGCTGGGCATCGCCGGTGCCTGGCGGCATGTCGACGACGAGCACATCGAGCTGGCCCCATGCGACATCGCGCAGCATCTGCGTCACCGCCGACATCACCATCGGCCCACGCCAGATCATCGCAGTCTCTTCCTCCACCAGGAAGCCGATCGACATGATGGCCAGGCCAAAGCGCCTGAGCGGAATCATCTTGCGCTCGTCGTTCAGCTCCGGCTTCTCATGCAGGCCTGTCAGCCGCGGCACCGAGGGGCCGTAGATGTCGGCATCGAGCAGCCCGACCTTGAGGCCGAGATCGCGCAGGCCCAGCGCAAGATTGAGAGCGGTGGTGGACTTGCCGACGCCGCCCTTGCCCGAGGCGACCGCGATCACGGCCGCGACGCC
This sequence comes from Bradyrhizobium sp. WSM4872, assembly GCF_055811715.1. Taxonomy (NCBI): domain Bacteria; kingdom Pseudomonadati; phylum Pseudomonadota; class Alphaproteobacteria; order Hyphomicrobiales; family Nitrobacteraceae; genus Bradyrhizobium; species Bradyrhizobium sp. WSM4872. The sequence goes on along the minus strand of NZ_JBVVPT010000005.1, from coordinate 224,617 downwards.
CGGAATCTCGGACTGCCGCGCCATCGGCGATTGGGCGCCGCCCTGCGGCGGCGGCTTGTGGGCATGGACCGGCTGCACGCCTGGCGCACCGCGGCTGGGAGTTGGCGGCGGTGGTGGCGCCGCACCGGCCTTGCGCTCGGCGGTCAGCGCCACCATCACAGTGGTGACGCCGGGAATGGCGCGGACCGCGGCCTCGGCCTCGGCCCGGACGGATTCCCAGGCTCGCGCCTCGGCGGCATCGACATTGATCGAGAAGAACACCTTGCCGTCGGCCGCGCTGATCGCGCTCAGCACACTGGCATTGGTGAGCGCGACCCCGCGGGGCGACTTGATCCTGGCGAGGCTGTCGAGAACCTGTTGCTGCGTCACGCTCAAAGCGCATCTCCTAGAATTCAAGATGCCCCATTAGAGCGGAAACGCCCAAAAGGCTACTGCCTGCCGATATCGTCAGCCATCTCGGCGGGCGACGCCCCCTGCTCCAGGGCCGCCTCGTAGTTGAGCTCGATCATGACCCCGTTGGGGTCGTGGACGAAGATCTGCCAAAGCTCGCCGCCGGGCACCTGGCGGGAGTCGAACTTCATCCCCTTTGAGGCCAGCCGCTGCTTCATGCCGTCAAACCCGCGGCTGGCGAAGGCGACGTGGTGGACAACGCCGGAATCCGGCTTTTGTGGCTCGGCAGTCGGAGAAATATCGACGAGGTGCACCACCGGCTGACCCTCGCTGTACATCCAGGCGCCGGGGAAGGCGAAATTCGGCCGGGCGCCCTTTTCCAGGCCCAGCACGTCCTCATAGAAGCGGACGGTCTCGGCCAGATTCCGGGTCCGGATATTGAAATGATCGAGCACGCCCACGCTTACGCCGCCCATGCCTTCGCTCCCTTTTTTTGAAGTCCTTAGGTCCGCCATCCTAGCACAGGCGGGGGCCAAACGAAGCCGTTGCCCTCCGGCCTCAAGGGTTTATGGTGCGCCCGATCTGCCGCAATGGCGGAACCGGGCGCCCCCCGCCCGGCAAGAACCGTAAAACCCAAACTACGGACAAGGTACCACAGATGGCTAAAGTCGCTTTCCTCGGTCTCGGCGTGATGGGCTTCCCCATGGCCGGACACCTCGTGAAAAAAGGGGGCCATGAGGTCACCGTCTACAACCGAACCGCGGCCAAGGCGAAGGAGTGGGCGGACAAGTTCGGCGGCAAGACCGCAGCGACCCCGAAGGCTGCAGCCGAGGGCCAGGATTTCGTGATGTGCTGCGTCGGCAACGACAACGATCTGCGCGCGGTCACGATCGGTGCCGACGGCGCGTTTGCCGGCATGAAGAAGGGTGCGACCTTTGTCGACCACACCACTGCTTCCGCCGAGGTCGCGCGTGAGCTCGATGCTGCCGCCACCAAGGCCGGCTTCAAGTTCATCGACGCACCCGTGTCCGGCGGCCAGGCCGGCGCCGAGAACGGCGTGCTGACGGTGATGTGCGGCGGCACGCAGGACGCCTATTCCGGCGCCGAGCCGATCATCACGGGGGCCTATGCACGGATGTGCAAATTGCTGGGGCCGGCCGGCTCCGGCCAGCTGACCAAAATGGTCAACCAGATCTGCATCGCCGGCCTCGTCCAGGGCCTCTCCGAGGGCATTCACTTCGCCAAGAAAAGTGGCCTCGACGTCGCCGCCGTGATCGAAACCATCTCAAAGGGCGCCGCGCAGTCCTGGCAGATGGAAAACCGCTACAAGACCATGAACGAGGACAAATACGATTTCGGCTTCGCGGTCGAATGGATGCGCAAGGATCTCTCGATCGCGTTGGCGGAAGCCCGGCGCAATGGCGCCAATTTGCCGGTGACCGCGCTGGTCGACCAGTTCTACGCGGAGGTCGAGAAGATGGGTGGCAAGCGCTGGGATACGTCGAGCCTGCTCGCGCGCCTCAATCGCTGACACCTGACGAAGTGATCCTGCCTTGCTGATCGCACTCGCCGCAATCTTCGTCCTCGCCTATGCGGCGATCGCGCTCGAGCATCCCATCGGGGTGAACAAGAGCGCGTCTGCGCTACTCGGCGCAGGCGTGCTCTGGACAATCTACGCGCTCGCGACCGGCGATCATACGCTGGTCGGCCGTCAGCTTGATGAGTCCGTCGCCGCCACCGCGCAGATCGTGTTCTTCCTGGTTGGCGCGATGACGATCGTCGAAGTGATCGACGCCCATGACGGATTCGAGGTCATCACGTCCCGCATCAGCACGACCAGCCAGGTCCGTCTGATATGGCTGATCGGCTTCGTGACCTTCTTCCTCAGCGCAATCCTCGACAATCTGACCACCACCATCGTCATGGTCTCGCTGATCCAGCGGTTGATCGCCAAGCGCGACGACCGCCTGCTGTTCGCCTCCCTCATCGTCATCGCCGCGAATGCCGGTGGTGCATGGACTGTGATCGGCGACGTCACCACGACCATGCTGTGGATCGGCGGACAGATTTCGCCCCTGAAAATCATGGGCGGGGTGTTCCTGCCCTCCCTGCTCAACCTGCTGGTGCCGCTCGCATTCATCAGCTTTTCGCTCAAGGGCAAGACCATCGCAACGCCGCCGAAAGAGGACGGATTGCAGGGCGTCGATCCGTTCGAGCGGAACGTGATGTTCTATCTCGGACTCGGCGTACTGATCGCGGTACCCGCCTTCAAGACGGTCACGCACCTGCCGCCCTTCATGGGCGTCCTGCTCGGGCTTGGCCTCGTGTGGCTGGTCGGCGAGATCGTTCATCGCGACAAGGATGAGCATGTCCGCGGTCCGCTCACGCTTGCGAATGCGCTGACGCGGATCGACATGGGCTCGATCGTTTTCTTCCTCGGCATCCTGCTCGCGGTCGCCTGCCTCGAACATGCCGGCCTGCTCTCCATGCTGGCCAAATCGCTGGATACCGCGATCGGCCGACAGGACATCATCGTGATCGTGCTCGGCCTGCTCAGCGCAGTCATCGACAACGTGCCGCTGGTCGCCGCGACGATGGGAATGTACGACGTGGGGCATTATCCACCCGACAGCTTCCTCTGGGAGTTCATCGCCTATTGCGCCGGCACCGGCGGTTCGATCCTGATCATCGGCTCGGCCGCGGGCGTCGCCGCCATGGGGCTCGAGCGCATCGAGTTCCTCTGGTACGCCCGTCGCATCGCCCTCCCGGCGCTCGCCGGCTATCTGGCGGGAGCCGTGGTGTACATCGCACAGCACGCGGCGCTGCATTGAGCGGCTCACGCCGGATCCAAAATTAACGCCGGGTTAACGTAATTCTTTAGCTCCTTAAGTCACCTCTTAAGGATTTCTTGCCAGAGATAGACAATGCAGAAGGCCCGCCCCGCGCGGGCAGGAATTGTTGTTGTGCGATGAGTAAACCCGCTGAAAAGCCCGAGGTTGTGCAGCTTCCGGCCGAGCCGGTGAGCGTGCCGTCGGCGAGCCATCGCCGGGCTGCGGCACAACGGGTGCGCGAGGCGCGCGATAAGTTAACGTCGACCAGTGGAACCCGGCCGGCTTTCGACGCCGAAATGCTGCGCCATTACGCCCAGACGCGGCTGTCGGCCTCCTATGTCGTGATGCTGCTTGTGGTCGCGACAGGCGTGCTGTTTGGGCTGTGGATGCAGCCGATCCCGGCCGCGGCCTGGACCGCCGGCATGCTCTGCATCCATGCCGCGATGATCCGCAGCTGCCACCGCTTCCTGGCCGAGCCCGCCTCGCCCGCGGCAACGCGCGCATGGCAGACACGCTTCGTCGTGCTCGACCTGCTCTATGGCCTTTGCTGGATGGCGATCCTGATCCATCCCGTGCTCGACATGATCACGGAATCGCTGATGATGTTCCTGATGCTGCTGGTGATCGCAGTATCGAGCATGCTGGCCGCCAATCTGCCGATCGCCGCCCTCGCCGCCACTGCACCGGTCGCCGTCGCGATGGCGCTGAGCTTCGTGATGACCGGCTCGTTGGATAATTACATCCTGGCCGCGCTCGCCGTCGCCGCCGAAGGCTATTTCGTGCTGCTGGCACATCGCCTGCACTCTTCGACCTTCGCCACGCTGGAGGCGCGCGCCGAGAAGGACGCGCTGATCGGCGAGCTCGAACAAGCCAAGGCGATCTCGGACGAAGCGCGCCACCGCGCTGAATCCGCCAATGTGGCCAAGTCGCGCTTTCTGGCGCAGATGAGCCACGAACTGCGGACGCCGCTCAATGCGATCCTCGGCTTCTCCGAGGTGATGAAGAGCGAGATTTTCGGCGCGCATGCCGTGCCGGTCTACAAGGAGTACTCGGCCGATATCCACAATTCCGGCGTTCACCTGCTCAACCTCATCAACGAGATTCTCGATCTGTCGCGGATCGAGGCCGGCCGCTACGAGCTCAATGAGGAAGCGGTCTCGCTGGTCGGCATTGTCGCCGACTGCCATCATCTGATGAAGCTGCGCGCCTCGAGCCGCGGTATCACCATCCACGAGGTGTTCGAGCAGGCGATGCCGCGGCTGTGGGCCGACGAGCGCGCGATCCGCCAGGTCGTGCTCAATCTGCTCTCCAACTCGATCAAGTTCACTCCGCAGGGCGGCGAGATCTGGCTCAAGGCCGGCTGGACGGCCTCAGGCGGACAATATCTCTCGGTGAAGGATACCGGCTCCGGAATCCCCGAGGACGAGATTCCGGTCGTGCTGGCCTCGTTCGGCCAAGGCTCCAACTCGATCAAGTCGGCCGAACAGGGCGCTGGTCTCGGCCTGCCCATCGCCAAGAATCTGATCGACCTGCATGGCGGTACGTTCACGCTGAAATCGAAGCTGCGCATCGGCACCGAAGTGATCGTCACCTTCCCGCCCGAGCGCGTGATGAGCGCGCTGGCGCCGATGTCGGATGATTCTCCGCCGCTCCAGCCCGAGAGTTCCGCGGTAGCGGACGAGAAGCGCCGGCCCCGTCGCAAGCCGATCATGAGCGCAGGTACGGGCTCGTAACGAGATGCTTGCAGACATGCCCGACCATCCGCCACTATGTCCGAATGAGCAAAGAAACGCCGTGCGTGGCCGTCTGCATGATCGATCCCAAGACCAGGCTGTGCTTCGGCTGCGGACGCACATTGCCGGAGATCGCGCGCTGGCACGCCATGGAGAGCGCGGAACGGCTCGCGGTCATGGCGCTGTTGGCAGCGCGCATGAATCAGGCTGGACTTGCGCCGATCGCGGGATCGCCGGAACGGACCTGACCGGCCTGAGCGCATCGGGAGGTGCGCAATGATTCGCTTCCTGCTCGTTCTCATCATGCTCGCCTGCACGGCAGGTGCCGTCGTCGCCTATGGCGATTCCGACCAGATCGCACGCGCGAGCAGCAAGGTCTCGCATATCTTTCGCACGCAGACCGCAGCGCCCGCGCCCGCCGTGCAGATTCAGCGCGGCCAGGGCGGCGAATTCGCGCTGCGCGCGAAGATCAACGGCGTGGCCGCACCGATGGTCATCGACACCGGCGCGACCTCGGTGGTGCTGACCTGGGAAACCGCCAAAGCGATCGGGCTGCCGCTCGAGATGCTCGAATACGACGTCGATCTCGAAACCGCGGGCGGTCACACCAAGGCGGCCCGCCTCACGATCGACCGCCTCTCCGTCGGGCACCTCGTCGAAAAATCGGTGCCGGCCCTCGTCGTGCAGCGCGGGCAGATGAAGACCAACCTGCTCGGCATGAGCTTCCTGGACCGCCTGGAGAGCTGGGGCGTGCGCGCCGACAAGCTGATGCTCACCGGTTATCCGGAACTCCAGACCAGTCACCGCCGCTCTCGCATCGCGGTCGACTAGACCTTTGCAATCCGCCTCGTCATGCAACTACGGCTAGGCCGCCGCCTCTGCCGGCGCGGGCGCACCGACACGCGCAATCGCATCGCGCAGCACCTCCAGGCCGGCGCCCGGCTTCACCCCCTGCTCGGCAAGATGCCGGCGAAAGGCGCGCGCGCCGGGCACGGCGTGGAATGCGCCGACGAAATGCCTCGTCATGGAGTGCAGCCGCGTGCCGCGCGCGAGCTGTCGTTCGATGTAGGGCATCATCGCTTCGAGCGCATCCTGCATCGAGGCATGCGGCGCCGCCTCGCCGAAAATGTCGGTATCGACCGAGAGCAGCCGCCACGGCTCCTGATAGGCGGCCCGTCCGAGCATCGCACCGTCAACGTGATCGAGATGCGCTTTTGCCTCATGGACACCGAGGATGCCGCCGTTGATGATGACAGGCACATCGGGCATCGCGCGCTTGAGGCGATAGACGCGATCATAATCGAGCGGCGGGATGTCGCGATTCTCCTTCGGTGACAAACCGCTGAGCCAAGCTTTCCGGGCATGCACGATCAGCGCATCGCAGCCGGAGGCAACGACCGCGCGTGCAAGGTTGTCGAGCGCGACTTCCGGATCCTGGTCGTCGATCCCGATGCGGCACTTCACCGTCACGGGCACGGCAACCGCACGCTTCATCGCCTCGACGCACCTCGCCACGAGATCAGGCGCTGCCATGAGGCAAGCGCCGAAACGGCCGTCCTTCACGCGGTCGGAGGGGCAGCCGACATTGAGGTTGATCTCGTCGTAACCGAACTCCTCACCGACCCGCGCGGCCAGCGCCAGCTCGCGCGGATCCGACCCGCCGAGCTGAAGCGCGACCGGGTGCTCGACCACGTTGAACCCAAGCAGCCGCTCCCGGTCACCATGAATGATGGCGCCAGTCGTCAGCATCTCCGTATAGAGCAGCGCCCGCCGCGTCAGGTGACGGTGGAACACCCGGCAATGCCGGTCGGTCCAATCCATCATGGGTGCCACGGAAAAGCGATAGTCCTGATATTTCAATAGTTTATCTTACTCTTCAATGGGATGAATAGCGAACGTGTGCACTCCAAACTAGACGAAATTGCACACGCTTGTACCCGTTTTGACCTCTCAGTGCACACATAGTGCACACGAAAGTCGGAGTGCACACGCGTGGCGACCTTCACACAAATGGCATCTGGGAACTGGCGCGTCCAGGTCCGCCGGATTACCCGCTATGTGGCCGAGACATTCCGACGGCGTAAGGACGGCGAAGAATGGGCGCTCGAGATGGAGCGCAATATCGACCGCAACGGATCGTCCAAGCCACGCGTGGCGCGGAACGTTCGCACGTTTGGCGATCTGATCGACCTGCACGATGAAGACATGCATGAAGTTGGAAAACCCCCTCGCCGGTCAAAAGCTGCTGTGATGGCGTCGCTCAAGACTGAGCTCGGCAGCGTGAAGCTTCCCGCGCTCGATCGAGAACGGCTGATCGAATTCGGAAGAAAGCGCGCCAAGGAAGGCGCTGGCCCTGCAACGTTGGCCATCGATTTATCTTTCATCCGGACAATCATAACTCATGCCGCCGCGGTGCACGGTATCGAGGTTTAAGCCGAGGAAGCCCGCCTCGCACGCGTCGCGTTAAGTCACCTCAATTTGGTTGGAAAGAGCAAAGAGCGCGACCGACGGCCCACACAAGACGAACTCAACGAACTAATCGAATAAAGCAGATGTCGGCCAGGCTCACCCCCTCGCCGACCAGGGCTTGGCGCGCAGGCCGCAGGGCCCGGTCGATCCCGGCCATGTAGGTCGTGAAAGCTTCGTCGGCGCGAGCGTGGACATCCGCGGCAAGTTCGGAGCCTTGCATGGCGAGCAGGTAGATCTGCGCATCGCGGCCGAACACCAGACTGACATCCAGAAAGCTGTCAATCCGCGAGGCCTCGAATGGATCGTGGCCATATAGACCGCTCCGCTCCGCCTGGCGGGCGACCGCGCGCATGATGCTGCTGGACTCGAAAATGCCGACTTATCCGTCCCCGCTGAAACCCGCGGGGACCGTCCCGAACGGCTGCGCCGCAAGGAAGGCGTCGGTCTTGTAGAGCTTGCGGCCCTTGAACCCGATGCGGCCCACCCGCTCCGCGGCTGAGCGTTCCTCTGCGGGCACTTCGCTCAGCGGGCGAGCGTCAAAATCCCAAAGCCAGTCCACGAGTTCTGCGCCCGCGGCGCCCCGCACCTCCAACGCGACGCCGCCGATGCGCGCGGCGATGACCGCCTTCCAAACACGAGGATTGGGCAAGTAGGAAAAGATCCGCACCTCGGCCATAGTGCTGTCTCCGTGGCGCGCCGCTAAGCCGGTAGCGCAGTTATTCGTGCATTGGGCCGTGGAGCTGGACATGCTTGAGCCCTTATTCGACATGTTGAGGGGGACCAGCATGCGCGGAACGCCTGCTCGACGAAGAGGGCCGAAGCGGCCAAGGGGGGGAGGCAGGAGCGGCCACGCTGATGGCGCCGTTTGGCCAGAGGTATCCCTTAGCGCACCTGACGCGGTTGTAAATAAGCGCCGTGCCCCCATCGGCTTCCAACATTGAACCCACACGTGATGGGCATTCCGGTGATGGTTCAAGGAATTGGGCGGTGTTGGGCGGGGTCAACCTTCGGCGCCGATCGGGGGTCAATCCGTACGCCGATAACATGCGGCGACGCGAAGCGTCATAGGTCTCATACGACCGTGAAAGGAACGCGATAGAGAGCATTTCTCTTTCCGTCGTCCGGCTGACTCTCGCCGGAACGGGAGGTCGCGCGGGAAACGATGCTTTGTTGTCCCGCCGCCGCCTCGAAGTCGCACATGAATTGCGTCCACGAATGGCCGGTAGGCTTTTCGACGGCGCAGGCCTTCCAGGAAAGCCCCTCATCCAGGCTGATCTTCACGCCGGCCACGCCGCCATCCGCCCACGCCCAACCTGATGCCCGAACGACGGCCTCCCGCTCGAGCGAAGTCCCGGGCACAGGCCACACGATCACCGATTGCGGAGCGATGTTCCAGACCGGGCGCGTCACGCCCTCGGCGACGACATCGTTGTACCAACGTGTCGTAAAGGGACCAGGAGCGCGCTCTTTGCGAAGCTCGATCCTCCGGAGCCATTTCACGCTGTTGGTCCCATAGAATCCCGGTACGACCAGCCGCAGCGGATGACCGTGCTCCGGTAACAGAGGCTCGCCGTTCATTTCGTAGGCCAGGAGGACCTCGGCCCCCACGCGCGAGCGAGGGAGATCCTTCGTGTAGTGCCCGCAATCCGCGCCGCCGAACTCACCCGCGTCCGCACCGACGGACCAGACAAAGGTAGCCTCCGGGTCCGGTTCGACGCGTTGGAGGACATCGTCCAGACGCACGCCGCCCCATATCACGTTGCAAACACGCTGCGTCGGCTTGTCCGGAGCCAACGGGCTTCCCGCGCATTGGTGCACTGAGGCGACGGTTACCTTCGGCATCCGCTTGAGATCCCGCACGGTGACGCGCATTGGGCGGCCGATCATGCCGGCGATCTCGATCTCCCACGCATCACCGTCGCTCACCTCCAAGACGCCCAGGTGGCAGAGAACGATACAATCCTTCGTCGGCGTCGTCCGCTCGATCAGCTTGTGGGGTTCTGACGGGATCCGCGCGAAGAAGCCTTTGACCTTATATTCGAACGCTTCAGACATCCAATGTTTCCGTAGCAACTGCGCGATGGAGCCGACGCCGGCCGATGACCAACCGAGAAGGAGCGGTCGCATAGACGAGAAAACTAGAACTCGTTGAGGTAGGCGTTGTCCCGCTCGAAGATGCGCGATAGGTGACGGCTCACGGTCCGAACGCGCGCCAGGAACTGCAGGTCCTCGTGAACCGAGTGGAAGACGTCCCGATAGACCTTCACCTGATCGGGAAGCACCGGGATCAGCCTGGGATCGGTCTTCGCAGAGAACAAGGGCAGCAAACCGATGCCGGCTCCCGCAGCGATGGCCTGCTGCTGCGCGTGCATGCTCGACGATCTGAAAACCACGTTGGTGGGATCCAGCACGTCGAGCAACCAGTGAACGGGCTGGATCGCGATCAGATCCTCCACGTAGTCCACGAAGGTATGGGCCGCCAGTTCGTCCCGGTCCCTCGGCGCGCCGCGCTGGGCGAGGTAGGCTTGACTGGCGTAGAGCGCTAGACGGAACGATCCGAGCTTCTTGACCTCGAGTTTCGCTCCCGCGGGATGCACGAAGCTGATAAAGATGTCCGCTTCGCGCTTGGTGAGGCTGATGATGTGCCGTTCGGTCACCAGTTCGACAGTAATGCCGGGACTTTGAACCGCGAGCTCGGCGAAGCGCTGAGCAAGAAAAAAGGCTCCGATACCCTCCATCGTCACGACACGGACCCGGCCCGCTGCAGTCGCATTGTCCGCTCCCATCGCCGGCTCGACGGCCGAGGCCTCCTGTTCGATGCGTTCGGCGATGTCGAACAGACGATGTCCCCGCTCCGTCAGCACGAAGCCGTCCCGGTTGCGATCGAAGAGCTTGACGGCAAGATCCTTTTCGAGCTCCGCGATCCGGCGGCTTACCGTCGTATGATCGACCTTCAACCGGCGGGCGACCGGCGCCAGCCGCCCCTGTCGGGCAAGTTCCAGAAAGAATACGAGATCATTCCAGTCGAACAATGCGGCCGCCCGTGCCTCGATCCACTCGAATAGGCGCCCCGACAAAATGCGGGCCAGCCGACGATATCGACATCCTAGCCTCCCGTCACCCGGCGGCCAACAGCGCCAAGGCAGCTTCGGAGACCGTCGTTTCGGCAATCTCCGCGTTCAAAATGCCTTCCTGAAGCGTTCTGCTGTCCTTCGCGAATGGCCTTAAACTCATGTCTTCTGCAGCGTCGCCAGATATTCCTCCGGCTTCGCGGAGTCGAACTCGCGACCGAAAATCCGCTCCTTGCCGAACACGATCGGCGGAGGCTCGACACCCTCCTCCTTGAGGATCCGCGCCGCGTCGGTCGCCAGCATCACCTTCTCCGCGAGAGCCTTGTAGTCGATGTCCTCCTTGAGCATCTTCCATCGCTTCAACTGCGTCATCAGCCAGACGGCGGCCGAGTATTGCGGAAATGGCCGATAATCGACGCGCTTCGGATCCTCCTTGATCGCTCCCAACCCGTCCGCGTACCGCCCCGTGATGACCTGGTCGATGACGACTTCGGGCGCGTTCAGGTACTGCGGCTGCGACAGGACCTTCGCCATTCCAACCCGGTTTCGGTCGTCGGAGACGTGAAGGCTGGCCGCAACAATCGCCCGGTAGAAGGCCATGAAGGTGTTCGGGTTCTGCGTTATCCAGCTTTCCGCCGCCGATACCGCGCAGCACGGGTGCCCGTCCCATATTTCGCGCGAAATGAGGTGGATGAAGCCTGCCCCCTCGAACACGGCCCGCTGCCCGCCCGGCTCGCCGCCGAAGAAACCATCGATGCTGCCGACCCGCAGATTCGAAACGTATTCCGTGGGCGGCACCACTCGATATTTAACGTCGTTGTCGGGATCCAGTCCGTGGGCGGCGAGATAATTGCGCAACTGCAAGGCCTGATGGCTCTGGTCGAAGGGAATGGCAAACGTCATTCCTTTCCAATTCTTCGGATCGCGATTGTCCCGGTGTTTCATCGCGAGGACGAGCGAGTTGCCGTTCTGGTTCAGAATGGTCAGGATCTTGATGGATTGCTGGTTGCCACCGAGACCTGCCGTCATCGTCAATGGCACCGGCATGACCTGTTGCGAGACATCGAGCTCGCCGTTCAACATCTTGTCCCTGATCAGGGCGATGCCGGCGATCTTTTGCAGCGAGACCGCGAGACCCTCCTTGGCGTAGAAGCCGATCTGTTCGCCGTAGATCAGCGGCGCAGCGCACGTGATGGCCAGGAAGCCGACGTTGAGTTTGGTCTTTTCGAGCGGCTTCTTCTCCTGCGCGATGGCCTGCAGGGTCGACACCGGGAGGATGGTGCCCAGGGCCCCCAAAAGGGTCGCGGCCCCGACCGATTTCAGAAGCTGCCGTCGCAGAACCGGTTCCGGGAACAAGCCGTGCAGGAGCGCCTCCTCGATACCGTTCGCCACCGCCTGTTCAACCGTCGTCCGGGACGCTTGGGCCGGGGCACAGCAGAAGCAGCCCCGGAACCGGCTTAGTCGATCGCGAAATTCATTGCGCAATGCGGCCTCCTCTCGTTGTGACCTGTCGGATCGACGGATCAGCTTGCTGGCTGGATATCGGGGGATGTCTGGAGACGTTCACCCATCTCGATCGCGCCCATCTCGGTTGGCGTATCGACGAAGGTCGCCGGCATCAGACGCTTTCGGCTGACGGTCAGATCGAAGACGTCGAACCGGTTGTAGTAGCCGACCACGTCGTGGAACTGCTTGGGTTCGATGCAGCGGCGCAGATCGAACTCGGCGTATGCGATGCCCTCCTCGTCCTGCAGCGTGTCTCCCAGGGTTTCGCCAGTCGGATCGACGAAGAAGCTCACCGCGCGGGGCGTCGCGTCGATCACGTCTGCGACGGTTGAATCCCGTTCTATGAGGAAGTCGCGCAACGCCTTGTCCATGTAGCCGGCGGTGACGATGCCGAACGCCTTCGCCTCGAACGAGTGCGCGCTGGCACGGATGCGATTGGCGGCGACGTTGTTGAAGTTTCCTCCGCCTTTGGGCCGTCGGGTCGGCCACATGGGTGGCCAACTCGAAATGTGGACCTGCTCGGCCTGAGCCATCAGGGTGTACCTGGCGAGAGGGTTGGTGTTTTCCCCACAGATGAGGTTTCCGACGCGCCCGACCGGGGTATCGACGACCCGTAGACCTTCGCCGTCGCCGGCGGCCCATACGAGCTTTTCGTAGAAGGTCGGCACCAGCTTCCGGTGATGATTGAGCACGTTTCCGTCGGGGCCGATCATGATGTTGCTGTTCCAGATCAGCCCCACGCTGACCGGCGAGCTCTCGCTGATCCCGATCGAGACGGTGACTCCGAGCGTGCGTGCCTCGTTCCGGATGGCGGCAATCTCGGGACCGTTTGCGGCGACGGACTGCTCGGCCATGCGCACGAACAGATCGTGGTTGTCGATCGGCGCCCAGAGAGCGGCCCAGACAGGGAAAGCGGGAATGTAGGTTTCCGGGAACGCGATCAGTTGCGCTCCGGCCTTCGCGGCTTCGCGGATGATCGAAACGGCTTTCGCCGTAGTGGCCGCCCTATCGAGAAACACGGGAGCGGCATGGACCGCGGCGACCTTGACCGGTGAAGACATGACTTTTTCTCGTTTCAATTGGTATGTCGTGAATGTCAGGCGGACAGCTTCTCGCCATCGAAGTAGCTCGAGAGACCCGTCCCCGGCGTGCAGTTCACGTACTCGAAGACGTTCCCCTGCTTCGGAATGACGAACACCTCGTGCCACGTCCGCAACTGATTGGCCTTACCGTACTTGCGGTAGCGCGCGATCGCCGCCGAAAAGATCGCTTCGTGCGACGCGTGATGCTCGGCCCAGTTCTCCATGTGCTTGAGCGACAGGAAGTAGCCCAGCGCGTGCGTCTCGAGCACGGCTTGCCCGGCGACGTCGCAGGTCTGCTGAAAACGTAGCGAAGCGCACCCCGTGGCCGTGGGGCTCTCCTTGAGGAAATCCATACCGCGCAGAAGAGGAGCGCGCAGTTCGCGCATATAGTCGTCCGTCTGGGACGGATCGCAGCGCCCCCAGAAGGCCGCCGACCGGATGATGGCGAGATTTTCCGGGGTGACGATGCGCCAGCGAGCCCCCTTCGTCGCCCTCGCCTGCGGAGCCGGCAGATCGGGCATCGGCGACTCCAGCTTGTCGGCCGCAGCCAGCGGTATTCGGTCCCGCATCGCGCCGTAATAGCCGCAATAAGGCGTCGGATAGATCGCGACTTCCTTGGAGAGCATCAGCCCGGCGGGATAGTCCTGCCAGTAGATACTCTCCTGCCGGTCGACGGGAACGGTGATGCTTTCGCGGAAATAGCCGGTCGGCTCGGCCAGGCGCGCCTCGTCGCCCCACCAGGATTTCACATGGGGGTCGGCCAACCAGTCGTCGCGCTTCTGCCGGTCGACCCAATATGCGGCCACGATATGGGTGTACAGGCCGTTCTGATCGACGAACCACGCGTGATCGTGGACGGTCGGGCCGTTGCGCAGGACGAGGGCCGCTTCGATCCACCGGAAGAACGGCGATGCATGCACGTCCTCCGCCGACCTTCCCTGAACGCCATGGAAAGCGACGCAGATTTCGTCGCAGCCGTTCACGAACGCGGTCGACCAGCGCTGAACGACCGGTTCAAACCCCTTTGGCTTTCGCAGCGGATTGACCCGCTCGTAGATCTGGATGGTCATGTCCCTGCTCTCTCCCTTAATGGACGCCGAAATACGCTCTGTGCAGTTCTGGGTTCTGCATCAGCGTTTCGGCATCTCCCTCGGCCATTACCTGGCCTTGAACGAGTACGTAGCCGTAGTCCGCCACCCGTAGCGTCTGCCGGACGTTCTGCTCGACCAGCAGGATCGAAAGCCCAGCGGTCTTGAGCCTCTTCACGATCGCGAACACCTCCGACACGAACAGCGGCGAGAGACCGAGCGACGGCTCGTCGAAGACAACCAGTTCCGGATCCGTCATCAGGCCGCGAGCGATCGACAGCATCGAGCGCTCTCCGCCGGACAACGTTCCGGCGAGCTGCCTGGACCTTTCCTTGAGCCTCGGAAACGTCTCGAAGAGCTCCTCCATCCGGGCCGCGACGCGGGCATTGTCCCGAATGAGCAGGCCGCCCACCTTGAGATTTTCCGCCACCGTCATCTTCGGAAGGACGCGGTTGCCCTCCGGCACGGTCGCGATTCCGAGGGCGGCGATCCGATGCGTGGGCATGCGCACTATCGCGTCGCCTCCGAAGTAGATCTCGCCCTTCTGCGCCCGGTTGAGTCCAAGGATGGTCCGGATCAGTGTGCTCTTGCCGGCGCCGTTGGCCCCGAGGATGCACGTGACCTGGCCGGGCTTCGCCTCCACGGTCACGTTCCTCAGGACATCGGCCTTGTCGTAACCTGCCGTGACGCCAATGACCGATAGCTTGCGGGAGCTCTCGGAAGCGGTCCTCATGCGTCTTCTCCCAGATAGGCCGTCTGCACGTCACGGTCCGCCATCAGCGCGTCGAACGCCCCTTCGAATATCTTGCGGCCGAAATTCAGCACGACGCAGCGGTCGGATACCCTGCGGATCACGTCCATCTCGTGCTCGACCAGAACCACGGCGAGTTCCGGAAGCTCGGCGCGGAACGCCAGAAGATCGCCCATCAGTTGCCGGGTCTCGTCGTGGGTCATGCCGGCCGACGGTTCGTCCAGCAACAGCACGCGCGGCTTGGCTATCAGAGCCCTGCATATCTCGATGCGCCGCCGGTCGATCATCGTGAACGAGCCGGCGGGCTGGAACAGACGGTCGGCGATCACAGGATTGAAGCGGTGAGCGAGCGACCGGACCTCGCGGATCGAGGCGTCGACTTCGGCCCGCCAGCGTCCACGGCGGAAGATGTTCGTCGTCAGACCGAGATCGAGAGACGTGAGTTTGCCGACCACGATGTTGTCGAACGCGCTCTGTTCGAGCATGAGGCGGGACCGCTGGAATGTCCGGACGATGCCCGCCTGCCCGATCGTCTGGGGCGATTTGGCGAAGAGATCGAGGTCTCCCAGACGGACGGTTCCGGCAGTCGGGCGATAGAGACCCGTGACGACGTTGAAGAACGTCGTCTTTCCGGAGCCGTTGGGTCCGACGAGACCTACGGTTTCGCCGCAGTCGAGTGTAAAATCGAGACGGTCCAGCGCGACGAGGCCGTCGAAACGCATCGTCAGGCCCGTGCAGGCGAGCAGAGCTCCGGTCACAGCCCCTCCTCCCGCCCCGCGGAAAAGCGGGAAAAGTCGCGGAGCGGCCGCGGGAGAATGCCGAACGGTCTGAAGAGCAGGATGCAGAGCACCAGCACGGCAAAAATGAGCAGGCGATACTCCTGGATCGCCTGCAGCTTCTCGGGCAGGACGATGATGATGCAGGCGGCGACGACCGCGCCCCACATGTTTCCCAACCCGCCGAGCACGACGATCGACAGCATCAGGAGCGATTCGCCCAGACCCGCTCCGTTCGGGGTGACGAAGCCGTTCATCATGCCGTAGACGGCACCGGCGACGCCCACGATGGCGTTGCCCAGGATGAACGCGACGGCCTTCCAGCGCACGATCGAAAGCCCGAACACCGATGCGGCCGTTTCGTCGCTGCGGACGGCGTCCAGCGCGACCCCGATCCAGGAGGCCTCGAGGCGCTTGGCGAAAGTGAACGCAAGCGCGAACAGGACGATCGCGAGAATCGCATAAGGGAAGTAGAACGACACCTCCCACGAGCCGATTGATGTTGTCCGGCTGAAGTCGAAGCCCCAGACCGAAAAGCCCTTGATCTTCATTCCCTGCGGTCCCCCGAGGGTGTCGTTCACTTCGAGGAAGGTGCGGAGGAGAAGCCCGAACGCCATGGTCACCAGCGCCGCGTAGTGTCCGCGCGTGCGAAGGACGGGAAGCAGCAGGACGAGGCCCAGCGCGCCGGTGACCAGACCGCTGATCGCCAGGATCGCCAGATGAGGCAGGCCTGGATATGTCGTGAGCACCGCGGCCGCGTACGATCCGATCACGAAGAAGGCGGCCCCAGCGAAATTGACGATGCCGGCGAACGCGAGCTGGATGTTCAGACCAACGCATGCCGTCGCGAACAGGGCGACCGTCGACAGCATCAATAGCGTATAGTGCTCTCCTCTGAAGACAACGGCGATCGTCAAGGCGCCGATCATCGCGACCGTATTGCCGAACCCGCTGAAATCGCCGCAGATCGCCGCGATCTCCCTGCCCGCCGCCGATTTGTCGGCGAGCGCGAAAACGACCAGGAATGCGGCCAGCATGCCGAGCACCTGCGCCTGCGATTCCGAATGGATCACAAGCGCTCCACCTCCGAGAAGAAGCAGCACGGTGAAGACCGCGACCGCGCGCGGGAAACGCTGAAGCCGCATCATCAGGGGCAGGGATGGCGCGGGCGCCGGAATGCTGCTCATCCTACACCCGCTCGCTTCTGCGCTCGGCGATCAGGCCGGTAGGAAACAGCCCGATCAGCACAATCACGGCGGCGAAGGCGATTACATCCTTGTAGGCACTCGAGAACGGCAGCGCCACGACAACCAGCGTCTGCACGCCGGCGAACAGGAAGCCGCCAATGATCGGTCCGAGCAGACTTCCGAGTCCCCCAACGACGGCGGAAGCGAATCCGATGACACCGAGAAGAAGTCCCATGTTGAAGTTGATCTCCCGGTAGTAGAGCCCGAGCATGCAGCCAGCGAAGGCCGCAAGCGCGGAACCGAGGGCGAACGTGCCGAGGACGACCCGCTGGAAATCGACGCCCGCGAGCCGGGCCACTTCGCCGTCCTGCGCCACGGCGCGGATGGCCAATCCCATCGGGGACCGCGAAATCAGAAGGTGCGTCGCGAATACCAGCGCCAGCCCCGCACACAGGATGATGACGCTGTCGAAACCAACGCTGAAGGAGCCGAGCCGGATCGATCCGGCAGGCAGCAACGCCGGGAATGGCTTCGGATTGCCGCCGTTGGGAACGCCCAGTCGGATCGCCTCGCGAAGCACGGTACCCGCCATGAGCGTCGCGAGCAGCACGTTGACCGCGGGTGCCTGGCGCAGCGGCAGGATGAGGAAGCGGCCGATCAACGCTCCGACCAGACTACCGATGGCGATGGCCGCGGCGATGCCCGTCCCCAGCGCGACGAGCGGGGGAAGTGCGACCAGTCCGCCGACGAGCCCGATAGCGCCGAGGCTGGAAAACGCCCCGACCGTTACGACGTCGCCGTGGGAAAACTTGATGACGTCGAGCACGCCGAAGAACAGCGAGAAGCCGACGGCGATCATCGCGTAGATGACGCCCAGCATCACGCCGTTGAACAGCTGCTGCGCCAGTATTCCGAAGTCCATCGCACGATTCCGATGTTCGTGAGGGCGATGGCCTCCGCGCAGCCTGTGCGCGCGGCGGCCGTCCGATCGTCAGTCCTTTGCGAGCTTCTTTTTGCCGGCCGCGTAGTCGCTATCCGGCCAATAGACCCACTTCCCGCCCTGCGCGACGTAGACGTTCGCGCTCATGATGTTCTGACGGTGGTCGTCGAAGTTGATCTCACCGACGAGCGCCTTGTAGCCCTTCGTTCCGTTCAGTTCGGCCTTCACCTTCTTGCGGTCCGGGCCGACCTTTTCGATCGCGTCCATGATCAGGTTCGCGGCCGAGTAGGCAAACGGCCCGTAGGCATCCGGATCTTCGCGGAAACCAGCTTTGGTGTACGCCTCCTGGAAGGCCTGCCCCTCGGCATACTTGCTCAGCGGTGCACCATTGTGGAAGGAGATCGTCCCTTCGCTCGCCGCACCGGCGCCCCCAATGTAGCCTGCCGTCATGATGCCGGAGACGCCTGCGAACTGGGCCTGAACGCCCACGCGATCCATCTGCGACCGCAGGCGGACGCCGAGCGGCGTCAAGCCGCCAACCAAGATCACATCGGGCTTCAGTTCCTTGATCTTGGTGAGTTCTGCGGTGAAGTCTTGCTGGTCCGGGCTCACAGGAAAGGTCGCCAGGTTCTCGCCGCCCGTCGGCTTCAGATACTCGGAGAAATACTTGAACTGGCCTTTACCGTAGTCCGTGGTGTCGTGAATCATGACGAACTTCTTGTAGCCCTGCTTGGTCAGGAATTCCGCGGCCAGCTTGCCCTCGTTGATCATCGTGCCGTTGACGCGATGGACCTCCTTGTAATCGTTGCCGTAGGTGATCTCGGGCAGGATCGCTCCCCAGACGACAACCGGCAGACCGAAGCGCGCATAGGTGTCGACGGTCGCGATGCCGACGGCGGAGCAGTAATGGGTCACGCCGGCGACGATCGAATTGTCGGACGCCGCCTTGGTCGCTACTTGGATGCCGACATTGGGCTTGCACTCGTCGTCGTAAGTAACGAGTTCGTAGGTGTACTTCGCGTTCGCGTCCGCATTCCTCTGCTGCACCGCCAAGGTCGCGGAATTCCGTCCGCCGAGGCCCGGTGCAGAATTGCCGCCCGACAACGGGCCGATGAAGGCGATTTTGACGGTATCCTTTGCCGCTGCCACGACGGATGCCCAACCGCTCAGTAAGACCGCGCTGCCCAGAACAGAAAGAATTCTTCGCTTTGTGATCATGTTGCCTCGCTCCGTCCTCGATATGACAGGAGCGTAACTGCATCCGGATTTCCGCCACCATTGGGAATCTTCGCAAGGCGTCGTGCGGAGACGAACCCGCCTGCCCGTTTAATGCGCCTTGGCTGCATCCATGCGATGCATCGTGCCGACTACTTGGGCCAACGCGCCGGGTTTGAGGTGGCCCGGGGGAAGAAGCGGGCTTTTTTGCAAGGCGCCGCTTCGGCGAACCGGTCGAGCCGGCCTATCGCCTCTCCGCGCGGGATCGCGAACCACGTCCCGCAGCCGCGAAACCACGGCCGGCCGCGAGGCGATCGCGCGTGCGTTCAGGACTTTAGGCTGAAGTCATTCTTAAATTCATAGTCACCCACCGGCTCGCGCGACATATACCTCGCGGGCGTCCTAAACATCAGCGAGACCAATCGCCCCATCAGTGCCGGTTTCGCAGCGAGATCGAACCGCTCCAGTGGGAAGTTTGTGATGTAACTAGGCAGCCGCTTGTGGAAGAACGCGCCGCTATCAAAGGGGCGCGAAAGCGCCCCCCCTAAAGGATTGATAAATTTGCGTATTCGACGGATTTGGCGCCCGAGAGCCGATCGACGCGGTTCGCGCGGATCGTGTGGCCTGCGAAAGCTCGCCATATCGGCGAGACCTTGTCTCGATCATCTGAAAGCGTCCCAAAGATCTGGGCAGAACCGCTCGGTTGGCTCCGCCTCGCCTCTTGGAGCCGGCCGCCGGCCTTAAATCCGGTCGATCGCTGGACTTGGACAAGCATGCTCCAATCCGTGCAGCGTGGTCCAGGCAGCCCTGCACCGTACACTCGCTGGTATGGAGATGCTGCGCCATCTCGCGGGTGGCGCGTTCGGGCCGCGATGCAAGCGGATCTTGAAGCGATTGAAGCCTACTCGGCGGGCCGTGCGACCGCGGCACCAGAGCTCTCCGGGAGGTCGAGCGCAGCAAACGCCTTCGGTTTCCGCAAGCGCACGTAGATCTGCGCTGCCAGAAGCACCACGCACAGGAGCAAAAAGAACGCGCTGATCGGCCGCTCGACGAAGATCATGGCGTCGCCCCGCGAGACCAGCAGCGAACGGCGGAAGTTCTCCTCCAGGCGCGGCCCCAAGACGAAACCGAGCAGGATCGAGGCCGGGTGGAAATCAAGCAGCAGCAGCAGATAGCCGACCAACCCGACGACGACAGTCTCGCCGACCTGGAACATGTCGTTGTTGGTCGAGTAGACGCCGATCGCGACGAAGAACAGCGCGCTCGGATACAGATATTTGTAGGGAATCATCAGGAGCTTCACCCACAGCCCGATTAGCGGGACGTTGAGAAGCACCAGCATGACGTTGCCGATCCAGAAGCTTGCGATCAGGCCCCAGAAGATGTCCGGATGCTCCTTGATCAGCTGGGGGCCGGGCACGATGCCCTGGATCATCAGCGCACCAAGGATCAGGGCCATGACAGCGTCGCCGGGAATGCCGAGACTCATTGTCGGGATGAAGTCGCCCTGCACCGACGAATGCGTAGACGCCTCTGGACAGGCGACGCCTTCGATCATCCCGGTACCGAACTTCTCTGGCGTTTTCGAGACCTTTTTCTCCGCAGCGTAGGAGATGAAGGAGGCGATCGTCGGTCCCGTTCCCGGAATGAGCGAGCAAAGACTTCCGATGATAGTGCCCCGCAACATCGCCGGAATAGAGCGGCGGAGTTCGTCGCGTGATGGACGCAGATCGCGCAGACCGACGTTCGAATAGCGCGTATTCACGTCGGAATATTGATTCACGCTCTTCATGAACTCGGCGATGCCAAATAGACCGAGTGCGAGTCCGACGAGTTCGATGCCGTCAAGAAGGTTCGGAATGCCGAACGTGAAGCGCTCCGTGCCAGTCTCGACATCCGTTCCCACGATTCCCAGGAAGAGGCCCAGCAAGGTCATGGCAATACCCTTGAGAGGTGAGCCCTTCGCCAACGTCGAACCGGCGAGCAGGCCCAGAAGCATCAGTGAACAAATCTCGGTCGGACCGAACTCCAGTGCGACCTTCACCAGCACCGGCGCCAGAAAGATCATCTCCACTATGCCCCAAGAGGCGCCTACGAACGACGACAGTACCGTGATGCCGAGTGCAGCGCCGCCTCGACCCTGCTTCGTCAGCGGAAATCCGTCGAGGCACGTCACCGCGTGCGGTGGATGGCACGGCAGGTTGAGCAGGATGGAACAAATCGCGCCGCCGTATTGCGCTCCATAGAAGACGCCTGACAGCATCAAGATCGCGCCGACCGGGGGAATGCCGAACGTTAGCGGGAGCAGCACGGATATCGTGGCGAGAGGCCCCATTCCCGGCAGGACCCCGACCATGTTGCCAACCAGAACACCGACGAAACACCACATGAAATTCTGTGGCTCGAAGGCGACCCCGAAGCCGTACCAGAGATCGGAAAGCGCGCTCGCCAACATCTAGAACCCCCAACGGTAGAGCGGGAAAGGAACTCTCAGCACGCAGGAAAAGAGGAGACAGCCGGCGACGGTGACGACCGCGGCCAGAACGGCGGAACCTCTGACGGTAGCGGTCCGGTCGCCGAGCGCGGAGACGAAGACGCACATGAAGGTGGCCGCAGCCATGCCGAAATAGACGCCGAATAGGACGAACATCAGCGGACCCGCGAGGATGCAGGCCCAGCCTCGCCATTCCATCGCGGCCGGCAAGATGCGCTCTCCCTCTTCAAGAGGCGTCGCCAATCCCGTGACGAAGATCAACGCTCCAACGATCACCATCATGACACTGAGCATGAACGGAAACATGCCCGGTCCCATGTGCGCGAAGGTCCCGAGCGAATAGGTCGTAGAGTTGAGACCGATCCCGGCGCCCAGCAGCACCATGAGTAGCCCGGCGTAGAAATCCTTCTTTCGCAACGTGATCGGCATTCTCGGCACCTCTATGCGGTTTTGGTCGCTATCACGACGAGCGCCGATGCCGGTTCGGAAGACACCTGGATCAGCTTGTGCGGGATCGTGGAATCGAACTGAATGCAGTCGCCCGGATTGAGCGTTTCCTTGCGCTTCCCGATGACGAGTTCGATCCGGCCCGTGAGGATGAACAAGATCTCCTCACCTTCGTGGTGGCTCATGATGCGACCGCGTTTTGCCGTTTTGGTCGGCCTCACGACGAAGGCGCGCATCGTGCGTTCGGGAGCGAGTCCAGCGACGAGCGACAGGTGCGTGTCGACATCGCCCGCTTTCCCGTTCTTCGCGCGGACAATCGTGATCGGATCGTGGTCGTCGGGCTGGCCGTAGAAGTGGTCCAAAGTCGTTCCGAGAGCCTCGGCGATCTTGATCGCGGAGCCTATCGATGGAGAAGAGAGCCCGCGTTCCAGCTTGGAAAGATAGCTGCGGGTCAGACCGGAATCGGCCGCAAGCTGCTCCAGCGTCATGCCGCTCTGCACGCGGAGGAATTTGAGGTTGAGTGTCATTGCGCTCGGATCTTTCCGAAATGATTGCCTGCATCGATCTCGCACCAAACCATCGACAATTCAAACCGTAGAATGGGTTCTCCAAACGATCACAGATCAAGCACCAGTCGCTGTCCCGCGCAGTCGCCCACACAGACGATGAGCTCATTCTGTCGTTCGGCGGGCGACAGCACGCGATCGCGATGGATGGGCGGCCCCTCGGTCCAGCGCGTGCGGCAGGCGCCACAGATGCCTCCGCCGCAGGACACGGGGACGTCGACGCCGAGCGCATCCAGCGTCCCGAGAAGACCGACATCCGGCGTGACGGTTGCCAACTTCTTGCTCGCCGACAGATAGAGTTCGTAGGGAGGCACGTCGCTTTTGGCGGAGACTTTCGGCGGCGTGAACATCTCAATGTGCTTTCGCTCTTCCGGCCAGGCCGAAACGGCATCTTCGAAGGCCTGCAGCATCAGGGCAGGTCCGCAGCAGGCCGCCAGACCAGACCCGACGAACTCCCCCACGATCGCGGCGATGACGGGCTTGGCCTGGGTGGTCGTGTCGTACAGGCGAACACGGCCCGCTTCGATCGCTTGCACAATCATGTCGGGCAGGACCGGCTGCCCGCGACTGGTCCAATGCAGCACGTAATTCGAACGCCCCCGACGCTCGAGATGCCGGATCGCGGAGATGAACGGGGTCACGCCGATGCCTCCCGCAACGAACACGTTCGTTGCCTCCGGATGCAGCGCGATCCCGCCGCGCGGCAGCGAGACGGAAAGCGGCTGTCCCACCTCCACGCGTTCGTGCAGGAAATTCGAGCCGCCGCGGCCCTCGCGTTCCCGCTTCACCGCTATCACGTAGCGCCGATTGTCGTCCGGCTCGTTGCAGAGGGAGTAGGTCCGGACGAGACCCTGCCCAAGATGGACGTCGATATGCGCCCCGGGCCGAAACGGAGGCAGCTCCCAATCGTCCTGATCGACCAGCGTAAAGCGCTTAGCGTCGTTGCCGAGATCCTCGACCTTAGAGACAACGGTGGAGACCGTCTTGATCGCCTTCGCCATCTATATCGGCCTCACTGCGTCACCGACACGCAGCGTGCCTCCGGCGACGATCTTGCAGTTCAGCCCCGACCGGTTGATGAGCGGATCGAAGACCGGCTTGCCGAGTATCTCTTCGATGTGCCGGCACGGCGTCGAAAGACGGGTCGCCTCTACGATCGTCTCTCCCAGCCGGAAGCGACGGCCGACGAGATGATTCAGCGGGACGCCTTCGACGGTCACGTTGCGGCGATGTTCCTCGGGCAGCAACTCGATCTTGTGGTCGCGTCGCAGCGCCTCGAGCGTCTCCACCTCGAACAGGGTGACCTGCCGTCCCTCCTCCGGCTTGTGGGAGTAGAATCCGGTTTCGTGACCGACGAAATATCGATCACCCTCGATCCCGCGTCCGGCGACGAGCTCGAGCGAAGGAAACGAGCGCATCGGCAGAAAGGCTCGCGGGGTCTTGTGCAGGAAGCGCACGACGCCCTGCCAGGACGTCGCGACCTGGGACTTCTCGATTGCGATGGCGTCCATCTTGGTTCTCCTAGGCCTTGATCCGAACGATTTCAGCGTGAAACGGCGAGCGATTTGTCCAGCGTCTGACGCACATCGGATCGCACCTCGATGACGACCGGTCCTTTGGCCGTCATGGCCTCAGCGACCGTCGACGGAGCGCTCTCCGCGTCCTCGACGACGAATCCCTTCGCGCCGAAGGCACGTGCCAAGGCGGCGAAGTCGGGGTTCGAAAGATCAGTGCCGTACGGACGATCGGGGAAGGCCCGCTCCTGATGGGATCGGATCGTCCCGTAGGACCAGTTGTTCGATACGACGATCTTGAGGTCCGCCCCTCTGGCGACGGCCGTCGCCAGTTCGTTGCCCGTCATCAGGAAGCCTCCGTCTCCGCAAAAGGCTACGACCTGCCGCCCCGGAAAGCGAAGGCTCGCGGCGAGCCCGGACGGGACCCCGCTGCCCATCGCGCCGCAAGCCGAGCCGAGTAGTCGTGCGGTCGGCTCGAAGCTGAAGATGCGATGGACCCATCCGGCGAAATTGCCGGAGTCCGTTGTGACGACGCCGTCGGGCTTGAAGTGTATGGCGATGGCCGCCACGGCGTGACCGAAGACGTCTGCGGACGGTACGCCGAAACGAGGCCAACCGTGCGTGGCCGTCCGCACCGCGGCGGCTGCTCGGAGCCACTCGGTCCGGTCCGGCGCTGCCGTGGAAACGGCCAGCATGGCCGACACGAACGCATGCGATCCGGAAACGACCGCGACGTCGGTCTGGACGCGCTTTCCGATCGCATCGGGATCCGGATAGACGTGGACCAACGGCTGGCGCGGCTCGGCCTGTCTCGGAAACGCAAAGCCGAGCGAGGACAGGTCGCCCAGACGCGTTCCGACGGCAACGACGAGGTCGGCTCGTTCGAGCAGTTTGGCGTGAGGTTGGGAGGGAAAGAACCCAAACTGACCGCCCCACAGCGGGTGAGCGTTCGGAAATTGGTCCTGCATCTTGTTCATGGTGACGACTGGGACGTTCCACTTCTCGGAGAACGCGACCAGATCTTCGCGGAACGATGCCGTCCGGCATTCGCCGCCGACCAGCAGGATCGGCCGCTCCGCTGCCGTCAACGCCGCCGCCGCTTTTTCGATGGCCGCACTGCCTGGCTCCGGGCGCGCGAGTCCATTAGTCCTGATGGCAAGTCCCTCTGCCGCTTCCTCTAGGAGATCCTCAGGCAGCTCGACGGCGACCGGGCCGGGCGTTCCCGCATGGGCCACCGCGAACGCGCGGGCCATCATCTCAGGAACGAGATCCGCCGAGTTCAGACGCACGGACCATTTCAGCACGCCATCGAACGAACGGCCACAGTCGATCTCCTGCACAGCGTCCCGCGCAAGGTTCGGACGGTCGACTTGACCGACCAGCATCACCAGCGGAATCGCTTCCTGCGCGGCGACATGCAGTCCAAGCGCGGCGTTGAAGGCGCCTGGGCCACGGCTCGCCATCACGACTCCGGCGCGACCCGTGAGCTTGGCGTCGGCGACGGCCGCAAGGCTTGCACTTCCTTCGTGCCGACAGGTCACCAGATCGAAATCGCTGCGGTCGCGCAGCGCATCCAGCAGCGCCAGAAAGCTTTCTCCCGGCACGCCGAAGGCCCGGTCGATCCCATGGGCGACGAGACTGTCTGCGACCAGTTCGGCGACGCAATAGGTCATGCGACGCTCCCGTCCTGCTTGATGGTCCGGACCTCGCCGGCGACGTGCAGCGGCGCCTCCGTCCGATCGCGCAGCGCCTGAATCGTGAGGCCGTCGAGCAGCGCCCAGACCGCCAGCCCTCCCTCCGTCACGTCGATGATGGCGAGGCTGGTGAATATCCGGGTCACCACTCTACGCGCGGTGAGTGGATACCCGCATCGCTCCACGATGCGGGGACGACCATCCTTCGTGGTGTGATCCATCATCACCCAGATCGACTTCGCGCCGACGGCTAGATCGATTGCTCCACCGATGCCGGGCGGAGACCCATTGTCTCCGGTCGTCCAGTTGGCAAGGTCGCCGTCCTTGGAGACCTGGAACGCGCCCAGCACGGCGACGTCGAGATGGCCGCCCCGCATCATCGCGAATGAGAGGCTGGAGTCGAAGTAGGAGCCACCTGTCCGAAGCGAGATCGGCATTTTCCCGGCGTTGATGAGATCCCAGTCCTCTTCGCCTGCCGCTGGCTTTGGGCCTACGTTGAGGATGCCGTTCTCGCTGTGAAGGATTACGCCCGAACCGGCCGGCAAGTAGTCGGCCACGTGCGTAGGAGCGCCGATCCCGAGATTCACGAAGCCCTCCGCCGGCAGATGAAGCGCGACCGTGCGCGCCAATGCGTCGCGTGAAAGCGGGGTCATCGAAGGCTCCTTGCGAAAACGCGGTCGACGAAGATGCAGGGCGTGACAATGGCTTCCGGATCCAGATCGCCGGCTTCAACCACGCGGTCGACCTCCACGGCCACCGTCCGGCCGGCGGTCGCCATGACCGCGCAATGATTGCGCGCCGTCTTGTTGTAGGTGACGTTGCCGAGCGTGTCGGCGAGATGCCCCTTGACGAAAGCAAAATCTGCCCGAAGCGGAAGCTCTAGAATGAACTCTCGTCCTTCGACGACGATCTTCTCTTTGCCCTTCGCAAACACCGTTCCGACGCCGACGGGAGAAAGGAAGCCGCCAAGACCGGCGCCACCCGCTCGGATGCGTTCCACCAACGTGCCCTGCGGAACGAGTTCGAGTTCGACAGTGCCGGCACGATATTGCTCAGCGAATTGCTTGGCACTGCGCGGGTAGGAGCAGACGATCTTACGGACGATCTTGGCCTCGAACCACAACGACAGATCGTCCTCTGTGGAGCCCGCGTTGTTCGATACCAGCGTCAAGTCGCGGACCCCCCTGTCGAGCACCGCCTTGACCACTCCGAGCGGAAGACCCGCTCCGCCGAACCCGCCCATCATGACAGTGTCGCCGTCCTTGATGCCTTCCACGGCCGCTGCCGCATTCTCAACCACTACGTTGCGCATCGTTTCGTCCGCCGTGTTTGCTACGGGATTGACTTGGGGTACGTCGTCGACAGGCCGCGACCGACCCGATCGAGCAGCATCTCGTTGGTGCCGTCGGCGTAGGCCGCCATCCGGACCTCGGCGAAATGCATGTTCAGACGGTGGGCCCCGCTGGCGCCGGTCGCGCCCACGATCCGGACACACTGATCGATGCCCCACAGCGCCGTATCGACCGCGAACTTCTTGGCTTGCGCGGCGAGCGCGACCGGATTCCCGCCGATCTGTATCTGCTCGGCGGCGCGGAAGACGAGCGCGTTGGCGGCCTCGAGCCGAACCGACACCTCCGCGAGCTCCCAGCGCAGGCCCTGATGTCCGGTCAGCGGCTTTCCGAAGGCCTGCCGGCCCTCGCAGTAGTCGACCGCCTCGCACAGCGCCGCATGCAGCGTCGCGACGCACATGGCGGCCACGTGGACGCGAGCCGCGTTGACGGAAGCCATCGATGCCTTGAGAGCAGCGCCCGGCGCTGCGATCAGACACCACTCGGGAATGAAGTGAGCGTCGAAGGCTACCTCGGCCAGGCGGAAGGAACGCGCTCCCGGAACGACGATCTCGCTTCGCCGGACCGTATTGGCCTCACCGAACGGCACGTAGAAACTGGCGATGTCCCCTGCCCCCGCCGCATCGCCCACGCGGGCCAGGACGATCAAGCCTCCGACCAGCAGGCCGTCCGTCATCCAGGCCTTGGTGCCGCTCAGAGCCCAGCCACCGTCGACCGGAACGGCCGTCGTGGTAAGCGCGGAGACATCGCTCCCGCCCGCAGGCTCGGTCATGGCCGTCGTCAGGAGAAGCTCCCCGCGCAGCGCGGGCTGCAACAATCGCTCGATCTGGATCGGCGCACCTGTCTGGGAAAGGCGCGTCGCTCCGCCCTGGTGATGGTTCAGGCAGAACGCCGCCGCGAAGCCGTGGCGCGCCATTTCCTGCGCGACCCGGATTTTGCAGAGGTAGGACGCTTCCAGACCACCGTGAACTCGCTTCGCCTGAAGCCCCAGCATGCCGAGCTCTGCCCACTCGGCAATCCACTTTTCCGGAAACGCCTCGCCCGCCATGTGCGCGGCCAAGACGCTCTCGGAAAAGGCGCCGGCACAAAATGCCCGTGCCGTCGCCACGTGATCGCGCTCGTCGGCGGAAAGATGAGCGTCGTACTGCTGATAGAAGTCCATGGGTTATCCTTCGGCGGGCTACTTCTGCAGAGGCGCCCCGATATCCTTGGCCCACTTATTCCAGTAGGCCTCTTCCTTTCCGACATCGGACGTGAAGCTCTCCACCGTCGAACCGGTGATCAGGGTGGCGCCGATCGTTTCCAGTTGCTTCAGGAACTCTGGATCACTCGAAGCCTTGTCGAGGGCAGCGCCAACCTTGGCGACGACGTCGGCGGGGAGGCCCGGCGGACCCGCGACCCCGAACCACGGGGAGATATCGATAGGCTTGCCACCCGCCTGTTCGATCGTCGGCAGATCCGGGAAGGCCGGCGACCGCTCGGCTGACGTCACCGCGAGCGCCTTGAGGGTGCCGGCCTTGACCTGCTGACCGATCGTGGCTTCGGTAAAGAAGCCCACCTGTAAAATCCCCGACATGCAATCGACTATCGGTTGATTGCCGCCCGAATAGTTGATGAACGACATTTTCGTGTCGTAGGCCATATCGAACAGCGTGCCACCAATGTGGGATGTCGCCCCGAACGTACCGCCGAAGTTCACTTCTCCCGGGTGCGCCTTCAGATAGGCGACGAGCTCCGGTACGCTGGACACGGGAAAAGTCGGGTTCACGACGAGCAGATTCCGCTGCTTCGCGACCTTCCGGATGTAGGTGAAGCCCTTCTGCTGATCATAGCGCACAGACGCATAGAGCGCCTTGGCGCGAGTATTCGAGGACTCCACCGCGACGAGGAGCGTGTACCCGTCGGGCTTCGCGCGGGAAACGTTTGACGCGGCGATCATTCCGCCGGCACCGCCGTTGTTCTCGATGATGACGGTCTGGTTCAACTCCTTCGAGAGAAGGCGGCCGATCACGCGGCCAATGATGTCCGTCGGACCTCCAGGCGGGAAACCGACGACCAGCTTGATCGTGGTGGAGGGATAAACATCGGCCGCCTCGGCCGGATCGGCGATATGTCCGACGCAAAGAACAGCCACGCCGACGACGATGGACGCGGCTTTTCGGAACAAGCGAAACATGCGACACCTCTCTCGAAGAATGGCCAACCTTCGAACCAAGGACACTTTGTGTCAAGTATGAAACTGACGTAACGCGACGCATAACCGCACAACGACTCGGCAAAAACTGCGAAAAAAGCATTCACTTGCAGCATTTTGTGGCATTTTCAGCGCTATTTCGGTCTCCAGTTCGTCAGGTATTGCGGTTCCATGCTTGCTCAAATTCGGCTTTTGTGTTCTAGACGATCGGTCTATTAAGGACACAAATGGCAAAATCTTCAGATAATCGCCGCCAACCGGCCGAGGCGCGGCGACACGACATCGGATACTCGCCGACACGCGACGTTCTGATCCGTTGCGGAATGGAAGTGATGACTCAACAGGGATTTGCCGCCACGGGCCTGGACGCACTGCTGCGCCGCGCCACCGTGCCGAAGGGCTCGTTCTACCATTACTTCGAGAGCAAGGCGGAATACGGTCGCGAAATCATGAAGGAGTACGATTCCTTTTTCCGGCACAAGCTGGACCGCGCCCTCAACGACGAGAGGCTCGCGCCGCTGGCACGCATGCGAGCCTTCGTCGAAGACGCCAAGGCAGGTATGGCGAAATACAGCTACACGCGCGGCTGCCTCGTCGGAAATCTCAGCCAGGAAGTCGAGGCGCTACCCGACGATTACAGGTCCGCTTTGGACGAAATCATCAAGGGCTGGCAGCGGAAGGTGGCGCATTGCCTGGAACTCGCGCGCGACGCCGGCGAGATCGGAGATGCCGCGGACTGCGATGCCTTGGCCGAGTTCTTCTGGATCGGCTGGGAGGGGGCGGTGATGCGGGCGCGCCTCGTCAGGAACGGCGTGCCGCTCGATACCTTCATCTCCGGCTTCGTCGCCGGTCTCCCGCGCCCGGACGGGGCGAAGCCGCGGTCCAAAAGAAACGTGAAATAGGAGTTCAAATTGTTCAAAGCCGTTTTGATCGAAAAGGACGAGCAAGGATACCGCGCCGGGGTGGCCGAGTTGCCCGAGGCTCGCCTTCCCGAAGGAAACGTGACCGTCGACGTGGAGTACAGCACCCTGAACTACAAGGACGGCCTTGCGATCACCGGCAAGGGTCCGATCGTCAGATCCTTCCCGCTGGTGCCGGGGATCGACTTCGCGGGTCTGGTCTCGTCGAGTTCCGACTCGACCTTCTCGCCGGGAGACCGGGTCGTTCTCAACGGCTGGGGGGTCGGCGAACAACACTGGGGCGGCCTGGCCCAGCGAGCCAGCGTCAAGGCCGACTGGTTGATCAAGCTGCCGGATTCGATGCCTTCCCGCCGGGCGATGATCATCGGCACCGCCGGCTACACGGCGATGCTATCGGTCATCGCCCTCGAGAAGTTTGGCATCCGCCCTGGCACGGGCGACGTGCTGGTGACCGGTGCCGGCGGGGGCGTCGGCAGCATCGCGATCATGCTGTTGCACAAGCTCGGATTTCGCGTCGTGGCTTCGACTGGAAGACCCGACGAAGAGCCGTACCTCAAGAGCCTGGGCGCAAACGAGATCATCGACCGGTCCCAATTGTCGCAACCAGGCAAGCCGCTGCAGAAGGAACGGTGGATCGCCGCGATCGACTCGGTAGGCAGCCACACCCTCGCCAACGTGTGCGCCGGCATCAAAGCGGACGGAGCCGTCGCAGCTTGTGGCATGGCGCAAGGTTTGGACTTTCCCGCAAGCGTTGCCCCCTTCATCCTGCGCGGAATCGCCCTGTTCGGCATCAACAGCGTGACGCGCCCGAAGGCGGAACGCGTCGAAGCCTGGGACCGTCTTGCCGCCTTGCTCACCGAGGCCGATCTGGAGAGATCAGCGGTCGAAATCGGTCTGAGTGACGTCGTCGCCTCCGCGGAGCGCCTCATGAGTGGCCAAGTGCGCGGGCGCACGGTCGTCGACGTCAATAGGTGACTTCGACCCCGAAAAACTGCGATGCGACTGTAGCGGGCCGGGCCGTCGAAACCAGACGACGACTACGGCCCACCCAAACGGGAGATTTCGAAACGATGGCCGCTTCGGAACGAACTGCAAGCGAGGAACCCCTGCTCGGGTTCTCGACGCGAGCGATCCACCATGGGTACGACCCTGGCCATCACTCTCGCGCGGTATCCCATCCCATTTACACGACGTCGACCTTCGCCTTCGACAGCGTCGCTGAATTGGATGCGGCGGCTGCATCGGGAGGCAGGCTATACGCGCGGGAGTTCAATCCGACGACCGCGCTGCTGGAATCCCGCTTGGCAAGCCTGGAAGGCGCCGAAGACGCAGTCGTATTCGCATCGGGAATGGCTGCCTTCGGAGCGTTGATCCTTTCGCTGCTATCTCAGGGTGACGAGCTCGTCGTTCATCGAACGCTGTATTCGAATACGACGACCATGACCGAGCAGGGTTTACCCAGGTTCGGTATCAAGACCGTTCCAGTCGATCTGAGCGACCCCGCCAATCTCGATGCTGCTGTTACTTCACGCAGCAAAGCTGTCTATTTCGAGACCCCCATGAACCCAACTGGCGACGTCCTCGACATCGTTGCCGTTGCGGACCGTGCGCGACGAGCCGGCCTCTTGGTCTTCGTCGATGGTACGTTCGCATCGCCTGCGCTGCAAAGGCCTCTGCAACATGGGGCGGACGTCGTGCTGCACTCACTCACGAAGTACATCAGCGGACACGGAGACCTACTTGGAGGCGCTCTCTTGGGTCAGGCCGAACTGATCGAAAAAATCCGAGATCGTGGCCTCCGATATATCACGGGTGCCGTCCTGTCACCTGTGGCTTCGTCACTGATTCTGCGTGGTATCAAAACGCTTCCTCTTCGGATGGAGCGCCACGGATCCAATGCACTTGCAATCGCGCGCATGCTCGATGCCCACCCGTTGGTTGAATGGGTGAACTATCCATTCCTTCCGTCCCATCCACGGTACGCAATCGCGAAAAAGCAGATGTCGGCAGGATCCGGCATGCTGTCCTTTGGTCTCCGTGGAGGCTTTGAATCTGCCCGGCGCTTTCTTGACAATCTCAAACTCATTACGCTGGCCGTCAGCCTCGGAGACGCCGAAACGCTCATAATGCATCCTGCCAGCTTAGTTCACGCCCGGCTCGCGGTTCGTCCGGAAGCGCATCTTCAAAGAGGCGTCGAAGACGATTTGATCCGTCTATCGGTCGGACTTGAGGACGAAGCAGATCTACTCGGAGATTTCGAACAGTCTTTAAGTAGGCTCTAGGGACCTCGGTCCGCAAAGCAAGGATTAGAATATGATCGCCGCACCGCCCGGACTCGAGCCGGCCATGGACTTCGGTCAAATCCCTCTGTCTCAGCAAAAGTAAGTCGTCCGGAAATTCTACAAAGATATGTGGGACCGCGCGGATATCGCTCTGATCCCGGAGATATTTCAGCCGGGCTTCACGTTCAG
Source organism: Bradyrhizobium sp. WSM4872 (assembly GCF_055811715.1). Taxonomy (NCBI): domain Bacteria; kingdom Pseudomonadati; phylum Pseudomonadota; class Alphaproteobacteria; order Hyphomicrobiales; family Nitrobacteraceae; genus Bradyrhizobium; species Bradyrhizobium sp. WSM4872. Next base: position 191,929 of record NZ_JBVVPT010000005.1, on the reverse strand, counting down.
AGGCTCCCTCGGCCCCGTCCTCGTCGGCTACGACCAATTTGCGGACTACGTCAGATGGGTAACGGACTCGCTCGAGTCCTACACATCGGACATCCTCACCCTGGTCGAGGAAAGCAACCGGGTTTCAGGCAAGCTTCGCTTCCACGGCATCCATCGAAGGCCGATGCTCGGTTACGCGCCGACCGGACGTCACGTCTGGTGGTTCGGAGCACCGTTTTTTACGTTTCACGATGGCAGGGTCACGGATCTGTGGGTTCTTGGCGACATCCACGGGCTCATCGCGCAACTCGCCCCGGACGCGGCGAGCAGACCCGAGTTCGCCACGAACGCCCGGTTGCAATCTTCGCCGTAAACGGACCTCGAAATGTTTAATCTTCAGATGTTCCTACTCTTTTTGGCCGCCGCACTGGTCGTGGCGGTCACTCCGGGACCCGGCATCTTCTACATCGTCGCGCGCACGCTGGCCGGCGGCCGCAACGAGGGATTGGCATCAAGCGTCGGCCTGGGGCTCGGCGGCTTCGTACATGTGCTCGCGGGCGCGATCGGCATCTCGGCCCTGGTGATGGCGAGCGCCGAAGCGTTCACCGCGCTGAAGGTCGCCGGTGCCTTCTATCTCATCTGGCTGGGCATCAAGACCTGGAGGGAAGCGCGCGTGACCGCGCCGACCGACGTCCGGACGACTGGGCCAGGCCATGCGCTGCGCGAAGGCATCGTCGTCGAAGCGCTGAATCCGAAGACCGCCGCATTCTTCCTTGCCTTCATTCCGCAGTTCGTTGACGCGACCGCGCACGTGGCTCTGCAGTTCGTCGTGCTCGGAACGATTTCCGTCGCTTTGAATACCAGCGTCGACCTGATCGTGACCCGTTGGGCGGCCAAAGCGAGGGATGGACTCGCCGGACGACCAAAGTTCATTGCGCGGACGAGACAGACCTCGGGAGCCGTGATGTGCGGCTTGGGAGTCGCATTGCTGGCCGCGCGACGCGCGAGCTAGGGTCCGCAGCCGGCAATACGTTCCCGATTCCGACAATTGAAATTGCTTCGTCGGCACTCGACCAACTCCCGCGCCATCCGAAATTCATCTCGTGAACATCGCACGACGCGGGGCGGCCTTACCCACTTCAGGAGGCCTGCTCACATAGGCTGTGATGAGATTTTTCTTGATCTCGCGGTGCACACGCCGCGCACACGCCGCCTTCTAAGCAATTGAAAAACTTAAATTCTCGCTCCAATCCATCATGGGGAAGTGTGAGCTAGGTCCAGCCAATCAAAGCCAGCGAAATCTAAGTTCGCACACCCGCGGACACAGTGGAGAAGCACTGTGGCGGAGAGAGTGTCAGTCAATCCCCGTTGAAACAGAAAGTATTTTCGATCTTTTTAGACCAAAACCCACCGTTCGAGCTACGGCTGAAACCGGGGTTTCTCCTGCCGGCAACCGCCTGTCCTGCCAGTGGCAACCCTCCGTGTTTGAAAAAGCCATTGTGCGGCTTTGTAGATCGCCATCTGCCTTATTTCTTTCCTGTCTCTGTTCGGCAGCAAGGACCTCAGCCCGGCGGTGGCTTGCAAGACTGAACCACTTCACCGTTACCGGCTGGGGCGAGACCGGCTATTGCCGCGGCTGCTCCTCCTCGCCATGCTGCCGTAGCAAATCGAGCAGGCGCTTGCGCATGATCATGCCGGGCCGATCGGACGGCATATGAATCTCGATCTTGCGGCCCATATCGACGACGGCGTCGGGATCCGTCGATTCCAGCATGTCGCGATCTTCGGCGATGATCGCGGCGTCCCAGTCGATCAGCTCCTGGGTTGAACAGTCGGCCTCGGTGTCGTTGCGGAACAGCAGCTGAACGACCTGGATCTGTCCATCGGAAATCGGCGTCGCGCAGTTGAAGATGATGTGACGGATGCCGGACGGATATTCCATATCGAGGCGCCGACAAAATGGCATGAACCATTTGTTGCGCTGATGCCGCCTCGTCATCGGCTCTTTCGTGCCGGTGATCCTGTAAGCATTGGGCGGATTGCGAACCGAGATGACGGTCTCGGCGTCGAAGCCTGCGGCGTTCTCGGTGATCTCGTACTTCTCGGGCTTTGGCTGATTGATGTCGCCGAAAGTCCCCTTGTGAACAAAAGCGAAGTGCGCGTTGTCGAAGGAGTTCTCCATCAGCCGTAGCGCCGCCGTGTTCCACTTGTCGTAGAATTGGTTGATACGGCGATAGCCGGGCATCTCGTCCTCGGGGATCGGCGGGATGTCGCTCAAGGGCTCATCGAGTGCCACCCAGACGTAACCGTAGCGAGCCTTAGCCCGGAAGGAGCGCGCCTTCGCGTCCGGAACCGGTTGCTCGAATGGAAATTGCGGGATCATGATTAGCTTGCCGTCGCGATCGTATTCCCAGCCATGATAGCCGCAGACGATGTTGCCGTTGTTGCACCAGCCTTTCGACAGCTTTGCGGTGCGATGGCAGCACCGATCTTCAAGCGCGGCAGGCTCGCCCTTGGCATCCAGGAACAGCACGATCGGCTCGCCGAGCAGCGTGAACGGCTTCGGCCCGTCCTTGAGATGATCGACCGGCATCAGCGCGTACCAGAACCGGCGCAACACCGGCTGCTTCGTGCTCAACATGATCTTGCTCCCGGATTCTAGGCTGCCAGACGCGTGATGACGCGCGCGGCATCGGTTTTGAGTTTTTGCAGATCGAGCCCCGGAATGGCTCCGTCCTCGACGACGATCCGGCCGCCAATCAGGAGATAGCGGAGTCTGGCCGAGCCGCCACACGTCACCGGCGCGATCAGGGGATCGTGCATGCCGAAATGTCGGGGCTGGTCGAGATTGAAGATGGCGATGTCCGCCTGTTGCCCGGGCGCGAGCGTGCCGACATGGGGCATGCCGAGCACGCGGGCGCCGCCGGCGGTTGCCCAGTGCACGACGTCCTCGGCGGTCACGGCGCCCGCGCCCTTCACCGCGCGGTGCGTGTGCCAGGCGCTATGCATTTCGCAGAGCATGTCCGCTGCTTCATTGGAGGCCGCCCCATCGACCCCCAGCGAAACGGCTCCACCGAGACGCGCCATCGCATCGGCAGGCGCAATACCCGAGCCGAGGCGGCAGTTCGACTGAGGACAATGCGCCATGCCGGTGCCGGTGCTCGCAAGGATGCGCACCTCCTCCTCGTCCAGATGCACCAGATGCGCGAACCACACGTCCTCGCCGAGCCAATCGTGATCGGCCAGCCATTGCACCGGCCGCTTGCCATGGACGGACAAACAGAACTCGACATAGTCGGCGGTTTCCGATAGATGGCTGTGCACCCGCACCCCCATGCGCCGCGCCGCCGCGATCACTTCGCGCAGCTCACCCGGATCGAGCGACCAGGTCGGCGTGGTCGGCGCCAGCGCAACCCGCGACAGGCTGTTCGGCGAGCCATCGTGGAAACGCTGCGCGCATGCCTCGACCGATTGCAGCATGCGATCGAGCGTTTCGACCGGCATCGCTGCAAACCTGTCCGTATCGACGTGGCGCGCCGTGGTGCCGCCGCCGCGGCAAAATACCAGGCGGAGACCTAGACTTCGCGCAACGTCGAAGATGACCTGCGCCGGATCGAACCGGAAGGTGTCGCTGAAGAGATAATGATGGTCGGCAACCGTCGTCGTCCCCGACAGCAGCAGCTCTGCGAGCCCGATACGAGCCGCGACCGCAAGCGCCTCCTCGTCGAATTTCGACCAGAACCGGTAAGGCACAGCGCGCAGCCAGCCGGCCAGCGGCAGGTCGATCCCGGATCGCACGCCCTTCAAGACACTCTGGAATAAATGATGATGCGTCGAGACCAGACCGGGATAGACCACACCCCCCCGCGCATCGAGCCGCTGCTCGCCCGGCTCCGGCGCGAGCGCACCGATTGCGACGATCACGCCGTCTCGGATGCGGATCTGACCCGCGGTGCGCATCGCAGCGCCCGGCAGGCCTGTGAAGATGCCTGCGGCATTGTCGATCAGGATCGCCGTCATGTTTCTGTCCTGGTCTCGCTGTCGTGCCAGTTGGACAGTACCAGCTGCGACAGCGCGACCATGGCCGCGAACAACAACACCCCGGTCAACGTGATCAGGAATAGTGCGGCAAACATACGGGGAATATCGAGCGAGAATCCCGCATCGAGAATTTCATAGGCGAGTCCCGATGAACGACCGCCGGTGCCCGCGACGAACTCCGCGACCACGGCGCCGATCAGCGCGAGGCCGCTCGATATCCGCAAGCCGCCAAAGAAATAAGGCAGCGCGCCCGGAATACGCAGCTTAACCAGCGTCTTGAAGCGGCTGGCACGATTCATTCGAAAGAAGCTCGCAAGTCCAGGGTCGACGCTGCGCAGTCCAAGCGTCGTGTTCGAGATGATCGGAAACAGCGCCACCAGCGTGGCGCAGATGGTCAGCGAAATCTGTGTGTTCTTGACCAGGATGATGATGAGAGGCGCGATCGCCACCACCGGTGTCACCTGCAGGAGCACCGCATAGGGAAACAGGCTGACCTCGATCGCCCGGCTCTGCACGAACATGAAGGCGATCAGCGTGCCGAGAATGACTGCGGCCACGAACGCCTGCAAGGTCACCCGCAAGGTCACGAGCAGCGCGCGGAGCAGTGAGGGGCCGTGCTGGAGGAAGCTGTTAAAGATGTCGCTGGGCTTCGGAAACAGGTAGACGGGAACGGAGGCGAGTTGAAAGCCGACCTCCCAGACGGCGAACAGCACAACCCCTACCGCAAGCGGGGCCGCGATGCGCACGAACACTTCGGATTCGAGCAGGGGCTTCACTTTTCTCCTCCCCCGACCGATTGCAGGGACGCCTCGGCAAGCCATGTCGACAGCTCGCGGCAATAGGCCGCAAATTGCGGGCTATCGCGAAATCCCTGATCGCGCGGTTGCGGATGATCGATGGTCATGACGCGAAAGATGCGCCCCGGGTTGGCGGCCATGACGATGATCCGGGTCGAGAGGAACACAGCCTCGTAGATCGAATGCGTGACGAACACCGTGGTCAGCTTGCGCTCCCACCACAGGTTGACAAGATCGTCGTCGAGCCTGTTGCGCGTGAATTCGTCGAGTGCGCCGAACGGCTCGTCCATCAACAGGAGATTTGGGTTCGTGACCAGGGCACGCGCGATGGAAACGCGCATCTTCATTCCGCCGGAGAGCTGCCTCGGAAAATGCCGGTTGAACGCCGAGAGACCGACGCGGGCAATGGCATCGGCAACTTTCGGATCCGCCGTGGCTCGCGGCATGTTGGCGAACTCCAGCGGCAAGCGGACATTGGCCTCGACCCGAGCCCAGGGCATTAAGGTCGGCTCCTGGAACACGAATGCGAGACGCCTGCTCTCCTGTCCCACTTGAGCGAAATCGCCGCGCCACCACAGCAGACGGCCGTCGGAGGGCTCGATGAGGTTGGCTATCAACTTGAGCAACGTGCTCTTGCCGCAACCGGACGGCCCGATCAGGGTCAGGAATTCGCCCTCTGCGATGGCAAGATCGATCGGCGCGAGGCCTCGCGCTCCGTTGGCAAACACCTTCTCGGCCGACAGGACCTCGACAGCCGGCGGGCGGTCATCAGCGGTCGTCATCTGCCTTGCCCTCTCGTCCAACGGCTCAACGGGCAACAGCACCGTCATATCGGCATCCCCTATTTCAGACCGATCTTCAGGTTCCTGACAAAACGGTCGTCGAACGACTTCTGCCAGTCCACCTTGGGGTCGAGCAGGCCTCCGGCGACCAGGAAATCGTAGATTTGCCTGTATCGGTCGGCCGTGATGATGCCGACGCCGAGCGTTGCCGCATCGCCACGGTCGATTGCCTTCATCTCCTTCATCCGCTCGACTGCGAATGCGAGCTGGCCATCCGTCATCTTGGGATTGTCGACCTTGATCAGTGCATTTCCGGGCGCCGGATTTTTCATGTAGTCGTACCAGCCCTCCAGCGAGGCCTTGACGAAGCGCTCCACCACACCGGGCTTTTCGGCGATCGTCTTCTCGGTGGTCACGATCGTGGAGCCGTAGGGTGGGTAGCCGCCGTCCGCGAGCAGGAAGAACTTGACCTTCTCTTGCTGCTGCTCGGCTTGATACGGCTCGGAGGACGGATAGGCCTGCTGCGCAATCGTCTTGTCGGCGAAGAAGGGTTGCAGGTTGAAAGTATAGGGACGGATCTGGTCGTCGGTATAGCCGTATTTCGTACGCAGCCAAGGCCAGAATGTTGTTCGGGACGACCCGGCAATCAGGATCTGCCTTCCCTTGAGCGCGGCGAGATCAGCCACGTCGTCATGAGCCATGATGCCCTGCAAGTCGAACTGGAACGAGGAAGCGACTGTCACGAGCGGCAGGTTCTGCTCGCGACCCTTGAGAACCTGGATGTCGTAGCCCATCATGAAATCGGTATCGCCGGCCAATAGAAGCTGTGAGCCGTTCACCTGCGGGCCGCCCATCTTGATCGTGACATCCAGGCCGGCTTTTTCGTACAGCCCCGTAGCCTTGGCCTGGTAGAAGCCGCCGTGCTCGGCCTGGGCGAACCAGCTCGTCAAAAACGTGACCTTGTCGGCGGCCTGCGCGGGCGCGAGGGACGCGACCAGTCCTGCGCTCGCCAACAGACCGGCTGCGATCATTCGGAATAGATTTTTCAAGGCCATGCTGGTGCCCTTCTGCGTCACGCCGGCGCCGGCCGGCAAGACCCGTGCTGCGAGACTTTCCGAATTGAGGATGCACAAGCGGACTGTCACCTCAAAGCATTTTGATTCGAGCAATCCGTTGCCTTTCGAGCAACGCCGTTTTCGTGTGCAGGTGACCCTGCCCTGCTGAAATGAGCCAGCTCTATCGGCTCGTCTGGTCGCAAGCCTCGGTTCGGTAACAGCCGAACCTGGGCTTGGCGGAACGGATCAAGCGCTCCGCATGCTTTTATGCTCTCCAGCACTGCCGCTTTGGCAGGCAACTCGCCGCGAGAAAATGGGCACGCTATAGCGGGAAAAGATGCGCTCCGGGTGCCGGTGACTGGCCGGTCGTCGGCACCCGAGCTCGTCAGAATTTCATTGTCACCCCGGCATAGACCGTCTCTTCCGTGCAGCTATTGTTGCTGGCGCCCTTGAACAGACAGCTTGCACTGCGATTGTGATCGAGGCCGAACTTGTTCTGCCAGTAGCGATAGGCAACCCAGAGATCGACGAAGTGGGCGTATCGCGGTCCCCAGAGGGCCTTGCTGGCGTCGAATGTCAGACGAATAGGTTCGGAGTTCAATGTCACGACGGTCGGCGTGCTGACGACCGGATTTTTCTCGTAGCCTTTCGGTCCCTGCCAGGCGGCCCGGCCGCTGATCGACCAGAACTGCATGCTCTCGGGCAGGAAGCCTAGATCCATGTAGTAATTGGCCTCCACCGACCATGTCACGTCGAAACTCCGCTCGCCGTCGGCGAGACAGGTCGCGCCCGGCGCGGGATACGGAACGCCAGCGCCGAACAGGCCGCATTGGGCGAACGCGTTACGGCTCGCAAACTCCCAATAGGCGAGCGGCGCCACGTTGAAATAGCCCTTGTACGGGAGGTCGAACGCAAACTGGAGACCAGCGACGACCGCGCGCTTGGAGTTCGCAAGGAAGCTGTTCTCCGTGTTCGCATCCATGCCGACTTCGAATGAAATGTTATGGAGCGGTCCGATCGCAAACGCCTTGGTATTGAATATGTCGTTCCAGCCGAAGGTCGAACGAAACAAACCGTAGATCTCCGTCATTCCGGCGCAGCTGGCCGGTAGACCGGAGACGCTGCTCACGATCGCCCCGGATGCGTTCGTGACACAGGGATTGGCAGGATCGTTGTGATCCGACTTGAACATCGAAAGCGAAAGGAAGTTGGTGCCGTACGCCCAGACATCGAAATGCGTGAATGCATAAACCTGCTTCGCCGTCGTCCCGTTGATGGCGCCGTTCGGCTGAACGCTGAAAAGACCTGGGTCCGTCGCCTTCGGCATCCACGCATATGTCAGGCGATCATCGACGACGAGGAAGAATGGAAGATCGGGTGTCTTCCGGGCGGATTTGACTGCGAGGTCGTCCGCGCGGGCAAGACCGATTGATGCCGCAGCCATCAAGGCTAGGGTCGCGGCGGTGAAGAAACGTCGAAGATCGAACATTGTGTGCCCCCTGGTTTGACAAGCGGGCGCCCGCAACCGTTCGCAGCGACGACGTCGTCGCTACGCTCATAGCTCAAGCTCTTTTCAGGGAGCCGCCCCCGGACGGCTGCGTGCTCGCCCGTACTCAAGATGCACAGCCAAGCAGTCGCCTAGAAGCATTTTGATTCGCGCAATGCGTTGCCTTTCGGATGACGCGCGATCGTTTCGGCGAAACGACGTACGGACATCGCCGATGCATGACAATGTTCGTGCGTAGGCAGCATCAAGCACGCAGCTGATGTTTTCGTTAGTGGCTGACGGAGCAAGAGGATCCGCGCGATTTGTCGTCGCTTTCGGAGCGAGCGGCTAGAACCGGCTCATGTCCCGCCGCAGCCGAGCGAGAAAGCGCTTGCGTTTGCCCGCGGTCGCAACGTTCATGTGATAGAGCGCGTAGTAGCGCACGCGCGCCTTGCCGCCGGCGAACCACGGCAGATAGCGCTTGATGATCTTGCGCGGCGGATCAGCCATGGCGATCGCCTGCCAGCGCGGCCGACCATAGGTCGCGATCCCTGTGATGCGTTCGATGTGTAGCAGCATCGGCCTCGCATGAGCGGGATCGGACAAATCGAGCGCGATACCCGGACCGAACATGCGGTCGAACCAGCCTTTGAGCATCGCCGGCGGCCCGAATGACCAGGTCGGAAACTGCACGATCAGCGCGTTCGCCGCCATCAGGCGTACGACATGGGCCTCGTTGTTGGCCCGGTTTCGCAGGGGATCGTGGTAGTCGCGGCGGCCCTCCGCGTTCAGGACGGGATCGAACCCCTCGGCATAGAGGTCGAGCAGATCGACCAAGTGGCCGGCCTCGGCGAGGCCGGCCATCGCCTCGCTCCGAATGGCGGCGTGAAAACTGTCGGCGAGTGGATGGCAATACACGTAGAGCACGCGCATCGCTCATCCCCTCGCGCTGACGAAGCTCCGCATCTTGCCGGGATTGAGCAGGCCATGCGGGTCGGTCTCATGCTTGAACCCGAGCTGATCCGCGTCGGCGCGCTTGTAGCGGCTGCCGTCCTCGATGGTGAAGACGTGCGGATTGGCGATGAAGACGCCGCGATCCTCGTGCAGCCGTATGATCTCGTTCAGGCGGTCGGCATCGCTGTATCGTATCACCGGGAGGCTGCTGCAGGTGAGGCGTCCGCCAAAGCGAATGAACTCGAGATGCTGCATCACCTCATCCGGAAACAGCTCGCGGATCTCAGCGACCTTTTCCAAGACACGGTCATGCGGGTAGAGGCACTGCAGGTAAGTCACGGAACGATCGCTCTTCAGGACCTGGAGCGTGGTGTGATTCCAGCAATATTCGTAGAGCGGCACGCGGCTCGGGCTCTCGTCGGTCGGCATCTCGAGCGTGATCGTGCCTCGACCGCCGAGAAGTGACGTGAAACTTTCGAGGGAGGGTTCGGCGATCATGGCCATGAGCACGCTTTTGCCCTGGGGACAGTACGGCTTCAACGCACCGAAATAGGAGGGCAACGGCCAGGTAATCGGTGAGAGAACCTTCTTCACGATCCCGTCGGCGAGGGCAGCCTCGTAGCCGAATGCTGCGGCCTCGATGAAATCGTCGAAGGCGACCACGACATCGATCCAGTTCCACGCAGGCGCGAGCGGCATTTCTAGCGCCGTGATGATGCCGGTCGTGCCATAGGCGCGGTTGACCTTCTGTGCCGCGTCCCCGCGCAATTCAATCACACGCGGCTCCTCCTCCAGGGTCACAATCCGCGCCGCCAGAATGTTGCCCGGCTCCCGCAAGCCGCCATAGGAGACGGAACCGATCCCTCCCGATCCACCCGCGACAAAGCCGCCGATCGTCGCCATGCGCTTCGTCGATGGATGCAACCGCAGCTCCCATCCCTCGGGCTGCGCAGCCGCATCGATCGCGCTCATCTTGGCGCCCGCGCCGACTCGGACGCTGCCGCGCTTGATCCACTCGATGCCGTCGAGACCCGAGATATCGAGGAGCACACCGCCTTCAAGCGGCACGGCCTGTCCGTAATTGCCGGTGCCGCCTCCGCGCACGGTGAGCGGTACGCGATGGCGGGCGCAAACGGATGCGATCCGAACGACATCATCCTCGTTACGCGGCAGCACCATCAGGTCGGCAGTCTTGCCATCGAGCTGCGCCTTCAGGATGGGGCTATACCAGAAGAAATCGCGCGAGCGCCGGCGCACGACGTTCCGCTCGGTGACGACTGGAATGTCGCCGAAATCTGCAACCAGCCGGTCAAGTGCGTCCACTGCGAGAGCGGTCACGATCGGCCTCCCCTCTGAGCATGCTGGGCGAGCCCGGCCGCAATCGCCTCTGACCCGACGACGAAGCCAAAGCACTGGTTAACATTGTAGATGGTGGCGGCCATGCAGTAGTCGGGCGATGTCGTGGCGGCGCAATCCTCCAAGAGAAGGCAATCATAGCCGCGGAAATTCGCATCCTGAAGCGTGCAGAGCACGCATTGATCGGCGTTCACGCCTGCGAACATCAGCGTGGTCACGCCGAGATTGCGCAGGATGCTGTCGAGCTCGGTGTCCTGAAAACCTGACATCCGATACTTCGCGACGTGGATGTCGGTCGGTTCGACCGCAAGCTCGTCGACAATGGCCGCTGACCAGCTGCCCCGCTCCAGCACCTTCGCGCCCGAGCCTGGCAGCGGGTCACCCAGACCAATGCCGACGCCCGTGGGATTGTACACGTGCAGCAGTGACGGACTGAGATTGAGCCGGTCGGGCCGATTGCCCCAGTTGAGCCAGATGATCGGCACCGACGAGCTGCGCAGGATCGGGAGCAGCCGGCGCAAGGGTTCAATCGGGCGACGCGCTGGCGTGACGTCAATTCCGATATGCGCCAGCCACCCCCCGGGATGGCAAAAGTCGTTCTGCATGTCGACGATGATGATGGCGGTCCGCGCAAGGTCGAGCGTAACCAGTTTGCCATGGGCCTGCACCGTCATCGGGCGCGGCAGCACCACTTGCCGCACCAGATTTGCGTGCGCCTCGGAAACCATCCAGCTGTTCAATCCGCTTGATCCGAGCGGCAACAAGCGCTCGTCCTGCGCGGCCGGATCAGCTGCTACCGCGCCCATCGGTCAGGACCCTTGCAGAACGCGGATGTCCTCGGCGTCGAGCTCCACCGGCTCGCCGCTGCGGATCAACTCGGAAAAACCCTCGTTCGGCGTCATCACCGTGAGCGTATAGAGCTTGCCGGGGCCCGTGTTCTCGATGACGTGCTCGGAGCCGGGATGCAACAGGAGCGAGTCTCCCTTCTTGATCGGCAAGGTCTTGCCGTCGCAGCGCGCGATACCCACGCCGTGCAGCACATGAAAGAATTCATGCGCGGCGGCATGCTCGTTGGGCGGCGTCGCGCCGCCGGGCCTGAATATCTCGATGACGAAGATGTTTCCGATCCGGTCCGTCACCTGATCGAACAGGACAGCAAAATAGTTGGTGTCCTTCGACGAGATGCGGAAAGCTTTCGCGTGCGTGAGTTCGGCGACGCTGAACGCCATATGATGAATTCCTTGAAGGCAGTACGCTTGTCGTCAGCATGGATGTTGCATGCCCCAACGTCACTTCAAAGCGCTTAGATTCGACAGGCCCGTTGCCTTTTCGGCAACGAGACTGCATCTTGCGAACTTCATGGGGGCAAGGATGCTTCACAGCCGGCTACTGAACTATATCGACGAGGTTGCCCGCACGGGCTCGATCCGCAAGGCTGCGGACCGTCTGAATGTCGCTGCGTCCGCGATCAGCCGTCAGATCCTGGCTCTAGAAACCCAGCTTGGAACGCCGATCTTCCAGCGCCTCCCCAAGAAGCTGATCCTCACGGCCGCGGGCGAAGTTCTGATCGGACATGTCCGCCAGACGCTGAAGGAATTGACGCGCGCACAAGTGAAGATCGAGGAATTGAAGGGCCTGCGCCGGGGCGAGATCACGGTGGCGATGATGAGCGGCCTCGCCTCGAACCTCGTCCCGACCACGGTGATGGAGTTTCGAGCTGCCAATCCGAGGGTCAAGCTCAACTTGACGCTGTTCAATACAGGGACGGAAATCCAGCTCGCTGTTGCCAATGGCGAGGCGGATCTCGGCATCGGCTTCGACTTTGGCAAGGACAGCAATCTGAAAGTCTTGGCACGCGGCGTCGGGCGGCTCGGCGCGGTCATGGCACCCAATCATCCCTTGGCAAAGCGAACCAGCGTCCGACTCAGCGATTGCACCGATTACCCGCTGGTCATCGCCGACAGCACCAGCGCGATCCGTCCCTATCTGGATACGGCCTTCGCTCGTGTCGCGATCGACCTGCACCCGGCCATCGAGACGAACTCGATTGAGATCATGCGGCACGCGGTCATTTTGAACGACGGCATTACTTTCCTGACGCCGTTTGACGTCGAGTCAGAGCGGCGCGCCGGCCGGCTTGCCTATGTGACCATACGGGAGCTCTCCCAAGACGCGCAGGCGCTGATGCTGATCGGCCATACGCGTGGGACCAGCGCCATCGCAAGCGTATTGGCAGAGATGCTGAAGACGATGATCGGGGACGTTGCCGACTGAGGCATGGCTAAAACGGAAGCTTGATCATCGCTATCCGCAGCGGCTGCGTTGCCAAAAGGGCAACAGAACAGACGAAATTAAGCACTTTTCATGTCGCTGCCGATATCTGACATTGATCAGCGCCACGCTGGTCCTTCGAACTCGGCGCGTGAGAGCACGATCGTGTGCATGCCGGCAGCCAAAACGGAAAGCGACTGAGATGAAGCTGAAATCGCATTGGTGGTGGGACCTCTCCGCCGAGGACTTCCGTCTCCTCGACATGGAGAGGATCGTCGCTGTACTCCCGGTGGGCGCCGTCGAGCAACACGGACCGCATCTGCCGGTCCGCGTCGACACCGCCATCGTCGACGGCATCGTGCAGCACGCAGTTGCACGGATGGCCGACGACTTCCCGGCCCTGATCCTGCCGACCATGTCCATCGGGAAATCGAACGAGCATTCGGCGTTCCCCGGCACGTTGACGCTATCGGCGGAAACTCTCGGACGCCTCTGGTACGAGGTCTGCGAAAGCGTTCACAGAACTGGAGTCCGCAAGGTTATCTTCGTCAATTCGCATGGAGGACAGCCGCAGATCATGGAGATCGTCTGCCGCGAGCTCCGTGTCAGATTGGGAATGCTTGCCGTCTCCTCACAATGGTCGCGCTTCACGGACATGTCCGACCTTTTCACCCCGACCGAACGCAAGCACGGAATCCATGCGGGTGAAATCGAGACCAGCGCGATGCTTTATCTCCATCCGAATCTTGTCGACATGACCCTTGCCGAGGATTTCCGGTCCCTGTCCCAAACTCTGGAGACGGAATGCGAAATCCTGATGCCGGAGAGCCATGCGGTCGGATTCGGCTGGCAGATGCAGGACATCAATCCCAAGGGAGCATGCGGCAATGCCAGTCTAGCAGACGATAGGCGTGGTCAGGCGGCAATCGACCGTGCAGCTGATCGCTTGATCAAGCTCATCTCCGAGGTCGACAAGTATCCGCTCTCTCGCATCAGAGCGACATCGGACGTTGCGCCGTAGACCACGCAGCGGGTCCATGGCATCCGGCCTTTCGCATGCACGAATTCACTTCGATTGAGATCTGAGCAGATGTCAGCAGAGTCCTTCCGGCTACCCGTCCTTCCGCCCGCGATTGAAACGATGACATTGAAGGACGGAACGCGGCTCGATGCGGACGTCTATCGCCCGGCGGCGCCTGGGCCCTACCCCGTTCTGCTTCAGCGTCAAGCCTACAGCAGGCGCATTGCGTGCAGCATCTGCTATGCGCATCCGGCATGGTACGCCTCGCACGGCTATATCGTCGTGGTGCAGGATGTCAGGGGGCGCGGCACATCGGAGGGGACATTCCGCCCTGGTGAAACCGAAGTCGAGGACGGCGCCGCGACGGTTGAATGGGCAGCGCGTCTTGATGGTTCGAACGGCGACGTCGGGATGTATGGCTTCTCCTACCAGGCCTACAACCAGCTATTGGCGGCTGCGGGAGACTGCCCCTCCCTGAAAGCCCTCGCGCCAGCGATGGGACCTTGGAATCCCGCACATTGGGCCTATGAGAACGGCGCCCTGCAAATGAAGCACATGATCGGCTGGGGCATTCAGATCACGGCCGAAGCCGCACGGCGCGCGGGCGACAACGAGGCCTTCAGCGCGCTGCAGGCGGCGGGAAGCAACTTGCCGCTTAATGGGGCCATCGCGGCGATGCCCCAGCTGCTTCAGAAATACCGGCACTATTCGCACGTCATGGACTGGCTCGAAACGCCGCCCGATTCGCCCTATTGGGACAGCATCTCGCCGGTAACATATGTCGAGGCCATTCGCGCCCGCCGACTTCCAATGCTGTTTGTCGGCGGTTGGTTCGACCCTTTTCTGCCGGCCACGATCAAGTCCTTCCGGGCCCTTGCAAGCAGCAACGAGGAAACGCGGCTCATTGTCGGCCCCTGGATCCATTTTCCGTGGACCCGCAAGGTGGGCGCGGTCGACTTCGGTGCGGAAGCGCAACGCAACGTTGACGTCGATCACATCCGGTTCTTTGACCATGTTCTCAAGGCTGTATCGAATGATGCGGAACACCAAAGGGTCGAGCTGTTCGACATGGGGCTGAAGGCATGGCGACAATACCAGGCTCTGCGTGATGACACGTTGTCATTCTTTCTGGGCGGAACGGGTCGCGCAGCGACGGACGTTGAGGACGGTACTCTCGGTCTTCGGCCGACCCGGAGGATGACGTCGAGCATATCGTGCATGATCCCTGGCGACCCGCACCGACGGTCGGAGGCTACTATGGCATTCCGACAGGGCCGGTCGATCGCCGGGTCACCGATGAACGCGGCGACGTTCTGACCTTCACAACACAAGCTCTTGAAGACGCGATCGAGGTGGTCGGCGAACCCGAAGTCGAACTCGAGCTGAGCTGCGACCATCCGAGCTTTGATCTCTGCTGCATCCTTTCACTCATCACTTCTGACGGAAGGGTTCTTCAGATCTCAAGCGGATACGCGCATTACCGTGTCGCGACCGCTGGCCGATACGAGCTGAAGCTGGCCACTACGTGCACGACGCTCAGGAGGGGTGAACGGTTGCGCCTCTCCATCGCGGGCGCGGACTACCCAGCGTACCCCGTGAATCCGGGGACAGGCGAAGATCCGGTGAGCACCCCAAAGACGCATGCTGTCGTGACCACGATTGCGGTCCATCACGGCCCATCGCGGCCATCGCTTCTGCGCCTGCCTGTTGGGGGCGCCTTTGAAATCGGCTCCGACGGACTCTAGTTGCTTGTCTCTTGAGGACTCCGAGCACCCCAGACTTGCTTACGGCAAGCAGGCCGCGAATGTTGAAGCCTCCAGCCTGCGGACCTTGCACCGATCTGAGTTGAAAAACACAGTGACAAATTCTCGTGTTGAAACGGTCGCCAGTGGAATGCCCATGACAAAGAACGAGGGCCGACGGCCCTCGCAGTTTGGGAGAACAGACTCGCGCAGTATCCGGGCGCCGTCATAACATCGTCGGCATGACGAACTCCGACGTGAAGCGGGTGCAGTGGCACCAATGGTTCACCGCGAATGGCTTGGAAGCACCTGCGCTTCACGGCATGAGATTCGACCGGAGCTTTGTCTGGTCGAGCCTTACCGAAAACACCTGAGCGCCCGGTATTCGCTAGCGCTTGCGCCAATCCACGGCGATGTTTGATCTCTTAGTGCACACATCGTGCACACGGCGCCTTCTAACTGATTGAAAAACTTGAACTCTCGGTCCAATCCATCAAGGGTGCTACAGCAAAGCGTCTCTCTAACATCCTGTTTTCAGTCATTTTTGTAGTTCAAGTCGGTCCAACCGATTTTTGGGCCAGCAAATGATCGGGAGCATAGAACTAGCGTATTTTTCTTTCTTTTCAACTGATTAAAGCAATCCCGGCTTCTTCACGTATTTCGCCTTCGTCGATTCTTTCCTCGAAGCCAGTACTGCATTGCAGTACTGGCTGTGCGCGTGCAGTCTCGCGTTGCTGCATGCTGCCAGCGGCGACTTCGACCACTGCCGTCTCGGTAGCGTCGCACAAGCGAAAGCCTATCAAGTCAGAAGCGAAGTAGCGCTGCGCTTTGTCGGTGCCAAGTCCTCCAATGCGCGGATCGTAATTTCGGCGGCCGTCTTGTGCGCAAAATTAAACCTCGTAGGCTCAAATCAAAAACACGCGACACCCAATTCTTGCAATTGGTCGAACAGGCGAGTCCCCCGGCTCCCCGCACAGCAAGGCCTACTATGGCTAGGGACGCGGGTCCGAAACCCTGCACGTCCTACATCCCGCCTAATCCGCGACATAGCGCGATATTCCGCTTCCTAATCATTCACGGGACGCTTTTTGCGTATGAACAGCCGCTTCGCGCCAGAAGCGGCCGTTCCATGATGGGCGCATTCAACGAATTGACTCTTCGACAAGCGATCGGCGCAAATTTGGCTTGGCGACGACGTCACTCCCCTCCCGATACATCGGCCCGCCGCTGACACTGCAGCGCATTCAGTTAGCCTACTCAGGTTGGTTGTCTCTAGATTTTCTTTCATCTCTCGGTGCAAACGAAAAGGCTACGCGACAATTATCCGATCCGACCTGAGCGGATACGTCTCGATCGCAGCACCAATCCTGGACTGGAACGGCGATGTTGGCTTCACCCTAAGTCTCGTCGGCACCCGGGCCTCCATCAGGATAGAGCCTTTCGAGCGATCACTTGAAAGCACTACTCCACAGGGCCTATCGCAACGCAAGCCCTTTGGCGGCAAGACCGAGGGCCGCGACTAGCCTATTGCTCGGACAACGACAGCCCGTCACGGCAGCCACGCCATGATCCGCCCACTCATCGGCCCGGGGCACCTAGCATATCAGCGCGCGATGCTCCTGGAAAAACGCGCGCAGGGTCGTCGGCTTCCTCTGCAAGATCCGCTCTGCCAAATCGTTCAACGATTGGAATGCAGAATTCTCGGCTTCGTACCTCAAGAACTCCCAAAGGTACTCCGCGACCCCCTTCCTGTTGTAACGCTTCTCCCAGATCCCGGTAAATTCCCGAAGAAACGCCTCCTTTGACCCGTCATGAGAAATCGGCTGGAGCAGAACCTCGCTCATGATCGCTGCAACCGCATCCGAGGTGAGCAGATCCTGACCGTTGTTGATGGTCAGCAACTGGTTGACCTAGCGACGGTCGGGAGACAGCAGAAGACGGGCCGCAATCTCTCCGACCTCCCGCGGGTCGATGTAGGGAATATAGCGTTGCGGCCACACCAGGGACTTCGTCCGCTGGGTAATTTCCGCGATCCTGATGAAATTATCCATATAGGAGGCGCCGATATTGAGGTAGGTGATCGGGAGCCCGCTCGCATCCAGCACCTCACGCGCGATGAAATGTTGTGTCGCGGTGCCGCTTCCGAAGTCACGCAGCCTCTGCGGAATCTGGTCGATCTTCTGTTCCGGCTCGTGCCCGACGATCCGAACGATGTGGACCACCGAGCCGACTGCCTTGATCGAAGCGACGAGGTTGGTCATCGCGACCTTTTCGTCCAGATAGGTCGGCGTGACGATGAATATCCCCTCCGCATCCCGGAGCGCTTCGTCCAAGCGATGCCTGATCGAAATAGTCGGCGCGACATATCTGCGCATCCGGGAACTGCTGCACGAGATGCTCGTCGTTGCCGGATTGCTCGAGATCAACCGCAACTTCACGTGCGGAGCCTTGAAGCGCACAAACCTCGCAAGCGGATTTCCGATGTGCGCGTTCGCCCCGAACACGGCAATGGTGTTCGGAGGCTTGTCTAACGTCGTCGTATCATAGGCGCTGCCTGGCTAGGAACGGTCGCCAGTTCGCGGGCCGCTGACATGCACCGGTCAGATCCAAGCTTCGCAACAAGCGATGCTGACGTTTGCTCGATTGAATGTAGCGCAGCTCTCAGTCAGGAGCTCCGAAGCAGTACTTCAGCTAACGAATTGAAGCTTTGATGTCGGTTAGAACGACGACGCCAGCGTTACACGCCAGGCTCGCGGTTCGCCCGGATGCACATGACGGTCGGCGATGCCGCCGATCGGCTCACCCGGTAGACGCGATAGATAGTAATATTCGACCTGGTTGGTCTGGGCGCCGAACAGGTTGAGCACGTCCAGCTGCAATCGCGCACCATTGTCAAATCGGTAGCCTGCGCGCGCATTGAAGATCAGCGAGGAAGCCGAACGTACGCTATCGTCCTCAATCAATGGACGGGGGCCGAAATAGCGCGCCTTCAGCGCGCCGAACCAGCCTATTTCACGACCGACGATGATGCTGCCGCTGGCGATCCAGGCCGGGGCACCAGGAATGCGGTCGCCCGTGGGATCGAGATCGCTGAAGCGCGCGCGGGTATAGGCAAGATCAAGGTCGAAGGTCAGCCAGGGCGCGGGCTTGTAACTATTGGTCCACTCCACTCCGACACGTCGGCTTGGCCGGCTGGGTTCGGTCGTTCCGGCATCGCCGACGAACAGGAGTTCAGAGTCGAAGTCGAGCACAAACACTGCGACCGAGCTGGTAAGGCCATCGATGGCCCTGGTGCGGATACCCAGCTCGGCGCCACGCGAGCGCACCAGGAGCGGAACACGATCGAGCGAGGTTACCTTATCGCGGGGATCAACGCTGATGGTGGCGCCGCGGATATCATTGCTGTGCAGGCCGTAGCCGGCATTGCCGTAGAATTCGGTCTTGAACCAGGGTCCAAACACGATGCCAGCTTTCGGACTCATCATCGACGCTTGGGCGTTACCAGAATTCTGCGGCGTGTCGCTGAGAACGCGTCCGGCAAAGATGTCCTCGCGAATTCCAACAGTGGTCCGCAACCAGTCGGCCCAGCGCGTGGTGCTATCCATCCAGATGCCGACGCTTCCTTCCTCCACGCGGTCCGCGCGTACGGTCGAAAGCCATGCGCGCTGCTCGGTCCCAAATAAGCCGACCTGGATATGGTCGTGGCGGCCCTGCCCGCCAAAACGGGTCTGTGTTTCGAACCCACCGAAACGCCAGTCGAATGCATGCCGCGCATCGAAGCCGCCGAGTGTGCGACGATCGAGTTGGCTGAATTGGTCGCCGTTCAGCGGATCATCGAGGACATAGGTGAAGTTGTTGAAGAGCTGAAGCTCAGAACGGACGACATAGGCGCTGATATTGCTTTGGCCGTACTCGCCTGAACGAGCCCAACTGCCGGAGAGACTGAAGCGGCTGGAGGTGCCGCCGTCGGTCGGATCGAGCGAGCCGAAGCGGCCGATGACACCCAGATCGACGGCGCGCTGCGCGATCTGATCAGTCGAATTCCAGCCGTTGGAGTAGGCCATTCCAGTGAACGTGAATCCGTCGGTCGCGATACCCTGACTATAGCGCAAGACGCTGTTGATCTTCCGCACCTTGTCCGGCACGTCCCAGGGACCGCCGTATTTGCTGCTCTCGGCAGCGGCGAGCAGTGTACCGTCGCCCACCGCGGTGGAACCCGCCACCAGCGCTCGGCGATACCCAAAACTGCCAAAGGTCATCTCCGCGATGTTTTTCGGCAGCTTGCTCATGTAGTCGATGCTGACCGCGCCAGCGGACGCGAAATCGCCGACGTCCGCGAAGTATGGACCTTTGCGGATGCCAACCGACTGGATCAGCTCGGGGATCAGGAAATTGATGTCGGCGTAGCCCTGCCCGTGTCCGTGCGTTGGCATGTTGACAGGCATGCCGTCGACACCTATCGCGAGGTCCGTACCGTGATCCAGATTGAAGCCCCGCAGAAAATATTGATTGGCTTTGCCTTCGCCGGAATGCTGCGTGACGATCAGTCCAGGAACGACCTCCAGCGCCTCGCCTGGCCGCGAGAACGGAATGGCATTCACCTGCTCACCGCTCACAAGCAAGGCGCTCGCGGCGGCGGACTGAAGAGCTCCCACGGGGCTTGACGATGCACCCCGCATGCCCCCGCGAGTGCCTTCACTGCCTGTTTGCGGCTGATCCGACGGCACAATATTCCTGGTTCGCGATGCCCTATTTTGCGCCGCTTTTGCCCCGACAGTCCGCCTGCGCGGCGCGACATCCGGCGACGTCACCGTGACCGGAGGAAGCTGCATTGGCTGAGCCACCGCAAGCTCTTGCGCCGCCGAGGGCACTGCCGGACCGGTTAGGGCAACGAAAGCTGCCGAGCAGACCAATCGCCGCAGGAATTGCTTCGTCCGGTCACTTCTCACAATGCCACTCTGACGCACCTCTAGAACAGCAGTGCATAGAGACCGACAGAGCTCGCAAACACGAATAGCTCCACTCATGCCCGGCCAAAGCGGATGCCGCCTAGGTTGTCGCGTAACTGTAAGCGATTGCCGTGGTATAGACAGTCAGAGCCCCCAGACCGATTGTAACAGCGCCAACGACACCTTGGATCGCGCGGTTGGTCCACGTCAGCCACCGGGCCGAGATTGCCAGCGGCACGGCGATGATGATCGAAAGGCAGCCCATTCCAAACATCGACCCGATGCCGAACAGCCCGACGTACAGCATTCCGTAAACGGGATTGCTGATTTGCGATACCGCGAGCACCAGCAACGCGGCCGAACCGGCAATCCCATGGACAAGCCCCACCAGCAACGAACGCCAGCGAAACCCGTGGTCATGGGTATGCGCGCGTTGCTGATCTATCGATCTTTCATTCCGATGGCTATGAACGTGAGTGTGCTTTGTTCCGTCGAAATGTCCGTGGCGATGAAAATGAACGCGATCACGCCATAGCTTCCAGAGAACATTGATGCCCAGACCGATCAACATCACGCCAACGGCAGTTTCGAGCGGTAGCGCAAGGCTTTCGGGGATCGCGTGGCCTAGCAGGATGGCGACACCAGCGAAGACGAAAAGGGCGAGCGTATGTCCGAGTCCCCAGGTCAGCCCATGCCTGACGATATCGCCGACATTGGTACGCCGGGCTGCGATGCTGGAGACTGCAGCGATATGATCCGCTTCCAGCGCATGTTGCATGCCGAGCAGGAATCCCAGCCCCAAAATCCCGAACATCTGCGCCCCCGCGGTCTGTGGCAGACATACCCCGCTGCATATCGGGGAACAGCCGGCCGTTCGCACAACAATCAACGTTCGCGCAGATCGCGTATATCCATCTGCGATAGAGAAGCGTCAGAGCAGAACATTGAAGCGAGGACCTAGTCGGCGCAATCAATGCTCTAGGCGAACACAGCCTCGCCTGCCTTGCTCAATTCACGGCGCAACCAGTCGTACCAATCGGCAAGTCCCTCGCCGGTACGCGCTGAAAGCTGAAACACCGTGATGTCCGGGTTAACAGTCCGCGCATTAGTCACCGCCCGCGAGACATCAAAGTCGACATGCGGCAGCAGATCGAGTTTATTCAAAATCATGATCTCTGCAGCACGGAACATGTGGGGATATTTCAGCGGCTTGTCTTCGCCCTCGGTCACCGAGAGGATCACAACCTTTGCGCGTTCTCCGAGGTCGAACATCGAAGGACACACCAGATTGCCGACATTCTCGATCATCACCACTGATCCCGCCCCGGGTTGCAGCTCGCGCAACCCGCGGGCAACCATGTCGGCCTCGAGATGGCACCCCGTGCCGGTGTTGACTTGCACCGCCGGCGCTCCTGCGGCCCGAATTCGCTCACCGTCATTGGCGGTCGCTTGATCGCCCTCGACCACGTAGATCTTTAGCTCGGCAGACAGGTCGCGAATCGTGTGCTCCAGCAGCGTCGTTTTGCCCGAACCCGGCGAGCTGACCAGATTGAGCGCGAGGATTTCGCGACCCGCAAACCATGCCCGGTTTTTGGCCGCCAGCGCATCATTCCTTGCGAGGATCCGTGTCTCCAGCTCGATCACGCTGCCCCCAGCGTGATCGTGTCGATGCTCCACGCTGTGATCATCGTGGGCTGCATGACTATGGCTATGACGTGTGCCATCGGCGTGAACATGATCGTGGACATGATGATGGTCGTGGAGACCGTCATGGGGGTGGTGGTGATCGTGACTATGCATGACACCATCGCCCAGCAAATGTTCATGTTTCAGGTGATGCGCATGCTCATGGCTATGATCATCGTGATGGGAATGGCCGCTCATATCGATTTCCTTCCCGGTCTGAAGATTTAGGACTGTGGCGCCTCGCTTGTCTCCGCATCCGCAATGACCACACATCAAGCGACCTCCTCTTCCAGTTCCATGCTCTTGATGTTCAATTCTTCGCCCTGCAATCGCGTCAGCCGGCGCGAACCGCAGCTACACGCGCTGAACAGAGTCCGGGTGACGAACTCCAGTCCACAAGAATCGCAGCGGGCGCGTCCCTCGATCTTCCTGATCTCCAGCGTTGCGCCTTCCAGCATCGTCCCCCGGGCAACCGTCTCGAAGCAGAAGGCGATCGCGTCCGGCATCACGCCGGACAATTCGCCAACATCAAGATTGACGCGGCGAACCCGACGGCCCTTGGCGGCGTCGCCAACGATCGCGATAACGTTGCGAGTAATACCTAGTTCGTGCATGAGGAGCCTCAGCAAATCCGCGGCAATTGCTCGCCCACCAACATGTCGACGATCCGCTGCCCGCCAAACACGGTGCGCATGGTGACACGCCCTGGCTCTCCCCGTTTGACCCTGCCGACGACTGCGGCCCCCGCGCCCAGCGGGTGAGCCCGCATGGCTGAGAGTGCGGCATCGGCCTGTTCGGGAGGCGTGATCACCACAATCTTCCCCTCATTTGCGAGATAAAGCGGATCAAGGCCAAGTATTTCGCAAAAGGCCTTCACCTCCTCGCGAATAGGAGTGGCGCGTTCGTCGATCTCAATCGCAACCTGGGAGGCTTCGGCGATCTCGTTGAGTACTGTCGCCAATCCACCGCGCGTCGCATCGCGCATGAATCTAACTTCGGGTGCCGCCTCTAAAAGTCTTTCGATCAGGCCATGAAGGCAGGCGCAATCGCTTTCGATCGTCGAATCAAGCGCCATGTCCCCGCGCGCGCACAAAATCGCTGCGCCGTGGTCACCGAGCAAACCATTGACCATCACCACATCGCCTGGCCTGGCGTTGCCGACTTCGAGTTCGAGGTTTCTGCGGATCACACCGATGCCCGTGGTGGTGATGAACAGCTTGTCGCACGCGCCACGTTGCACCACCTTGGTGTCGCCAGTGGAGATGACAACGCCGGCTGCTTGGGCGGTCATTGCCATCGAGCGCGCAACTTGGCGCAAGAGCTCGATGCTCGTCCCCTCCTCGATGATCACTGCACACGATAAATATAGCGGCTTCGCTCCCCCGACCGCGAGGTCGTTGACCGTTCCGCAAACCGCAAGTTCTCCAATATCGCCGCCGGGGAAGAATAACGGATCAACTACAAAGGAGTCCGTCGTGAAAGCGAGCCGGTCTCCATAGCCAGCCAGTTCGGCCAGGCTGAACCGAGCCTGGTCTTCTAGGGGCGCGAGCGAACGATTGTCGAAAGCCGCGACGAACACGTCGTCGATCAGATCCTTCATTGCCTTGCCTCCACCACCGTGGGCAAGCGTGACCTTATCGACACTGACTTTGCCGAGCTTCCGAGCGTGAATGAACGGCGCGACGTTCATACTGCCTCCTTGTAGCTCTTCTGGCCGCCATATTGGTAATAGGCTGCGCAGGCGCCCTCGGACGAAACCATCAACGACCCGAGCGGCATCTCCGGCGTACATGCCGAGCCGAATACCTTGCACTGCCACGGCTTGATAACGCCCTTGAGCACCTCGCCGCACTGGCACGACTTCGGATCGGCGATCTTTAAGTTGGGGATGGCGAACTTTCGCTCAGCGTCGTAGCCAGCATACTTTTCGCGTAGCTTGACACCGGAGTGGTCGATGGAGCCAAGCCCGCGCCATTCGAAGAACTCACGCAGTTCGTAGACGCGTGAGACCGCTTGCAGCGCGGCTGCATTTCCGCCATCCGGAACGATGCGGGCATACTGATTTTCAACCTCGCTGCGGCCATCCTTGATCTGCTTCAACACCATCCAGATGGACTGAAGGATATCGAGCGGCTCAAAACCGGCCACCACCATCGGCTTTCGGTAGAAATTGGCGATGAATTCGTAGGGAGTTGTGCCGATCACCATTGAGACGTGACCGGGTCCAAGGAAGCCATCGAGCTGGAGGCCCGGGCTGTCCAGGATCGCCTTGATTGTGGGAACAATGGTGATGTGATTGCAGAACACCGAGAAGTTGGTAATTTCCTCGGCTTCCGCCTGCAGGACGGTCAACGCCGTCGATGGCATCGTGGTCTCGAACCCGAGCCCGAAGAAAACGACCTCGCGATCCCTGTTCTTGCGGGCAAGCGCCAGCGCATCCATCGGCGAATAGACCATCCGGACGTCGGCACCATCGGCCTTCGCCTGCAGCAGGCTCTTCTTCGAACCCGGAACCCGCATGGCGTCGCCGAAAGTTGCAAAGATGACGCCAGGGTTCTCTGCAATCGACACGCAATCATCCACGCGTCCCATAGGCAACACGCAAACCGGGCAGCCCGGTCCATGAATCAGTTCGATCTCCTTGGGCAACATGCCCTCGAGGCCGTAGCGGAAGATTGAATGCGTGTGACCGCCACAGACCTCCATGATATAAATTGGCCTGTCGGGCGGCAGCGTCATGGTTGAGACCAGCGCTTCGATTTCCCGGACCAGGAAGCCAGCCTTTTCAGAATCGCGAAATTCATCGACATATTTCATGCTGCGGCCCCCTTCGTGGTGGCTGATCCGCGGTCGTCCGCCAGTAGCGTGTGCACGAGATCCCACAAGATATGATAGGCCGCCACGTGACATTCCTGGACGCGGTGGATGGATGTCGTTGGCACCACTAGGCAGAAGTCGACCAGACCTGACGATTTCATCTTGCCGCCGTCGCCGCCCGCAAGGCCGATCGTGACGATGCCAATCTCCTTGGCTTTGGCGAACGCAGCCATCAGATTGGTAGAATTGCCGCTGGTGGAAATGCCAACCAACGCGTCACCGGCTTTTCCCTGCGCCAACAGCTGACGGACAAAGACGTGCTCGAAGCCGAGATCGTTGCCAACGGCGGAGATCATTGCGAGGTCCGCAACGAGATTGGTCGCGGCGAGCGCCGGCCGGCCTGCAGTGATGGGATGAACAAATTCCACGGCCACATGGGAAGCATCGCAGCTTGACCCGCCATTGCCCATCGAGAACAGCCGGCCGCCCCGCCGGTAGACGTGGGCTAGAGCCTTGGCGGCGGCAACCAGAACCGGCCCCTGCTCGTCGAAGAAGCGGGAGTTGGTCTCGCGGGAGTCGCGAGCTTTCTCATTGACCGAATGCAGGAGCGCCGCGTCTAACCGCGCCGGTGACTGAGGTTGTCCGTGCAAAAACGGGTAAAGTGCCGTGAGATCGCTCTCGTTGGACATGGTGAGACCCTCCTTACTGGGCCGCCGACAGCTTCATTGCCTCGATCTCAGCCTGGGCTTCGCCGAGTTCGATCAGTATTTTCAAGGTCTGGGCCGCCTCTTCCTCGTTGATCCGACTCATCGCGAAACCGACGTGAACCAGCACCCAGTCGCCTACGCACGACTCGACCGGATGGTCGTCGTTCACGATGCAGGCGATGTTGATTTGTCGCTTGACGCCACCAACGTCGACCGTTGCGAGGCGCTTGGTCACATCGTCGATCTTCACGATGCGTCCGGGAATGCCGAGACACATGACCTGCTTCCTTCTGTTGACGGCCTTTGTTTATCGATCAGATGCGCGGCAGCGATGGTCGCTTGCCCCAGTGCAAGTCCACCGTCGTTGGCGGGAACCTGAGCATGCGAGAGCACCGAAAACTTCGCCTGTTCAAGACGACGGCTGACTTCCTGGAATAGAACCCTGTTCTGGAAGCAGCCGCCCGACAAGGCGACCGTCGAGAAACGCGGCTGCGTCGCATCGTCCTCACCGCCGGCGAGCTTTCTCGTCATAGCGACTATCGATATCGCCAAGCCCTTATGGAAGCGTGCGGCCATGACTGGCGCCGGCGTGTTCAGGATGAGATCACCGAGCACTGCGGCCCACATTGCTCGCGGCTCGATATAAGGCAGTCCTGACCCGGGCAAGTTCGGAATTGTCAGGGGATAGCCGAGCTCATCCCCCTCATTCAGCATCGTATCAGGATCGACAAGGGCTTCCAGTCGCGCCGCGGCCTCACCCTCGTAAGCCTGCCGCTCACGGCAGACATCCAGCGCCGCGGCAACGGCGTCGAACAGCCGACCACATGACGACGCCGGCAGCGCGTTGATGCCCTTCTTGATCATGGCATCGAGGGTGCCGCGCGGCTTGCCTGAAAAATAGCCATGTAGTGAGAGCTGGTCGAAATTCATCGAGAATTCAGGCCACTTCATCTCGGCCATCAGGTGCGCGTACAGGTTTCGCCAGGGCTCGCGAGCTGCAGTAGCCCCACCGATCATCGCGACCGGCTTGAACGTGCCAAGCCGTTGATAGCCCCGGTAATCGGCGAGCAAGAATTCGCCGCCCCAAAGCGTACCGTCGCCCCCCCAACCCAAACCGTCGAGCACGATACCGAGCACCGCAGGGGCATCCAACGGATAATTGTTTTCGGCAAGGCAGCTCGCGACATGGGCGTGGTGGTGCTGAACTTCAACAAGCGGCAGCCGATTGGCGACGGCGCGCTCATGGGCGAACTTCGAGGACAGATATTCGGGATGCAAGTCGACGGCCAGAGCGGCCGGTGCGTGATCGAACAAGCGAGCATAGAGCGCGAGATTCTTCCGGTAGTCATCGAAACATCTCGCATGCTCCAGATCGCCCTGATGCTGCGACAGGATAGCGGCACCATCCTTGAGAAGGCAGAAAGTCGATTTCAACTCGCCGCCCATCGCCAGCACGTCTGGCGCTGCCTCGAATCCCCTGGGCAGGACTATCCACTCCGGTGCGTAGCCGCGGGCTCGGCGCAGCAGTCTCACGCGGCCGCCGACGACGCGCACGACAGAATCGTCAATTCGGTTCGCGATTTCACGATCGTGGATCAGCGCATAGGAAGCGATCCCGCCAAGCCGTTCGCGCGCTTCCTCGTCTAACACAACCTGCGGCTCGTCCGAGAGGTTGCCGCTGGTCATCACCACCGGCCGGGCCATCCTACGCAACATGATAAGATGCATCGGGGTCGTCGGCAGCATGAACCCCAGCGTTGCAAGACCCGGCGCAATTGAGTCCGGCAGTCTTTCCGGGCCATTGGCCTCGAGCAGCACGATCGGCCCTGAGGGCGCCGCCAACAATGCTTCTTCCTGGGCGCTAACGCTGCAATAGCGACGAATCACGTCGAGATCACGGGCCATTAGGGCGAACGGCTTGGCGTCACGATGCTTCGTTCGGCGCAGCCTTGCTACGGCGGCGGCGTTCGTGGCATCGCAGGCCAACTGATAGCCTCCGAGACCCTTGATCGCGACAATCTCGCCATTCTTTATCAGGCCACACGCGGCATCAACATCATCCATCATCGAGAACTGGTCGAAGCTAAACGCCCGGCCGTCGAAACGAACCAACCTCGCCTTCGGCCCGCAGGCATGACAGGCGATTGCTTCGGCATGGAAGCGGCGATCGGCGGGGTCTTCGTACTCGAGCCGGCAGTCTGCGCACATCACAAATGGCGCCATCGTGGTACTGGCGCGGTCATAGGGGATAGCGCTGACGATGCCGAGCCGTGGTCCGCAATTGGTGCAGTTGGTGAACGGATAGCGATAGCGGCGGCCGAACGGGCTGGTGATCTCCTCGGCACATTCGGCGCAAATCGCGGCATCAGGTGCAACTTGGGTGTTTGCGCCACCGGTAAAGCTCCCGGCGATGACGAATTGCCCTGGCAGACCGCCACGAGCGGGCCTTGTCTCGACTGCATCGATACGGGCCAGTGGTGGCGAGTCAGTGTGGATGCGGGCGATGAGCGCAGCTATGGTGCGCTCGCTGCCGTAAAGGCGGATCAGCACGCCGTCCGCGTCATTTCGAACGTCGCCTGACAAACCAAGCTCACGCGCGAAACGCCAGACCGCCGGCCGAAAGCCAACTCCTTGCACGCGGCCGCGCACTCGAATCTCCGCTCCGACATTAGCGTCCGGTTGCGCGATGCTGCTACGATCGGTCACGAAACCGTCTCCCAGAGGAGCACGCGATTATTGCCAGCGTCAGCCACGACCAGCAGATCATCGCTGGCCGAAGCAGCGTAGGGCCAGCACAGGCTATCGCGCGTGGCAGAACGCCACCTATTGTCTCCTTTGGCCGAGAACATGGGCTGCCCAGCAAGCGCTATGGCAGGAGAATCCATTGATAGCCCGTCTAGTTCGAATCCAAGCAACCGCGAATTGGCGGTATCGGTCACGATCAGCATTCCGCCTTGCACGGTGAGTCCGTACGGCATGTTCATCGCGCTGGATGTCGGGTAATAGGAGGCGCGGTTGTGATCAAGGTTTGCGAAATCGCACTGGCCGAGCACGAAATCGCAGGGCTGTCCGATAGAACGCGGAAACGTTCTCCATGCCATTACGCGATTATTGCCAGCGTCAGACACGAATAGCATTCCGTTGCAGGCCGTAATGCCGTGGGGCCAGCGCATGCCGACCGCGCCGCCGGCCTGCCCAGCATTGTCATCGCGGGTCACAAAGTCGAGCTGCCCCAAGACCAGATCGGCCGGCGTGCCGTTCGAGATTGGAATACGATCCCAAACCAGTACACGGCGATTGCCCGTGTCGCAGACGATGAATTTCCCGTCCACGATCGCCACCCCGTAACACCAGTTCAATGTGTCCGCTTGGGGCGCGTTCGCGCCGCGATTGGCAAGCCCACTGGAAAAATCTGTCTGCCCAAGCACCACATCTGGGGGCTGGTTGGATGTTTCGGGGTAGCTATGCCAGATCAGAATGCGGTGGTTCCATGCATCGGCTACGGCTAGGACGCCATTGGACGCTGCGATTCCAGTCGGCATGTTGAGCGTCGCCGGTCCCACGTCGCCTTTGGCGTTGCGCCCTTCCCGCGAAAAGTCCGGTTGACCGATCACCAGATCAGCCGGTGCCTGATCGGCCAATGGCAAAGATCGCCAGATCATGAGCCGATGATGGCCTGTGTCACAGACAAACAGCGGCCCTTGCGCGCCGGCAAGGCATGCCCCACGCGGGCCGAACAGGGTTGTCGGGCCTGGCACGATTGATTGCGCCAGACCACTCGGCAGCGCCTCGCCCCCAAGGACAGCGCGCGCGCCGCCATGAGCCAAGAGCGGCCGCGCGACATGGTTATCTCCGGCCCTGGCAAGAGCCTGATGCAATCGGTGCGGGGCAAAGGAAACCTGCATGGCTACACCGAAATCCTGACCTCGACCCGAGCGCCTATAACGCGAACAGCATGGGATTGGAGCGCCACCTCCGGAGCGGTGAGGCATTCGCCGCTTGAAAGGTCATACTGAAAGCCATGATGCGGACAGGTGATAATGCCGCTTTCCACCTCGCCGTCGTGCATCGGAAAGCCGAGATGGGCACAAGCATTCTGGAAGCAAGTGACACTCGCACCCGCGCGCGACAACAATAGCTTCTCTCCCCCAATGGTGATCGCGCGAACCCCACCTTCCGGAATGTCGGCCAAAAGACCAGCCGAGAGCCAGTTCCCTTGTGCGTCAAGCGCGAACGGACTGACAAAGCGAACTCCGTTGTCCGTGGAGCTGCCCAGTCCTTTCACCTGTACAATCTCTGTAATTTCTGGACATGCCTCCTCGACTGCCTTCTTCACGCCGGCGTGGAACGTCAATGCGGACGCGGGGCAGCCGTCGCACGCCCCAATGAAACGCACCTCCACCTTGGGTGGGTTCACCTGGACGAGCTCCACGTTGCCGCCATGCGAACCCAACATGGGGCGGACGCCCTCAAGCGCCGCTTCGACTCGTTCGTTGAGACTGGGTTTGACGATCTGATGCCGGCGCAAGACCGCGTAGACGACCTCGTCGGCGACCGCATTCTTCATCGCCGCAAGCGCGGCAGGATCAGTCTTGAGCGCGCGGATCAACCGGCGCAACGCCTCTCCATCCAGCGCCTCGATGGCCAGTTTGTAGGCGCCGACGGCCGCCCGCTGGGTATCGTCCCATGTCGCAAATATGGCCTCCAGTTGCTCGATGTCGCCGACCAAGCCGGCAAGATCGTCGCGCGTGGTCGAGATCATATCGTGGGCGTTCATATCGTTCTCACATGCGGATTCCCGCAGCATCACCGATAGCGGAGGTTCCGAAAGAGATAGGGCTGCAACCCACCGCCGACGAACGCCGCGACGGGCGCCGCCATCCACACCGGGGCACCCAGCTTTGCGATCATGACCAGCAACGATGCAGTCACAAGCACGCCTACAAAAATCATGAGGAATGCTTTGCGCGGTTCGGCAAACAACTTGCCGCGGAAGAACAAAACGATTGAATTCTGAGCCATTGCCCACATGATATCGTTCTCCTCAGCCGACAATTGTAAGGATGGCGAGCCCAAGAAAGGCCCCGGCAACGCCGGCCAGGGGCCCATAGAAGCCCCCCAGTAGCGCGGCCAGTTCATTCCCCAACACCTTGCCGCCGACGACTACGCCTCCGATGACGCCGCCGCCAATCGAGGCAACGACGCCCAGGATAAACGAAACAACCAACATTTCTGGAGAAGACGGTAGGGTCATAGATCGGAAGCTCCGGTTTCGTTCGGTTGACGATTGCTGGGATGAGAACGCACGACCTGGCCATCGGCCGAATTCGATGCCAGCAACTCGCGCTGAATCTGGTCGATCGCTTCGGCAACAACCTTTCCCTTCTCCAAGTCGCCATGCGCCATGAAGATCTCCCGCGCTTCGCCGTAGTAGGCGCGCGCTTGTAAAAGATTGGATCGATTGCCACCGTTCGGATCGGAGGGATCGTCGGGCAAATTCCACAGACAGTTGGCTTTGTTGCAAATAGTGTTCGCGTATTCGAGCGGGGTCGTCTCGGGCGTCCGCACCTTCAGCGCTTCGTCGTAGGCTTCAAGTGCGCGTATGTTGTTTGCGATCGTGTGGCTCGAGGACACATATTGCAGGGCGTTGCCGAGATTGTTCTGCAGCATCGCATATTCAGTTGGATTGTCGATCAGCGTGATGACTTTGAGACCTTCTTCGAAAGCCTGCACTGCAAGTGCTTCACGCATTTTTCCGCGCTCGTCCGTCATGGGGATCGAGAGAAACGCCGTGGCAAGGTTGTTCTGCAGGATCACGAACTCCTGCGGAAACTCAGATCGCGTGAAAGTCCGCAGCGCACGTTGATAAGCGGAAATGGCGTCTGTGATGCGGGCCTTGTTCACGCCTGCAAGATTCTGCAATACTAGCCCGAAATTCATCTCTGCTTCGGCAAGCTCCTCAGGCCTGCCGAGCTCGGTCATGGTCCGGATTGCCTGCTCAAAGGCCGAGCGCGCCTGCTCAAGCGCCGCTGTACCTTCCTCCGGTATGGCCTGTAGCGCAGTGCCTTTGCGCGCCAGAATTCGAGCCGATAGAAGCCGCATGTCCCCAGGACAAATCGCCAGCGCCTTGTCATAGAGGACAACCGCAGCATGAAGCTGATCCGGCGATTTGGGCTGCCGCTGCAGACCCATCGCAATCTCCATCAGCATCTCGGCCCGCTCGGAGGGGCTCGCCTCGGCGTCATCAGCAGCCGCGAGGGCCGCACGCACTTCATCGCCGAGAAGTCCTGTAATCACTGCTTCCTCCGACCAGCGCATTTTTGGCTGCACGCTTGGTACGAGAGCTACTCTAGCAGCACGAAATCCGAACTGTCTATCTATTATGCGTTATGCAAACTTAGTTTGCAGGAAAGCGCCAGCGGCGATGAGCGCACCAGCTTCCGGCGACCACGCGACCGGCAGCTGTGAGGCGACGTATTCATCGACGGCGTGCTCGCGCAGGAAATCTGGCGCATGCACCACTCGGTCTCCTCGGCTGTTGCGAAGCTTGAGGAGATAGCCCCCGGCGGCGGCGTGACGGACTGGCATGATCCAGAGGTCATCCGCGCGGCGTAACAGGATGACCGCCTCCAACCCTGCAAAATAGCCGTCGTATGTTTCGCGGCTCAAATAAAGTGCCCCGCGCGCTATTCTGACAAAAAAGACAGCGGTCACGACGATCCCTCTGGGCCAAGACGTGCATCGATGAGCGTGGCAATGCGGTCGGTCACTTTCGCGACAGCGGCTGATGCGGCATCTGAGAGGCCGATTCCCAATTCGACTGTCTGCGCTTCAATCAAAAGCACGACGACGTCAGAGGGAAAGTCGTCGCGAAAGATCTTCCGGCCTGCGAAAAGTGCGTGATCCCACCGGAAATCGTGCAGGTTAAGCGATGGCTCGTAGCGCTGCTCCAGCTCGCTCCCTGGCACTTCGAAAACCGCCCCTGGCGAAGAGCCCGAGCGACACGCATCTACAACAATCAGCGTCCGGCACCCACGCGCCGCAAACATGGTCGCCATGCCGTCAGTTCCTGCAGCCAGCAGGCGGACGCTTTGTGGGCCCGCTCCAACACCGCGCGCTTCCAGCAGGCGCAGGACTTCAAGACCTGCACCGTCATCGAGGCGATTTGGATTTCCACATCCTATGACCACGATCATCGGGAGCCCGGTACGCTATTCGTCACCATCTGCGATCCCGCACCAGGCGACGATGTCTCATCGTGACATGATGCGCCGGGAACGACGCGGCGTATAGATCTGGTATCGGTCGCCTTCCGGCGCAGCATCGACACCTAAATGCGCCAAAGGCGGCAGGACCATTGGGGCTCAACGGGCACATCCAGCTCAGGCAGCTCGCAATAGCGGCGGTGGACCTTGTAATACATGCACGTTTCACACAGTTGCTCGAGACCCTCGTGTTCGACCGGTTCGAGGGTAAATCCGCCGAGCACGAGCTTCCTCTTCAGCTCGTTTCCTGCGGCTTTCAGCCGGGAAACGATGGCCTGGATGTCTTCATGGGAATCGGCCCGTGGCAGTACCTCCGTTTTGAGGCCACCCGCCAGAAGAGCGCGAATCTCGTCCCGGATCTTTCCGTCGCACACGGCGTCATCTCTCCTGAGGTTCGCTCTCGCGGCTGTCAGTCAAGACATCAGATTCGCCACAATCGGCACCACCACTCTGGCTCGACAGGGACCGCAAGCTCCGGCAGGTCGCACCATCTTCGATGCACCAGATAGTACATGCACTCCAGGCATCGCTGGTTATCCGGGCCGTACGGATGGTTTACAAAGCCTCCGACCACCAGCTTGCCTTCAAGATCCTTCGGATCCAGCCGGCGAAGCTGGAGCAAAATATCGCCAAACTCCTTGTCGGTTTCGGGAAAAGGCTCAACTTCCG
This sequence comes from Bradyrhizobium sp. WSM4872, assembly GCF_055811715.1. NCBI lineage: Bacteria > Pseudomonadati > Pseudomonadota > Alphaproteobacteria > Hyphomicrobiales > Nitrobacteraceae > Bradyrhizobium > Bradyrhizobium sp. WSM4872. The sequence continues at coordinate 158,352 of NZ_JBVVPT010000005.1, read as the reverse complement.
TTTTGAGCCCATTCTCGAGCATCTCGGCGATCGCCTTGAGCACAACCTCTTTGTCAGACGCCATGCGCGACCGCCTTTCGCTCGAAAAATTCAGCATATGACGTTACAACCGGCAATTTAAGCACCAGCGTCCCGATACCCACAGCGTGCCCGATGAGCGAACCTCAGGCCGTTCGGAAGCGCGCCAATTCCTCGCCTGTCTTTGCGTCATGTGCGTGGACGGTGCAAACCAGACAAGAATCGTACGAGCGGCAAACGTGACCGACCTCGACTGGGTCGTGCGGGTCCCTGATCGGAGAACCGATCAAGGCCTGCTCCATCGGACCGCGAACGCCATCGGCCGACCTTGGGCCAACATTCCAGGTCGTCGGGGCAATGATCTGGTAATTTTTGATCTTGCCATCCTTGACCTCGATCCAGTGGCAGAGTGCGCCACGAATGGCCTCTGTAGCTCCCCAGCCGCGTCCATCCCGTTCGGTGGGCTTGATATACCAGGGGTCGTTGAGCCGAAATTCACGCAACGCGCGTTCGGCCTGGCGATAAAGCTTAACGCCTTCATGCATGCGGGCGAAGTGCCGCAACATGACGTTTGCCCCACCCAACTTCCTGTACATGTCGAGTACCAGTGGATCGAAGTGCTGCCAGGCTTCCCCATGCGTGCCGCCGGCGATCAGCTGACGAGACAGCGGTCCAGCCTCCAGGCGTCCTGATTCGTCGTGGCGCACGGCCGTCGACCAGGAATATTGGCCGTCCATATTGATTGTGTTCTTCTGCGTAGGCACCGTCTTGCGATCGAAAGGATGCACCCCACCCGGCTCATCGTACCAGGAACGCATCGTATCTTCCCGCGTGTGCTTCTGATCCATCAGCTTAAAGCTGTTGGCGTTACCGTCATAAACACCGCTCTTCATAATCAAAGCAGCGTTACGCCCATCGATCGTCGGCTTCTGATATTTGTCTTCATGCGGCAAGTACCCCCACGAGACGAACTTTTCGTGGCCCTTCCCGAACTTGTCCATCCCACAGTCAACGCTCATCCGCCAGAACATTCCTAGGTCGGAATTTGCGTGCTCGGGCTTCTCGTCGAGCCAGGCCATGAAGTCGTCATAGGATTTAATCTCTTCGTAGCGCTCCAATGAACATCCGAGCCAGATTTTCTCCATCCAGTCACGGCGGAAATATTCCAGGATCGACCACGCTCTCGTGACGTCGGTCAAGGTCGGTGCGCACATCACGCCGCCCGGGACCATGTAGCTTGAGTGCGGCCACTGGCCGCCCAAAAGCGCGTAAATTTCCACTGGCTTGCCAGAGATCGTGACGCCGATTTCGTAATTGCTTCCGGTGAACGGTGCCCAGCGTTTGACGGCTTCTTCGTAGTATTTCGATTTCGAGTAGTTCTTATGCGTGTAATCGATCATGAACAGACCGTAGTGATGACGCGGCAGGCTCTGAAGGCTTTCGACAAGCTGACCGAGATTCCGTGCCAGAATCGCATTGCGGGGCACTTCCGTTTGCCACGCGGTATCGAGCGCCCAGGCCGCGCACGTCAGATGCGAAGCACCGCAAATTCCGCAGGCCCGAGGTGTGACCACAAGGCCTGCCTGGGGGTCCTTGTCACGCAAGATCACCTCGAAGCCGCGGAACAACTCGGCCTGGGTCCAGGCGTCGACGACGACTCCATCCTGAATGTTGACGCGGACATCAAGGTCGCCTTCGACGCGCCCGACGGGAGAAATATCAAGTGTTTGAACGGCTGAGGGCATAGGAATGCATCCTGATTTTACAAGGTGAAATGTCTGCGCGGTTGTTGGGTGAGCTCGCAGCTCAAACGACGAAGATGTCTTCCTCGGCCCAGGCCGGAGACGCCGCCTTGGCTGCTGCCGTGAGCTTGATGTACCCGGCCTTGTCGACGCCGAGCGGCATGTCCTTTGGAACACCCATCATCGTTTGCGTCTTGAAAACCGTGCCCGGCATCAAATCGAAGAATGGGAATTCCGGCTCCGTGCACCCCATGCAGGGCATGCCGGCTCGCGTCTTCGACGACTGGCGATTCCACAGGATACGATTGCAAGGCGAGTGCGTCATCGGGCCGCGACATCCAAGGTCATAGAACAGGCAACCCTTGCGCTGCCCGTATTCGGTCGCGGACACCTTGTAGGCGAAGTGCATGTTGCGGGTGCAGCCCGTTTGCGTGAAACTCGTAAAAAACGTTTTCGGACGCTGGAATTCGTCTAGCGTCAGGTCGCCGCCGCGTCCCGTAGCGACCGCAACAACGATTTGCGTTATCCAATCGGGATGCGCGGGGCAGCCTGGGACATTGATGACGGGCAGCCCGGCCTTGGATTTATAGGACGGCCCGAGAAATCCGCCGTGCTTGCGCTTCAGGAATTGCAGCCCTTCGCTCTCCGACGGGTTCGGTGCCGTTGCAGGAATCCCGCCCCAAGTCGCGCAGTCGCCGATTGCGACGGTATAGCCCGCCACTTTCGCAAGATCGGCGACCCAATCCTTCATCGGACGGCCCGCAAACCGATTCCATTCGCCCGTGCCGTTCGGTGCGTTGACCACCGAGCCTTCGAAGACGAAAATATCCAGTGGCATGGCACCAGACACAAGCGCATTCAGCATTTTTCTGAGATTCTCACCGAGCTCCATGCCGAGCGAGGGGTGCCAGAGAACATTGATGCCAAAATCAGTGACTAGGTCGCAGGCGCTCGGCTCCTCCGCATTGAGGAACGACATCGTATTTCCCGAACATGCGCCGCCTTGGAGCCAAAGAAGATTCGCCATCAATTTCCTCCACTATGTTCTATCGCCAACCAATACGGCGCTTGAACAATAGTACAGCAAGACCTGTGCCGGATTGGGCGACCCTGAAAAGACCTTGTAAAGACAGATGCTTAGTGTGAAGTCGCCCAAGACGCCGAGGTGTTTCTTCTCGTGCATTAGCTGCAAAGAACGTTAGCTATGCAAAGTTAGTTTTCAAATTCGCTGACCGACGTAACGCGATAATGCGCGTCAACGAGCAGGTGCTCACGAGGGAATGACGCTCCAGGAAGAACATATTGCAGGCGGCCAACGCGGAGGGCTCGCTGCGCACACCTTTGGCCTCTTCAGAATTCGCCGCGCGCTTGGCACGCTTTCAACGCACCGGATGTTCTCTAAAATCCTGGCGTCTAGGTGCCGCGTAGTGAATTGTCTATTGAGCTCCGCGCATCGACCGCAGCGAACCGCCATCAGACCGGCAGGCTCAGCGCACGGCGGCTTGCGGCTATCCGTGACGGTTGCCACATGCCGGGCATGTCACTTCCAGCAAGTATCCATACCAGATGCCGCGACACCGGCTGCACCAATGGCCGGTGGCCTGACGCTCGGGCAAGCCAAGAGCTTTCGAAAGCTGACTAGTGCCAAGCTCCCTGAAAGGTTCGGAGCTTCCTGCCGGGTTTACTCGCGATTGCGGGAAGCGCACAATTCGCGCTAAGGGATCGCTGCCGTTTGCATCCTTATTGTCGGGCATCGCAAACTTTCACTTAGCTTCGTCGAGACCATATCGCTTGATCTTGTTGGCTAAGCCAACGCGCGACAGACCGAGTTCGTTCGCAGCCCGGCTTTGGTTCCACCGATGGCGGCTCAGCGCTTCGTTCAGAACCTGCTTTTCGAGGCTCTCGACCTTATCCTTCAGTGTCGTTCCCTGCGGCACAAATGCAAGCGCTGCGGTTAATCGCGGACGTGGTGGCGCTGCGAGAATGGAGGGCGACATATACTTTGTTGTCAAATACTCACCATCTTCCGCCAAGGAGACCATTCTGCGGATTTCGTTTTCGAGCTCGCGGACGTTTCCCGGAAACTCGAACGCTGCCAGCTTTTCAAGGGTCCCAGCGGAAATGCCAAGAATTTTGCGGCCCATCGCATCGGCATGTTTGGCTGCGAAAAACTCCGCAAGGGCCGGAATATCGACAGGGCGTTCACGAAGCGGGGGCACCTCGAGTTCGAAGCCCTTGAGACGAAAATAGAGGTCCTGCCGATATTTTCCCGCGGCAACGAGCGCCTGCAACGGCCGATTTGACGCAGCGATGATGCGAACGTTGCAGGTCTGCGTTTTGTCGGAACCGAGTGGTTTGACTTCGCCCTCCTGAAGAAACCGTAGCAGGCTCACCTGAAAGGATGGCGACACTTCCGATATTTCGTCCAGGAAGACCGTTCCGCCGTCGCCGGCGCGAAACAAACCGAGACGATCGGAGATGGCGCCCGTAAACGCACCGCGCTTGTGGCCAAACAATTCCGAATGAAGCAACTCATCGGACATACCGCCGCAGTTCTGGACCATCAACGGACTGGTCTTACGTGTCGAATTGTAGTGAATTGCGCGAGCCAACAATTCCTTGCCTGTGCCGGTCTCTCCTTGGATCAGAATAGGTAATTCTGTTCGCGCCGCCTTCCTCGCAAGATCGCACAGCTCGCTGAGCTTTTCGCTCACATAGACCAATTTTTCAAAACGCTGGCTCTCGACATGCAACGAAGCGCCATTACGTTGATGAACTCCTACCGTATCGCCTCGAATCTTGAACTCTCGCGACAGCATGCGATGCCGGCGTGAAAGCTCCCGCGACTCCAGCCCGCGCTCGACAACCAAGCCGATTTGCTTTGCATCCAACGGTTTTCGCACAAATTGATAGATCGCCGCCGGCGAAATCGCTTGTTGGCTCAGCTCCGTTTTAGCCTCAAGCGCGAGGACACGAACGATGTCCGGATGGCTGACACGCAAGCCGACGAGGAATGTCAAACCTTCTCCGCCTGACCCGTGTTCTGCCAGAACGAGATCTACGTGAGCGTCCGACAACGCGCTCGTCGCCTCTTCCGCCGAGCGGACGACCAGGACGCGATAGCCATATTCTTCCGATAAAACCACCTCGGCCGCCGACCATTGCGGTCCGCCTCGGGCAACGATGAGGACTGTTCCCTGCGTTTCCATGCAATGCTTCTTGGCTAATTGAAAACCTTCTTAGCAGCAGCGAGCGGAACCTTCAATGGGCATTCCGGGTGGCTTTGAGTGCTTAAAAAAGGCTGGCCGACACTGCTTGCCGCTAAAGGCGGAGAGAGCGGCCTTCACGGATTGCGATCAGACAACGGCCGCGATGAATGTTGAACGTCGGATAACCAGCTCATACAGCCTCACTCAAGCGCGGCTGCTTCTGAAGGACCCTCCGCCCGGGACGCTAACGTTTAGAGGTGGCGGCGTCATTGTCTCGCGCAACTGACCACACACGATCGGCGGCGAGTCGAACCGCACGCGCAGCAATCATACATAGTCGTACGCACCGATTTCCATACGGCCAATGAAGTATAATGAGTTCTGCTGCTGCTAGTCGGAGGCGCTTCTGAGTTGTCATCGCTCGTCGCTGACGTGCTTTCGGCGGATTCTCCGAACGATTGACCAAATCATGATTGCGGCAAGCGGAACAAATCCCGCAATCATGTAGTTCGGCTCAATCGGTACCCGTCCACTGTCATGAGCAGCTTTGACAACATATGCAAATAGCCCCACGACGTAATAAGTTATGGCCGCGACGGATAACCCCTCGACCGTTGTCTGCAGACGCAATTGCAGGCGAGTCCGGGCGTTCATTGATTGCAGGAGTTCCTGGTTCTGTTGCTCGAGCTCAACATCGACACGCGTTCGCAGGAGGTCTGCAGCGCGCGAAAGTTTGACCGAGAGATTGCCTTGCCGCGCATCGAGAGTGATGCAAGTGCGCATAGCAGGAGCCATTCGGCGCGCCAGGAAGGATGACCAAGTCGGAAACCCGCTCAGCTTTCTCTCACCAATCGTCTGCAGCCGCTGCGCAACTATCTCTTCATAAGCACGACTGGCTCCAAAGCGAAAACCGCTGGCGGCTGCGCCTGCCTCGACCTTCGCCGCCATCTCCGTTAGTTCATTCAACAACTGCCTGTTGCTGGCAATGTCGTTCGCCCTGCGCATTTCGTCCATTACTTCAGCTAACCGCTTTTCGACAAGACCTACGGTGGGCGCGAGCCGATGAGCTTCGGGCAAGCCAAGAAGGGCGAATGTGCGATAGGTCTCAACCTCAATGACGCGCTGAACGAGTGCTCCCGCGCGCTCTCGGTCTAGTCCTCGGTCGACAACGAGAATGCGAACAAATCCGCAGGAATCTGGCTGGAAATCGGTGGCATAAACGGCCTTCCCATCCGAGTTCTCTGCCATTGCCAGACTTGCGCGATCAAACAGAAGCTGCGGTGCTGGCCGATCTTGCTGTTCAGGGAGCAGATGCAAATCGAGAGCAACTAACAAGGGGCCTGGCTGGGGAACAAGCCCCATTACAGCTGCGAGCGACGTCGCTCCTGGGCTGAATGGCTCGACGTCGACATCTGATGGAATTTCCCAGGTATAAGTCGTGAACTCGGAATGCTGCTCCCATCGCAGAGCCGTCGTGCCGAGTTGCATGCGATGGTACCTTTCCTCCAGCGACGGTACCACCGGCCCATGTTTGCTGCATAGCTCTGCGAGATTGGCACGATCTATCCGCGCGCGTCCTTCCGAGGTATCGAAAGCGAAGTGCAGGATTCGGCTGGGAATGGAGATTGGCGTAAATGGACGAGCATGCAACTCGCCCAAGACCGCCGAACGCAATTCATGGGTTGATAGACTGCGCGCCTCATTATCAACGAGCAAAACGACATCATTCATTTGCAATTCCCGTGATCTTTAAAAGATGGACACTTCATCAAACGACCGGTACGCAAACTCCAGTGTACGGATGGGCTTCACCACGGCTGCGTTGTAACATCGCACATCCCAGATCCCACACCCCACATCCGAATTCACAAAGGGACGACTGTTCAAGGCTACTCGCCGCAAGCCGACGCCGTTCTGGCTGAACTATGTCGACATTGCCATGATAGTCGGGGGCTTGCCGGCATGGTCCTCGACGGCGCAATTCGCGGAAATCCGTGGCCGCACTTCTCCTGTGTACGCGCGCGGCGTCACCCATCGTGGTCCATATGCCCGTGAACGCGGGCGACATTATTGTAGGCGACCAGGACGGCCTCCTCGCATTCTGCCGTCCCTGGCCGCAACGGTCATCGAGAAAGCATTGGCGCAGGAGCAAAATGAACACGGCACTATCGACGCGGTCCCTGAGGGGCGATGGCATCGCGCCTTCGTCGATACGCTCGGGGCGCGTTGCGCGAACTGAGCGGCAAACGATGACATTCTGATCGCGCAGCCGTCCTATTTGCTCGTCCCACTATCCAAATCTACGACGCGCAAATGGTCGACCTGTACCATTGGGTCTGCGCACGGTGTTTCGGTGGCGTGAGGGCTGCGGAGAGAGTGGCACTCACACACGCAATTTTTTGATCATTCCACCTAGAATGACTGGGACTGCTAGTGGGCACTCACCCGCGCCGGCCCCGGCAAATTCAGAGCCTGCACATGGGCCACAAGCCGGCTGACGTTGGCCGTGACAGGATTTTCCCGGTGCATACGTCGTGCACACGACAGCTTTTAACCGGTTGAAACAATTGAACTCTCGGTCCAATCCATCAGCAAGTTTGAGCTAGCTCCAGCAATGGATATCCGACTGGAGCCAATCAAAGGAAACGTTCGTCCACCCCCTTGCCCGCCGTACGTTCAAATCGTGGAGCTACCGCCGCTTCGACCGCGAACGGCTTGGACTTTGCGCGCCGCGCTAGATCTGGCCTACGGTTTGAGTGGACAAGCAGTGGGCGGAAGGGGTGTCTGGTCAACCTTCTTGAAGTTGCTCCACTTTTTCGAGCTCCGCGCGAGCAATCTACGGTCCTATCCACGGCGAGTTTCGCAGCCTCACGGCCGTAGTTTTCGGCCATCTCGCAGCGCGCCAGCCCCGGCGGACACCCTGCTCTCCTCCCCCAGCCCCCGACACAGTCGCTCCATGCGTGCAAGTTTGTCGATGTCGTGCTGATGGCGCCCTGCAGGCGATCAGACTCCGGATTGCGGCCACCCGTCAAGGAGCGTCCTTATTCGCAAGGGACTTCCTTTTTAATTCCGCGAAGGAAATGCCATTCCCAGTCGTCTGCGGCGTTGACCATCGGCAGCCTGGTTCTGCGTAGGGAAATGCTGAGCCCAATCGTCCGGGAAGTATACGTTCCTTTCAAGTGTAAATGGGCGCGTTGCCGTAGCTAAGACCTCCATCACTTCGGAGCGCCGCAAGAGAATACCCAGATCATGACGATCTCCCAATCCTGCAGAGATCGCATGAACGAGGTAGGTCGCGTTTTCCGGTTGGGGGTAAAGATTAGCGAAGAGAAGGAGACTCTCCAGCTTCTCCGCCACGTCGCCCGCAGAGACGGACCTATTTTTGCTTCCGACCATTGAAAGAAGCTCTTCGATCCTCTCGTTAAGTCCTTCCGTTTCGTATTCAAGAGGATCGCCTCTGACTATCCTCACCTGTCGCCTGGCTAGTGGCTCAAGATGGAAGCTCCTGATAGCTCGTCGACCGACATCGGTAATCAAAGCCCATAAAGCACTCTGATGCGTGGGGACAGGCCTGCACATTGCAAAACTGCAGTTCACAAGCTCAACCGACAGCTTGGCTGAGCGTTACCAGAAAATGCGCCAGGTTGATTATCCATTTGTTCTCACGGTGCGCATTATACGGTGACGTCATTTGCAACCGATTTGCGGATTAAGTGTTCTGGAATATGGAGAGAATGAGCCAGCAAGGTATTTTTGTTCTTCATCGAGCTTTCAAATGGGATCGCGCCGCTCGTGGCGGCACGTTGCCGAAAGATGACCGAAACGTTGGGCGATGGTCAGGTGCGTGATGACGGCATCACGTAGCGTGGCATCGATTGGTCTGGTCCGGCATGCGAACTCAAACCCTCTCGGAGACATCCGCGCCGCTGACGCCAATGAGCGTTCAGAACACCGCTAGCATTGGTTGTTGCTGGATTTTCTTTGATCTCCCGGTGCACACACCGTGCACATGGGCGCCACGGAAAAGCTATAGTGATGCGATTTCAACGACTTACCTTATCGCCTCAATAGGAACGTGCGCATTCTAACCTAGCCGAAATTGCACACGTTTGTACCCGTTTTGAGCTCTCGGTGCACACGTCGGGCCCTAGGGAGTGGAGCTGGTGCGTCCAAGTCCGTCGCAAGAACCGCTATGTGTCAGAGACTTTCCGCCGTCGCAAGGACTGTGACGATTGATATGACCGGCATGATCTGTGGACTTGAGACGGTCATCGCCGCCGCGCACGGCCGGCACAGTTGCGCAGCAACGTGTTGAGCCCGATCAGATCAGGCTCGACCTGCCGCGGCTGAGAACGTCGCCGGCGCCTTTGTCGCCCACGATCCTGCCGTGCTCGTACACCACCCGGCCACGGGCGATCGTCGTTACCGGCCATCCCGTGACGTCGAACCCTTCCCATGGCGTGTAGTCCGAGCCGTGATGCAGATCCGCCTGCCGAATCGGTTTCTTCAATTTGGGGTCCCACAGCACGATATCCGCATCGAAGCCGATGCCGATCGAGCCCTTGCGCGGATAGAGGCCGTAGATGCGTGCATGGTTGGTCGCGGTCAGCTCGACGAATTTTTGCAGGCTGATCCGTCCCTTCGACACGCCTTCCGAGAACAGGATCGGCAGCCGGGTCTCGACGCCGGGAATGCCGTTGGGCACCCAGCGGAAGGAGGTGCGGCCGTTCGGCGTCAGCTTGCCCTTGGGATCGTCGTAGCGGAACGGGCAGTGATCGGACGAGAAGGTCTGGAACACACCCGTGGTGATGCCTTCCCAGATCGCCTGCTGGCTTTCCGCGTCCCGCGGTGGCGGCGAGCAGACGTATTTCGCGCCTGACATGTCCATGTTCAGGCTCTTCATGTCGTCGGCCGTCAGCGTGATGTATTGCGGGCAGGTCTCGGCATGAACGGGCAATCCGCGCTGCTGGGCCCAGCGCACCTGCTCCATCGCCTCACGGCCGGAGACATGCACGATCATGATGGGAACGCCGATCACCTCGGCATGACTGATGGCGCGATGCGTGGCTTCACGCTCGACGGCCTGCGGCCGCGACGCGCCATGGAAATATGGGGCGATATGCCCCTCTCGCTCGAGTTTTGAGGTGAGAAAACGGATGGCGTCGTAACCCTCGCAATGGACCATCACCAGCGCTTCTTCGCGGCGCGCGACCTCGAAGACCTCGAGCAGCTGCTTGTCGCTCAGCACGAGGTCGTCATAGGTCATGAATACCTTGAACGAGGTGTAGCCGTCCTTGACCAGCGCCGGCAGCTCCTGCCCGAGCACGACCGCGGTCGGATCGGAGATGATGAGATGGAACGCGGTGTCGATATAGCACTCGCCTTTGGCGAGCTTGCGGTAGTTCTCGACGCACGCCCGCAGCGAGGTCCCCTTCTCCTGCAGCGCAAAGGGCAGCACCATGGTGTTGCCGCCGGCGGCTGCCGAACGGGTCGCTGAGGCGAAGTCGTCGGCCATCACCACGTCGGGGCCGGAGGCCTGCGAGATGTGGACGTGGCTGTCGATCCCGCCTGGCAGGGCCAGCAGCCCGGTCGCATCGATCTCGCGGGCAGCACCCTCCAGATGATCCGCAATGCTGACGATGCGGCCGTCGCGAATGCCGATATCGGCGCGGAACTCGTCGCTGGCCGTCACGATGGTGCCGCCGCGAATAGCGAGATCGAGCTGCGTCACAGGAGTCTCCGTCACTTGATGACCGTCGATGTCTGGAAGATCCGCCCCCAATCGGCAAGAGCCCCGGTGTCGCCGCCCGCGAGCTCCAGGGTTCGCCACAGCGTGACCGCGACCGAATCGAGCACCGCGACATTCAATTCCCGTTCGAGCGAGGCCGTCAGCGCGGCGCCTTCGAGGTTGGTGCAGAGGATGACGACAGCATCGGCGCCGTCAGCCGCCACTGCGCGGATCATGTCCGCGATCGTCGCGGGCGCGACCTCGCCGAAGGAGAAATTGTCGCGCAGTCCGAGGTGCCGCTCCGCATGCGGGGCGATCCCCTCCTCGGCCCAGACGTCACCGATCCGCCGCTGCACGTCATCGGTATAGGGCGAGACCAGGCCGACATGTTTGGCGCCGAGCGCACGCGCGGCATCGATGCAGGCAAACGTTGACGTTGTCGCGGGCACGCCTGTGCGCAACGTGATTGCCTCGCAAAGGCTCCGGTCTCGACCGATGCCGAGCCAGCTTGCGGACGTACCGTTCCAGGCGATGGCATCGACCTTCGCATCGGCGAGCAGGTCCGCCGCGGGCAGCATCACCGAGGCGTCGAACTGGTTCAGCGCGGCAGCGTCGAGTGCGATCTCGGTGACGCGAAAGCGCGAGAAGTGCGCGGTGACGCCGTCAACGCCATCCAGCATGGCACTGGTGACAGGCTCCAGCACCGAATTGGAGGACGGCGTGATCATGCCGAGGCGTTTGCGTACAATTGGCATCGATCGCAGTCGCTCCGTTGCGGCGAAAGCGCTCCTCCGCTTCCTCAAAGATCATCCGCGTCCGCATCCGTCCGCGCAACCCGCAATCTGCATGCTGCATACAATTTATTCGATATGCATTTGTTTTTAGCCACATACGTCTCCTATTTGGGCACCTCACATGAAGGAAATTGGCTACGATCGCACGTCAGCAGGAAGGCCGGCGTGCCGCAAAAATCCGAACCGAACCCGGGCCGAAAGTCGCCCAAACTCAAGCGGATGGGCCTGCACGAGCGCGCCGCCGCGCGGATGCGGACGATGATCATTCGCGGCGAGCTGCCGCCGGGATCGCAGACCCGGGAAACCAGACTGTCGAAGGAGCTCGGAGTGTCGCGCACGCCGCTGCGCGAGGCGATGAAGGTGCTGGCAGCCGAAGGATTGATCGAGCTGCGCCCCAACCGCAGCCCGCGCATTGCCGACATCGCGGTCGACGGCATCTCGGAATTGTTCGAGGCGCTGGCCGGCATCGAGCGGCTGGCCGCCGAGCTCGCCGCGGAGCGCGCCACCGAGCGCGATCTCGCCCGCCTGCGTACGCTTCAGACCCGCATGGAGGGTCATCATCGCAACGGCAAGCTCGACGAGTACTTCGCCATCAATGGCGAGATCCACAACACCATCGTCCGCATGGCGCGCAACACGCCGTTGCGGGAAGCGCACGAGACGCTGATCTCCCGCGCCGAGCGCGCGCGCTATCTCGCGCTCGGCGCCGACCGCCGCTGGAGCAATTCGGTCGACGAGCACGCCGATATCCTGGCGGCGCTCGAGGCGCGCGACAGCGAAGCAGCCGGTCGCCTGCTCGGCGCCCATGTCCACCGCACCGGCACGGCGCTGCTCGAAGTCATCGCGGCCTCTCAAGCCAAGCAGACGGCGGCGTAATCATGAAGCTGCTGCTGCTCAACCCGAACACCAGCACCGCAGTCACGCAGCTGATGACGGGAGTCGCTCAGCGCGCGGCCGCGCCCGGCACCGAGCTGATCCCCTGCACCGCCATCCGCGGCGTGCCCTACATCTCGACGCGCACCGAGGCACAGATCGGCGGCGCCATTGCGCTGGAGATGCTGGCCGAGCAGCACCGCAAGGCCGACGCCGCGATCATCGCCGCCTTTGGCGACCCCGGCCTGTTCGCCGCACGCGAAACCTTCGACATCCCCGTGGTCGGCATGGCGGAAGCGGCGATGCTGACGGCCTGCATGGCTGGGCGCCGCTTCGCCATCGTCACCTTCGCCCAAGCGCTTGGCCCCTGGTACGAGGAATGCGTCCGTGCTCACGGGCTGTGGGAGCGCTGCGCCGGCATTCGCATGCTCGACGCGCCGTTCCAGGCGATCTCCGACGTCGGCACCGAGAAGGAGGATGTGCTGGTCGATCTCGCCCGGCGCGCGATCGTGGAGGACGACGCCGACGTGCTGATCTTTGCGGGCGCGCCGCTCTCGGGCCTGGCCGAGCGCGTCGCCGACCGGATCCCCGTCCCCGTCGTCGATCAAGTCATCGCCTCGGTGAAGCAGGCCGAGGCGCTGGTGGCGCTGCGCCTGCGCAAGGCGACCGCAGGCACGTTCCGCCGGCCCGCTGCCAAACCCACCCTTGGTCTTGCCGATGCGCTCGCCGCCCGGCTCGAGCATCGCGACAGCTAGAGGAGTTTTGGCCGGCGATGCAAAAAACCCAGCTCGTTCTCGATGGCACGGCCGAAGCCAAACAGGCGGGATTCGCATCCCGGTGGTGCGATGATCTGGATGCCGAACGGCAGCTCGCTCTCCCCTCGCGGCGCCGGCAGCGTCAGCACCGGGAAGCCGACCAGCGACACGATGAAGGTGACGGCGAGATAATCGATCGGCGTCTCCAGCGCAGCGCCATCGATCGCGGCGACGTCGCTGATTTCATTGGGCCAGGGCAAAACGGACGCCGCCGGCGCCACCAGGAAATCGGTGTGGCTGAACAGCTCGCGAAAGCTGCGGTAGATGCCGGTGCGGCACCGCTCGGCGTTGAGATAGTCCTCCGCGGAGAGCTTTGCGCCCGCCTCGATATTCCAGATCACGGCGGGCGTGAGCTCGGCGCGGCGCGCCTTCAGCAGCTCTCCATAGCTGTTGGCGATGTGCGCGCCGCGCAGCGTCCGAAATGTCTCGATCGCACCGCCGCAATAGGGCGCGGACGGTACCACATCGGCAACGACCGCGAGTGCCTCGCAGGCCGCGGCGAACCGCGCACGGACATCGCGCGCCACGGGCGCGACACCGAAATCGGGCGTCACTGCGATCCGGGGACGGATTACAACCGGCCGCTCGTCATTGACGACGCCCATCGAGAGCGGGTCGTGCGCATCGCCCCCCGCACAGACCGACAGCGCCAGTTCGAGATCGTCGACGCCGCGGGCCAGAAAACCTTGGGTGGCGAGCATGTCCCAGCCGAGCGGGCGGCGCGGCGACGGAATCCGGCCGGGCGTCGGCCGGATCGAGGCGACATCACAAAAACTTGCGGGGGTGCGCACGGAGCCGCCGAAATCGGTGCCATGGGCCAGCGGCACCATGCCGGCCGCGACCGCAACCGCGGAGCCGCCGGAGGATCCGCCCGAGGTCAGCGCGGGATTGAAGGGATTGCGGGTCGGCCCACGCAATTTGTTGGTGCAGACCGCGCCGAAGCCGAATTCGGGCGTGTTGGTCTTTCCCAGAATGATCGCGCCGGCGCGCCGCAGCCGCGCGACCACGAGATCGTCTTCGGCCGGAACGTGATCGCGAAACAGAGCCGATCCGTACGTGGTCGCGAGTCCCGCGGTGTCAGTGAGGTCCTTGATCCCTATTGGCACGCCATGCAGCGCGCCGATCGGCGCGGGCGCGGCGTCGCAGACATCAGCGGCACGGCGGGCCCCCTCCGCATCGACAGTCACGAATGCCGCCAATTGCACGTCACTGTGCGCAATCCGCGCCAGATGCGCCTCGACGACCTCACGCGAGGACAGCTGGCCCTTCGCGATGGCGCGCGCGAGGATCGTGGCGGTGAGATCGCAGATCGATGTCATCGCCCCACCATGCCAAACCTCGAATCGAAAAGCGACCAGCCCGGGCACGAGACTTGCTTTCTTCCTCGGGAGAACGGGAGGCAACATCATGGCTGAAGCGCAAGGCGGCCGATCGCTCGTCGTCGACGCCGTCACCCACCGCTATCCGAGCGGCGCGCTCGCGGTCGAGAACATCAATCTCGACATCAAAGGGGGCGAGATCATCGCCCTGCTCGGCCCCTCCGGCTGCGGCAAGACAACGCTGCTGCGCATCATCGCCGGCTTCATCGCGCAGACGCAAGGGCGGATCATCATCGGCGACGACATCGTCGACGCGCTGCCGCCGAACCGTCGCGCGGTCGGCATCGTGTTCCAGAACTACGCACTATTCCCCCATCTCAGCATCAGCGAGAACGTCGCTTACGGGCTTGCCGCGCGCGGCATCGACAAGGCGACCCGCCAACGCGAAGCGCAGCGCCTGCTGGATTTGGTGCAGCTGCCGACCATGTCGGAACGGTTGCCACGGCAGCTCTCCGGCGGCCAGCAGCAGCGCGTGGCGCTCGCTCGCGCGCTGGCGATCAAGCCGTCGATCCTGCTGCTCGACGAGCCCTTTGCCGCGCTCGACAAGAATTTGCGGCTGGACATGCAGATCGAGGTCAAGCGGCTGCAACGCGTCTCCGGCATCACCACGCTGATCGTGACCCATGACCAGGAAGAGGCGCTGTCGATGGCCGATCGCGTCGCCGTGCTGAGCCACGGCAAGCTCGAGCAGTTCGGATCGCCATCGGACGTCTATGACCGGCCGCAGACGCTGTTCGTCAACACGTTTGTCGGAGCCAGCAACCGCATGACTGGCGTCGTCGTCTCGGCGGATCGGACGGCAGCAAAAGTCCGTCTCGATGCCGGCGCGGAAATTATCGCGCGCCCCGCCGGCGGCGCTCTCACCGAAGGCGGCCGCGTCACCGTGTGCATCCGCCCCGAGCATCTGCAATTCGTCGGTGACGAGACCGGCTTTGCCGGCGTAGTCGGCATGTCGCTGCCGTTAGGAGCCACCGTGGTCCACGAGGTCAGGACCGCCGACGGCTCCGGCGTCAAGATTTCCCAGGCGCGCATCGGCGAGACGCGCACGCTGGAGAGCGGCGCCGCGGTACGCCTTGCCCCGCTCGCCCCATCGCTCGCCAACGCTTTTCCAGCAACGCTTTAGATCCAGTCTCTGTCCAGAGGGAGTTCGACATGATTATGAACCGCCGAAGCCTGATGACGACCGCACTCACACTCGGCGCCATGAAGGCGTTTCCCGGCCTTAGCTTTGCTCAAGCCCGCCCGCTGGTGTTTGCGACCTTTACCGGAAGCTGGGAGGAGGCGCACAAGGCCGTGCTGGTCCCGGCCTTTCGCAAGGCCAACGCGGACGCCGCGATGGTGCTCGACCCCATGCTCTCTGTCGACCAGATCGCCAAGGTGAACGCCGCCAAGGCCAATCCGCCGATCGACGTCATGCTGCATGATCCCGGCCCAGCCCTGGTCGCGATCGGCCAGGATCTCGTCGAGCCATACCCCGTCGAGAAGAGCGCCTATTACAAGGACCTGATCGCCGAGGCCCAGGAGCCGATGGGCCCTGCCCCCTTCTTTCAGGTCGTCGGCCTCACCTACAATCCGGAAGCCGTCAAGACGCCGCCGACCTCCTGGGCCGATCTGTGGAAGCCCGAGTTCAAAGGCCGCGTCGGCATCACCAACCTCAACTCGACGCTCGGCACCGGCTGGCTGGTCGAGATCGCCAAGATGCGCGGCGGCTCGGAGGCCAATGTCGATCCCGGCTTCAAGGCGATCGAGGAGCTGAAGCCCAACCTCGCCGCGGTGGCCGCCAATCCCGGCGCGCTCGCCACCCTGTTCCAGCAGGGCCAGATCGACATCTCGCCCGGCAATTTCAACGCCATCCAGATCCTGAAGGCGCGCGGCGTGCCGGTCGAGTTCGTGGCGCCGAAGGAAGGTGCCATTGCCTTCAAGACCACGATCCACATCGTCAAGAACTCGCCCAACCGCGAGCTCGCCTTCAAGCTGATCGAGGCGTCGTTGACGCCGGAAGTGCAGACCACGCTGATGAATCCGCCCTACTTGATCGTGCCGACCAATTCCAAGGTGACGATGGGCGGCGAGATTGCCCGCGTGCTCGCCAAGGACACCGCCGAGCTGAAGCAGAAATTCGTGTTCCAGGACTGGAAGAAGATCAACGAGCAGCGCTCGGCCTGGATCGAGCGTTTCAATCGCGAGATCAAGATCTAAGAGCTTTAGGGACCTGACGATGGGCGCAGCACCGGCACCACGGGACGTGACCTCCTACGGGATGGGATTGGCAGTGCCGCTGGCGCTGTTCTTCCTGGTCTTCTTCGTGGCTCCGCTGCTGCAACTGCTCTGGCTCTCGCTCCACAACGACACGGCCGCGCTTCATTGGGGGCTCGGCCAATATTTGCACTTCCTCACCGACCCCTTCAGCCTCAGCGTGCTCGGCTCGACGCTGCTGCTGGGGGCGGAGGTGACGGCCGTCTGCCTCGTGCTCGGCTTTCCCATCGCATGGCTCTACCAGCGGGTCGGGGCGCGGCTTCAGACCATCATCATCCTGATCGTGCTGCTACCGCTTTTGACCAGCGTCGTGGTCCGGACCTTCGCGTGGATCGTCATTCTCGGCCGCCAGGGCATCATCAACGCGACGCTGCAATCCCTCGGCATCATCGATACGCCGTTGAAGCTGCTCTACACCCAGTTCGGCGTGGTGCTCGCGCTGGCGCAGGTGCAGATGCCGCTGATGACGTTGCCCCTGATCACCGCGCTCGGCCGCATCGATTCCAATCTCGACGACGCCTCCTGCTCGCTCGGCGCCGGAAGCTGGCGCACCTTCTTCAAGATCGTGCTGCCGCTGTCGCTGCCCGGCGTGATCGCCGGATGCACGCTGACCTATGCCGCCGCGATCACGGCCTTCATCACCCATTCGCTGATCGGCGGCGGGCAGATGTTGTTCATGCCGATGTATCTCTACCAGCAGGCTTCGACGCTGCAGAACTGGCCGTTTGCCTCCGCAATCTCGATCATCTTTTTGCTCGCCGTGCTCGCGGTCGTCTCGCTCTTCACCACGCTCGGCCGCCTGTCGCGCGGCTACGGAGGCGCATCATGAGCGGGCGCAAACGTACCCTGGAGGCGTTCAGCTTCGAGCTGGTCATGACCGTGGTCGCCGTGATCGCGCTGATCGTCATCATCGCGCCGTCGCTGGTGGTGCTGATCGTCTCCTTCACCAGCGGCTTCTCTCTGCGTTTCCCGCCGCCGGGCTATTCGCTGCGCTGGTATGCCGAATTGTGGAACGCCTGGCAGCTGCACTTCGCCGCCAAGAACAGCCTCATTGTGGCGCTGTGGGCGACGGGCCTGTCCGTCGTGCTCGGCGTTGCCGCCGCGCTCGCGATCTCGCGCTCGCCGACGCTCTCGGCGCGGCTGCTCGATTCCCTGTTCATGTCGCCGCTGGTGCTGCCGGCGCTGGCCTTCGGCCTTGCCGCATTGATGCTGTTCTCGCTGGTGGGACTTCCGGTGTCGCCGCTGACATTGGTGATCGGCCACACCGTGGTCTGCGTGCCCTATGTCGTGCGCAACACGATTGCGGCGCTTGCCCAGCTGGAGCCGACCCTGCTGGAAAGTTCGGCCGTGCTGGGCGCCAGCCGCATCTACACGTTCCGCCGCATCGTGCTGCCGCTGATCCGGCCGGGCATCATCGCGGGCGCCTTCATCGCCTTCATGTCGTCGTTCGACAATGTGCCGGTGTCGCTGTTCCTGCGCGACGCCGCCACTGACATGCTGCCGATCCGGATGTGGCAGGACCTCGAGGGCAAGCTCGACGTCACCATCGCCGCGCTCTCGGGCGTGCTGATCATTGCGACGGTCGCGCTGGTCGCGATCATGGAGCGCGTCACGGGATTGTCGAGGCGGCTGACCAACTGATCAGGCGCCGCGGAACAGCGAGTAGCCCCAGCGCGTGAATTTCAGCGGCAGATGAAAATGCTCGTCGACAGCCTTGATGCGGAAACGGAACGGCGTCACCGTGAGAAAACCGTCGCGCTCGCCAAAGAACTCGCCGAGATGAAACAGGACCTCGTACTCGCCTGCCGTCACGCCCGCGCCCTCGGAAATGGGATGATCGAGCACGCCATTCGCGCCGAGCCTGCCGTCGGCGACGCGCGAGGAGTCCGGATCGATCCGCCAGATCTCGACGCGCAGGCCCTGCGCCGGGCGTCCGCTCGCCACATCGACCGCATGAATGGAAATGCCGCCTGCCACAATGTTCCTCCAATGAACGCAGCGCCATGCTAGACGCAAACACGGCCGTTCGGCCAGCGCCCGCATTGTTGCCGGCGCTTGGCGCCATGACCTCGCTTCAGGCGCTGGTGGCGCTGGCTCTGTTCGCGCCGGGCGTGGTGGCACCGCGCGCCCATATCGAGGTCTGGCAACTCTCGATATTCTCCTGCGCCGTGTTCGCGGTCGGCATTCCCGCCTCGTTCTGGGGCGGCGGGTTCATCGCTCGCCTCGGGTCGCTGCGGATCGCGAGCCTCTGCGCGGCGGTGATCGTCGCCAGCATGGCGCTGGCTTCGCTCGGCTCGACGGCGGCCCTGTTCGCAGCCGGCCTCTGTCTTGGCCTCGCCTTCGGACCGGAGACGCCCGCAAGCGCGGCGCTGCTGGCGCGGCTCGTGACGGCCGAGCGGCGCGCATTCGTGTTCTCGGTTCGCCAGACCGGAAACCAGATCGGCGCCATCTGCGGCTCGCTGGTTCTGCCCGCGATCGCAATCTCGCTTGGACCCGCCTGGTGCTATGCCGCCGTGGGCGCGTGTGCGCTGCTGGCGATGGCGTGGTTCGAGCGCCTGCGTCCGGCGTACGCCGCCAAGGTCATTCCACAGCCGGAGCTTGGCCTTCGCATGCGGCTGGCACTGGTGACCGCGGACCGGCGCATCGCAATGCTGGCGCTGGCCTCGATGCCGTTCAGCGCGATGCAGGTGTCGCTCAATACGGTCTTCGTCACGCTCGGCACCCGCGAGCTCGGCCTCAGCCATGTCGAGGCCGGCATGGCGCTTGCTTGCGCCCAAGCCGGCGGCCTGATCGGCCGGCTCGGCTGGGGCCTCGTCGCAACGCGCCTCAATGCCGCGCGCGGAGTTCTCGTCGTCATCGGCCTCGGCATGACTTTCTGCGCCGCGCTGCTGAGTCTCGATGGCGCATCGCTCGGACGGACCGGCCAGTTCGCGATTGCAGCTCTGTTCGGCCTGACGGCATCGGGCTGGAACGGTGTCTTCGTGGCCGAGATCGCACGTCTCGCTCCGCAGGAGAGGATTGGCGAGACCACCGGCGCGGTGCTGACAGCATCCTATGCCGGCCTCTTGGCAGCACCTGCGCTGGTGTCGCTCCTGGACGGCGCAGCCAGTCTTGGTGCCGCCTTCTTCGCCTTGGCGTGCCTCGCCCTCTGCGGCACATTGGCACTGATCTGGGGAGGCCATGACAAAGGGAAGAAGTAGCGCGTGCGAGATTGCGGCCGACGTCTCCGCCGGACGAACGAGTGCGGTCGAGACCGCCAAGGCCGCGCTTGCGCGCATCGAGGCCGCCAAGGTGCTGAACGCAGTGGTGACGACCGCTCCCGCGCGTACGCTTGCCGACGCCGCAGCGGTCGATGATCGCCTGCGCGCCGGCGTGACGATGCCGCTCGCCGGCGTCCCCGTCGTCATCAAGGACAACATCTGGGTCGGCGACTGGCGTGTGACACAGGGCACGCGCCTGTTCGCCGAATTCGTCGCGCCGCGGGATGCGATTGCGATCGAGCGGCTGCGCAAGGCCGGCGCCGTCGTCGTCGGCATCGCTGCAACGTCGGAATTCGCCTGCAAGGGCGTGACCACCTCGCCGCTGTATGGGCCAACGCGGCATCCGCTCGATCTCACGTTGACGCCCGGTGGCTCGTCGGGCGGCCCTGCCGCCGCGGTTGCGGCCGGCCTCGTGCCGCTAGCGATCGGCACCGATGCGGGCGGCTCGAGCCGCAGGCCGCCGGCTCATGTCGGCGTCGCCGGGTTCAAACCGTCCTATGGCGCGATCCCCTATGGGCCCGGCTTCGCCGAACCGTTCTTCAGCCTCTCCGTCATCGCGCCGATCGCCACTGACATTGCCGATATCGCGCTAGCGTTCGAGGCCATGGCCGGCGTCGATCCGCGCGACCCGGATTCAGCGGGCATCGCTCAAGAGGCCAAAAACATCGCCGGTCTGCGCATCGCGTTTTCGCCGCGCCTGGGGCTCGACGTCGCCGTCGATGATGTTGTCGCTGACGGGCTCGTTTTCGCCATCGCGCGTCTCTCCGCCGCAGGCCTCGGCATCGCGCAGCGCGATCCCGTCTGGCCGGCGGGCGCTACGGAAGAGGCCATCATGCCGCTTCAGCACGCCGGCCTCGCCGCACTCTATCGAGACGCCTTCCGCGAGGATCCGACCGTCTTCGATCCTGACATCGCCAGACAGATCGAGCGAGGACTGACGTGGTCGGGCGCCGATGTTGCCGGTGCGCTGCTGGCAAGCGCCGCGATCGCCAATGCTTTCGCGGCATTCTTCGCCGAGGTCGATCTGCTGTTGGCGCCGACCGTCCCCTGTGTCGCCTGGCCATTCACCCAGCTCGGACCCGAGACGATCGGTGGCCGCGCGGCGAGCCCGCGCGCGCACGCGGTGTTCACGCCCTTTGTCAATCATGCCCGCCTGCCGGCGATTTCGATACCGTGCGGAACGGATCGGCGCGGACTTCCATTCGGCCTTCAGGTCATCGCCGCGCGCGGACAAGACCGCACGCTGCTTGAAGCAGCGCAAGAGATCGAGGCCATGTTGCGAACGTAGTCCCGAGAGGCGCGCGGTGCGTTAATTGCCCGCTCAGTCTCCCAGCGGCCCTTTGGCGTCCCCGCCGCTCCCCTTCAGCAACTCGTATTTGATCCGCCGCATGCGTGCCTGGGCTTCGAGCGGCTTGCAATAGGCAGTTGACGCTGCGAGCAGGTCGATGGTGGCGAGAAATGCATAGCGCGACGCCGTCGGCTTGAGCGCGTCGGGCGCTTCGGGCACGTGTACGCCAAGCGCAATATCGGCGATCGAGGCCAGCCTGCTTTGCGGCTTGGTAATTGCGACGACCAAGGCGCCGTATTGCTTGGCGATACTGGCTGCTTCGATCACCTCGTTCGCTGCACCGGTGGTCGAGATGGCAACGACGACATCATCCCGTCCGAAGGTCGCGGCAATCATGCGCATCAAGCTCGGATCGGAGGCATGCGAGACGGCAATCCCAAGACGAAAAAACCGGTTCTGAACCTCCGCCGCCGCAAGAGTGGAACCGCCCCCTACCCCGAACGCTGCAAGCTTCGAACAGCGGGAGATAGCTTCGGCGGCCCTCTCGATGTCCTCCTTGCGAAGTCCTTCCTCGGCAGCGGCGATCGCACGACGAATTTCCTGAAACACCGACCGCCAGAGTGCGGGGCGCGCCAGATCGGTTCCGACATGCGGGGGAAGCTCAACGTAAATCCGCCCGACCGCCATTGCTTGAGCCAGCCTCACCTTGAGGTCGCGGACGCCCCGGCAACCAACGGAGCGACTGAACCGAGTTACCGTCGGCTCGCTGACGCGCGCCCGAAGAGCCAACTCGGAATTGCTGGCGTGAACGGCAAACTCCATATCGGCCAGCAGCACCGTGGCAACGCGTTGCTCGGACGGGCTGAGGCTTGGAGCGCTCTGCCTGATGAGGGAGATGATGTCGCCGGCCACGACATTGTCGTCGCCGGGCGGCTTCGAGACTGCTGCACCAACGGCTCTCGCCGGGTGATTTCGCTTTGCACGCGCCATTGCCCGCCCTTCCCCAGGTCAGATCAACCTGCGCCCTTGGCAAGAAGCTGCCGTAAGAAACCTTCAGTATCGACCAAACGTATATCGCCATGCCTCATCAAGAATAGCATTTTTCGCTTGATAATCGTCGAATTGTGTATGTAACTTTCAAACAAGCAATAGCGTGCCATCGGCCCAACAGCTGAAAGGCACATCCCCTGCACCGGGAAGCAGGCGGTCCAACAAGGCGGGAGGGCGATCATGAGATACGGTCCAAGTGTCTTGATGCGTAGCGTCGTGGGGCTGGCCACCGCGTCGTTCTTGATTGCGCAGGCCAATGCCGCCACCCTGCTGCGCGAAGCCACAATCGGAGAACCGCCGCCGCTCGATGTCATGCTGACGACAGCCGACGTCGCATCGGTCATCGGCCGCCACATCTTCGAGACCCTGTATGCCCTGGACTCGACCTACACGCCGCGTCCGATGCTGGCCGAGAGCGATCGCACGGAAGACGGCGGTCGGACCATCGTCATCAAGCTCCGCGAAAGTGTCCTCTTCCACAACGGCAAGGAGATGACCGCCAAGGACGTGGTCGCCTCGATGACGCGATGGGGCAGTTTCGGTGCGCGCGGCAAGCTCCTGATGGCGGCGACTACGTCGGTCGAGGCGACCGGAAAGTACGAAGTCACGCTGAAATTATCCGCGCCGAATGGCGCCTGGAAGGCTCTCATTGCGGACGTAAATGGGGGTCTTGCGATCTATCCGGAAGACATTGCCGCCAAAGCGGGAAACCGGCCGATCGAGCAAAAGGACTATATCGGCACCGGGCCTTACAAGTTCGTGGAGTGGCGGCCGAACCGCTATGTCGAGGTGGAGAGGTTCGAGGGCTACAAGCCGGTGAAGGAAAAGGGCGACGGTTTCGCCGGCGCCCGCGTTGCAAGCTTCGACAAGATCCGGTTCATTCCGGTGCCTGACGTCGGCACGCGCGTGAGCGGCGTGCAGGCGGGTGACTACGACTACGCGGAAATGATCTCCGGCGATCTGTACGAGTCCCTGAGCAAAGATCCATCGGTTCAGGTGCAGCGTACCAACGCGCCGATCTTCGGCCTTTTCTTCATGAACTCGAAGCAAGGAATCCTGAAGGACAATTACAAGCTCCGCCGCGCCATCCAGGCCGCGCTGGACAAGTCGCAGGCGCTGCGCGTCGCCTTCGGTCCCAAGGACCTGTGGAATGCCGAGGGATCGATCTTTCCCAACGGCACACCCTGGTACTCAACCGAAGGCGTCTCCAATTACAGTGCGCACGATCCGAAGAAGGCCAAGGAGCTCGCAAAGGAGGCGGACTACACGGGGACGCCGATCCGCCTGCTGGTCTCGACGAACTATCAGGCACACTATGACGAGGCCTCCGTCTTCACCCGCCAGCTGGCCGATGCCGGCATCAATGTTCAGATGATGGTCGTCGATTGGGCGACCCTTCTGAAGATGCGGGGCCAGCCGGAACAGTGGGACATCTTTGTCACCCACCATTCCTTCGCACCTGATCCGTTGCTGCTCACGTTCCTCAATGCGAGCTATCCCGGCTGGTGGGACAGCCCCGAGATCGGCTCGCTTAGGACTGAGTTGATCAACACGACCGATCCAGCCGCGCGCAGGTCGACATGGGACAAGATCCAGTCGCTGATCTACGAGCAGGTACCCGTGATGAAAGTAGGCGATGCCTACACCTATGACATTGCTTCTCCCAAGCTCAAGGGGCTCAACCCAAACGGTCCCGTGTTCTGGAATGTGTCCACGAGGTAAGGACAGGCAATGAGGCCGCGAAGACTGTCGAGCGCCGGCGCCGGCGCGCATCGCTGCCGCTGATCAGGCGCTCAATCACATGTGGTCTTACGCATTCAAGCGCGCAGGAACGACGGCGGTGACGCTGCTGGCAGCGTCCATCATCATCTTCGCGTTCATCCATATCGTGCCGGGTGACCCGATTTACGTTCTGCTCGGTGATACCGCGACTCCCGACCAGATCGACGCCTTGCGACACCAACTCGGTCTCGACCAACCGATCATCCTGCAATATCTCACTTGGGCCGGCCATGTTCTCGAGGGCGACCTCGGGCGGTCGATCTTCTTCCAGGCGCCCGTGCTGTCGGTGATTGCCGATGGCGCCGAGACCAGCACCTTACTCGCCACCATGACGATGATCTGGGTTGCGGTCATCGGGGTGCCGATCGGCATGATTGCGGCGGTCCGGCACGGCACGTGGCTCGATCAGGGATTGTCCGGTGGGGCGATGCTGATGGCCTCGATACCCACGTTCTGGGTCGGGCTCTATCTGATCCTGATCTTTGCCGCCTGGCTCGGCTGGTTTCCGAGCTCCGGTTATCCATCGATCTTCGAAGGCGGTGTCGTCAATCTCCGCTATCTCGTTCTCCCCAGCCTGGCGCTTGCGGCTCCGAATGCCGCTTTGATCCTGCGGTTGACGCGCGCCAGCATGCTCGACGTCTCCCGCGAGGACTACGTGCGCACGGCGCGTGCAAAGGGAATCCGGCCGTGGCAGGTCGTGCGCCGCCACATCTGGCGCAATGCACTCCTGGCGGTCGTCTCGGCATTTGGCTTCACCTTCGCTGCGCTGCTGTCCGAAGCGGTGGTGACCGAAACCGTGTTTGCCCTGCCCGGCATCGGCCGGCTCGTCGTTCAGTCGATCCTTCGCCGAGACTACCCTGTGATCCAGGGCGTCATCCTGGTCATCGTGGTGGTTTATCTCCTGATCAATTTGATCGTCGATCTGAGCTATCGTCTGCTCGATCCGCGGGTTGAACTTCAATGAGCAGCAACAGCGTGATCTTGTGGCTCAAGCCGTTCATCGCCCGCCCGATCGCGCTGGCCGGACTCGGGGTCCTTCTGGCGACCGTGCTCGCCGCGGTCTTCGCACCCTGGCTGTCGCCTTACGATCCGTATGCCATCGATCCCCTGATCCGCCTGACGCCCCCGAACGTGACCCACTGGTTCGGCACCGACCAATTCGGCCGGGATACCCTGTCGCGTACCATTCATTCAGCACGCATGGCACTTCTGATCGGTTCGGGCGTGGTCGTCTTCGCTCTCGCGACCGGCGTTCCGGCCGGCGTACTTTCCGCTCTGTTCCCGCGGCTGGGTCACCTGCTGATGCGCATGGTCGACGTGCTGATGGCCTTTCCGACTCTGCTTCTCGCACTTGGCCTGATTGTCATCTTGAGCCCGAGTGTGGCCACCGTCATTCTGGCCATCGGGATCGGCTACATGACGACGACCACCCGCATCGTCTACGGACTGACACTGCGCTTGCGCGCGGAAACCTATGTCGAGGCGTCCCGCAGCATGGGCGCCGGAGCGGCATGGCTCATCAGTCGGCACATCTTGCCGAACCTCGTCTCGCCACTTCTCGTGCAGGCCAGCTTCGTCTTCGCGTTCGCGCAGCTCGGCGCGGCTTCACTCGATTTCCTGGGCCTCGGCGCCCCGCCGGACATTCCGAGCTGGGGCAATATGCTGGCGGAATCACGGACCTTCATCACCCGCGCTCCGTGGCTGCTGTTCTTCCCGGGCATGATGATCGTGGCGACGGCATTTTCTCTGAACTTGGTCGGCGATGCATTGCGCGATCGACTCGATCCGCGGTTCCGTCAAGTCTTCGGTGAGAAGGGTTAGGCCGTGCTGACAGTTTGCGACCTTACGGTGTCAGTGGGGCCGGAAACCGCGCCGGTCGACATCGTCGCGGGCGTGTCCTTCGGCTTGGCCAAGGGCGAGATCCTCGGCCTCGTCGGCGAGTCCGGTTGTGGAAAGAGCATGACCTCGCTTGCGGTCATGGGATTGCTGCCGCAGCCCGGTCCCCGGGTCCGGGCCGGGCGGGTCCTGTTAGAGGGCTGCGACGTAACGCAGCTGCAGCCCTGGCAACGTGTCGAAGCCGGCCACGGCCGCATGGCAATGATCTTTCAGGAGCCGATGACCTCACTCAACCCTGTACGTCGGATCGGCGATCAGATCGCGGAAGCCGTGCGCGTACATGAGGGGATTTCGGGCGCAGCGGCGCTCATCCGTGCCCGCGAACTGCTCGAGCTGGTGCGTATGCCGGACCCCAAAATGCAGCTGTCCGCGTACCCGCATCAGTTGTCCGGAGGACAACGCCAGCGGGTCATGATCGCGATTGCGCTGGCCTGCAGGCCACAGGTGCTGGTCGCCGATGAACCGACCACCGCGCTGGATGTCACCATACAGGTTCAGATTCTCGGGCTCTTGCGCGAGCTCTGCAATCGGTTGGATATGGCGATATTGTTCATCACCCATGACATGGGAGTCATTGCGCAGCTCGCCGATCGCGTCGCCGTCATGTATGCCGGCCGGATCGTGGAAACCGCTGCAGTCGATGCGCTGTTCGGCGCACCGCGTCACCATTACACCCGCGGACTGATGGATTGCATGCCGTCGCGAAATTCCGGCGCGCGCCGGCTGCCAACCATTTCCGGTCAGCCGCCGCTGCCAGGTTCGGTCGCTGCTGGCTGCGTGTTTGCCTTGCGTTGCGCAGCGGTACGCGATGAGTGCCGCGTGGCGACCCCGCCTCGCCTGGAGGCCTCCCAAGGGCACGCGGTGCTTTGTGCGTTTCCGCTGGCCGGCGGGGAGCTGCCATGAGCTGCAATGCCATCCTCGACGTCCGGGACATGATGGTCTCGTTTAGTGCCACGCGAGCCGGTCGGAAATACCGGGTGCAGGCGGTGGACGGTGTATCGCTGTCGTTGGCCGAAGGCGAGGTCCTCGGGATTGTCGGCGAGTCCGGCTGCGGCAAGACCACGCTGGGCCGCACCCTCGTCGGACTGGTCCAGCCCGACGGCGGCAACATCAAATTGAAGGGAACCGAAATGATCGGAGCCGGCGGCTCCGGCGTCCGCGAGATGCGCCTCAGCGTCCGAATGGTTTTCCAGGATCCCAACGCATCCCTCAACCCACGACGTGCAATTGGAGATTCGGTGGCGGAGGCGGCCGACATCAGCGGCTTCTTCAAGAGCCGCGCCGAGCGCAGCGCGGCCATAGCTGCCACCTTGACGGCCGTCGGGTTGAACCCGTCTTTCGCCGCTCGCTATCCCTACGAGCTGAGTGGCGGGCAGCGGCAGCGGGTCGGAATCGCACGCGCCATTCTTCCCACCCCGTCCATCATCGTCGCCGACGAGCCGGTCTCGGCCCTCGACGTTTCGGTGCAGGCGCAGGTGCTCAATCTGATGATGGATCTGCGTGACCAGTTGAGACTGTCGATGCTCTTCATCTCGCACGACCTTGGCGTGATCGGACAAATCAGCAGCCGCGTTGCTGTCATGTATATGGGCCGGATCGTGGAGCAGGCCGGGACTCGGACGGTGCTGGACCATCCGCTCCACCCCTATACGCGCGCATTGGTGGCAGCAATTCCGAAGCCGGATCCATCGAAGCGGATCCTGGGCGCGATCGAAATGGGTGAACCGCCAAGTCTCTTCACGCGACCGCGCGGCTGTGCATATGCGCCCCGCTGTCCAATGGCCAGCGATCGCTGCCTCGTCGAAGTGCCACAACTTCGATCTGCCGGTGCGGACGGTAGGACAATCGCCTGCCACAACGCATAACCAGCGAGTGCCGCGCGCGGCGAAATCATGCAACGCCTACGAATTATTTCTCCTCTTTTCGAGCGATCCCATTGACGCGGCGGCAGTCCGCGACCGCCAGGCGGCAGGCGCATGCAAATTCAGGAAGCCGGACGCCTGTTGCAACGCGATGTTAATCGCGACGCAACATTCAAAATGAGACTGCCCGTTAAGCCGCGTACGGCTCCGGCACGTGCGCTGCATGCGAGTTCGGTTAGCCTCCATTTCAAGAACCGTTGGCCTTGCCCGAACGCCGCACCGCGCAGCGGACGCGTCAGGGCGCGGTGAAAAACAGCGACAAGAGCGCCCAGGGAGGAGAGCAATGTTGAAAGGCAGTCTAGGACTGATCGCGTTGAGCAGCCTGTTACTTTCGGGCACCGCCTTCGCACAGGAGAAGATCAAGGTCGGCGTCACCGCGACGCTCGAAGGCACCTACACCGTGCTCGGCGAGGACGGCATCCGCGGCTTCCAGACGGCCCTCAACGTGCTCGGCAAGAAGGTCGGCGACAAGGAACTCGAATTTGTCATCGCCTCGACCGACGCAACACCGGACTCCGCCGTACGAGCCGTGCGCAAGCTGATCGAACAGGACAAGGTGCAGATCCTGCTGTCACCGCTGTCCGGAGACGAAGGCATCGCGGTCAAAAATTTTGCAAAGACCCATCCCGAACTGACCTTCATCAACGCCGCATCGGGTGCCCAGGAAACGACCTATGTCGATCCCGCTCCGAACTTTTTCCGCTACAACATGGACGGCGCGCAGTGGCAGGTGGGCCTCGGCAAATACGCTTATGACCAAAAGAAGTATCGCAAGATCGCGACCGTCGGCGAAGACTACTCGTTCATCTATACGCAGGTGTTCGGCCTCGTGCTCGAGTTCTGCGGTGCCGGCGGACAGGTCACCAACCGGCAATGGGTGCCGCTCGGCACCAAGGACTTCGCCTCGGTTATCGCCGCACTGCCCGACGACGTCGACGCAGTCTATCTCGGCCTCGGCGGCGCCGACGCCGTCAACTTCCTGAATCAGTACCAGCAGGCCGGCGGCAAGGCGCATCTGATGGGCGGCTCGATCATGATCGACCAGACCATCCTGTCGTCCAAGGGAAACGCCAAGAATGCCCTGATCGGCACGCTGGCCGCGAGCGGCCAGGCCGACACCTGGGAGAACCCGAGTTGGCAGAAGTTCGTGAAGGACTATCAGGACGCCTTCCCGCCCAACAAGCGCTTCCCGAGCCCATCTCTGCTCGCTACCAACTACTATGGCTCGACCATGGCGCTGATCCTGGCGCTGCGTCAGGTCAATGGAGATCTCTCCAACAATCAAGCCAAGTACAAGGAGGCCCTTGCCAAGATCGAACTCGACGCACCCAATGGAAAGATCAAGCTGGACTCCAACCGCCAAGCGATCGGCACTAACTTCGTTACCGAGGTTGTCGACGATGGCAAGGGCGCGCTGTTCTCAAAGGTTGTGAACGTAATCCCGAACGTCAACCAAACGCTGGGCTACGATCCCGCGGTGTTCGCCAAAATCGGTTTGCCGAGCCGCACAGTACCGGAATGTAAGAAATACTGACCTAGTCTCGTTCGCGAACGATGACCGGCCGGGGAGAGATTTGCCAGAAGCGCGACACGTGCGCCCTTGCATTCTCTCCCCGGTTGTTGAACGCTAGCAAAAAACACCAAGAGCTTTTGGGAGGAGAGGCATGAGCCGGGCGCTCGCCGTCTTCCACGGCCGCTTTGGTCGGGCGACGGTCTATCAGTTGAACCGCCCTTTCAACATTCACGCACATCGCGAAGGTCATTTGATCTTCCATGTCGGCGGGCGTTCCGCATGCATCGATGTCAGCGATGGACGCTACGAGCTCACCGAAGGTTCCGTCGTCGCGGTCAATCCGTGGGAGCCGCATAATTTCCTGCCGTCCGATCTCGAAGGCGGCGCCGTTTTCTTCGTGCTCTACGTCAATGCGGAGTGGTTTGCGCCCGATGCGCCCGGCGCCGACCGCCTGCGCTTCGGCCGCACCCAGTTCACGCGGTCCGTTGCGCTGGACAAGCATATCAGGCACGCAGCCGCCCTCGTGTGCGGCGCTCCCTCGCTCAACAGCCTCGATGGCGAGCTGAGAAGCCTGATCGACATCTGTTACGACGAAAGCTGGCAACAGGCGGCGACCGCGCGCGATCCGCGCGCAAACGGTTCCGTCACGGATTTTCGTGTGCGCAAGTGCATCAAGATGATGTCGGAGAGTCCTGGCGCCGAGATCGAGCTCGACACCATCGCGCGCGAATCCGGCCTGTCCCGGCCGCATTTCTACCGGCTCTTCCGCACCCAGACCGGCGTCACGCCACACCTCTATCTCAACACGCTGATGATGGAGCAGGCGCTGGAGGCGCTGGTAGCAAGCGAAGCGCCGATCGCCGATATCGGCTTCGATCTCGGTTTCTCGTCGCAGAGCGGATTCACCCGCTTCTTCGCCGCCAATGTCGGCATGGCGCCGACCGATTATCGCCGTGCGGCCAAGGTTTTGCGCGCCTGAGGCCACGCGAAAAGATACTCACGATCAAGCGCCTCCCTTACAGCCGCATTAGGATGCGACAAACGCGGTCCCGAAACGAGGATCGCGCTCGATAGGGAGCGCACGTTCATGGCAGGGCTTGCGGCCGGCAACGGTCTGCGTGCCCCTCCGCCCCGCTTGCTGGGTGAGAGATGGGGTGACGTGAAGACGGAGCGGCGATCATGACCCGCTTTGTCGAACGCCATCCCGCCTGGGCACTGATCGTCATCATCGTGATCGCGGTAGCACTCTGGCTGATTTTCGCGGTGTGGCCGCAGGGCGTCGAAGATGCGTTCGGCCGCAAGCGGGTCTTCCTCAACGCGCTCTTCAACGGCATCACGCTCGGCGGCCTCTATTTCCTCGTTGCCAGCGGCTTTACGCTAATCTTCGGCCTGATGCGCAACGTCAACCTCGCGCACGGCTCGCTCTATTTGTTCGGCGGCTATGTCGGCTATGCCATCAGCGCCGCGACCGGCTCATGGATCCTCAGCTTCATCGTCGCTTTCATCCTGACGGCACTGGTCGGCGTCCTGCTCCAGGTCCTCGTCTTCCGCCGCATGGAGGGCCAGGACCTGCGCCAGACCATGGTGACGATCGGTCTCTCGATCGTGTTCGCCGATTTGATGCTCTGGGCCTGCGGCGGCGATTTCTATCAGATCCAGACTCCGAACTGGCTGATCGGACCTGTCGAGCTGCCGCTGGTCACGGCGGTCAAATCCTCAGGCGAGCCGGTCTATCTCCGCTATCCCATGGTCCGGCTCGTGATCTTCGCCGCCTCCGTCGTGATCGGCGTGGCGATGTGGCTGGCGCTCAACCGCACGCGGATCGGCATGATCATCCGCGCCGGCGTCGACGATCGCGACATCCTGGCTGCGACCGGGGTACGGATCCAACTCGTTTTCGTGGTGGTGTTTGCGCTCGGCGCCGGCCTCGCCGGAATCGCCGGCGTCGTTGGCGGAACGTTCCAGTCGCTCTCGCCCGGCGAGGATATCCGCTTCCTGCTCGCCTCCCTCGTCGTCGTGATCGTCGGTGGGATGGGCTCGATTCCTGGGGCTGCGCTGGGCGCGCTCATCATTGGCCTCGCCGAACAGCTCGGCTCGGTCTACATTCCGACCTACGCCATCGTCGTAACCTTCCTGATCATGGTTCTGGTGCTGGCAATTCGGCCGCAGGGCCTGTTGGCGAGGCGCTGACATGTCCCTCGCTCACGACGCCCGCGTCACGGTTCGTCCCACCGCTGCGGTACAGCGCTCGAAACTGCGCGGATGGCCGGAGATCGACAATCCGGCGGCCTGGACCGTCGCGGCCATTCTCCTGATCATGCCGCTGATCGCCAACGGCTTCTTCCTGATCGAGATCTTTGCAACCACGCTGATCCTCGGACTCATGGCGCTGAGTCTGATGTTTCTTGCCGGCTATGGCGGCATGGTCAGCCTGATGCAGCTCACCATCGCTGGCTTCTCCGCCTATATGGTCGCGGTGTTTGGCGTCAGCGGCAACGCCAATATCAGCCTGGGCTGGCCGTGGTGGCTTGCGGTCCCGATGGCGCTTGCGCTCGCGACCATCTTCGGCACCCTCGGCGGCGCGCTGGCGGTGCGCACCGAGGGCATCTACACCATCATGATCACGCTCGCGATCGGCGCGGCGTTCTATTATTTCACCAACCAGAACTGGGCGATTTTCAACGGCCATACCGGCATCAATACCGTTGCCACGCCGCACTTCTGGGGCGTCAACTGGCGCGCCGACATTCCTTTCTATTATATCGTCCTCGCCGTAGCCGCGCTGTGTTACTTCGCCGTCGACTACATCTCCCGCGCGCCGTTCGGCCTCGCGTTGCAAGGTGTCCGCGACAATCCCCGCCGCATGGCGGCACTCGGCTTCAACGTCAATGCGCATCGCGTCGCGGCCTACGTCTTCGCGTCCTTCGTCGCGGCACTGGCAGGGGTACTCCAGGTCTGGAATTACCGGCAGATTTCGCCGGGATCCGTGAGCGTCGGGGCCTGCATCGATATCCTCATCATCGCAGTCGTCGGCGGCATCACGCGCCCCATCGGACCCTTTATCGGCGCGCTGATCTTCGTGCTGCTGCGCACTTTCGCACTCGACTTCCTGGTCAAGCTGGGGCTCGACGGCAACCGCTTTCGGCTGCTGATCGGTCTCGGCTTCCTCGCGATCGTGTTCTGGTCCTCGGACGGCGTGATCGGGCTCTGGCAGAGCTGGCGCCGCCGCCAACGCTTCAGCGCGGCGAGTTCAAGCGGACGACCAGGCCGAAAATCTGGCCATGGATCCAACCAAGGATCCAACCATGGATAGCGTCGCGCAACGCCTCTCTGTGGTGGGCGCCGGCGCGGCGCTGGAGCTGCGCGGCGTGACGCGTCTGTTCGGCGCGCTCGCGGCACTCACCGACATCACCATTACCGTCCGCCCAGGCGAACGGCGCGCCGTGCTTGGCTCCAACGGCGCCGGCAAGACCACGCTATTCAACTGCATCACCGGCGACTTCCCACCTTCTAGTGGCACCATCCGCTTCTTCGGCGAGGACGTCACGCACTTCCCGCCCTATGAGCGCATCCGCCGCGGCCTGCGCCGGACTTACCAGATCTCCGCGCTGTTTCCCGGCCTCACGGTCCAGGACAATGTCTATCTCGCCTGCCGTGGCGTCTCACGTGGGCGCTTCTCGTTTCTCCGCCCCGGCCAGAACGATGCGTTGATGCACGCGGCCGAAAATCTCGTGCAGGCCGTCCATCTCTCGGGCGTGAAGGATCAGCGCGTTGCCGAGCTCGCGCATGGCCAGCAGCGCCAGCTCGAGATCGCACTTGCGCTTGCCGGCGCGCCACGATTCGTCCTGTTCGATGAACCCGCCGCGGGACTGTCGCCGACCGAGCGCGCCGAGCTGATCGAAATATTGACCTCCCTGCCCGCGCATATCGGCTACATCATCATCGAGCACGACATGGACGTCGCCCTGCGCGTCGTCGAGAGCGTCACGATGATGCACAACGGGCGGATCTTCAAGGAAGGTCGTCCGCAGGAGATCGAGTCCGATCCCGAAGTGCAGGAGCTTTACCTCGGAGGCGGCCATGAATGAGGTCCGCCGTACGGCCGCCGCCCTCGAAGTGCGCGGCTTGGACGTCTATTATGGCCATTCGCATGCGCTGCAGGGCGTGGATCTGACGCTCGAGGCCGGCGTGTTCTCGGTTGTCGGCCGCAACGGCATGGGCAAGACCACGCTATGCAAGGCCATCATGGGGCTGGTGCCGGTCAGCGGCGGCTCGATCCGCATCCGCGGGGATGAGATCACTCGACAGCCGCCTGCCCACATAGCCCGACTCGGCGTCGGCTACGTTCCGCAGGGACGGCGGCTGTGGCGATCACTCAGCGTCGAAGAGCATCTGCAGCTTGCCGCCGGCTTGCGCCGCGGCGCCTGGACGGTCGAGCGCATCTACAAGACGTTTCCGCGGTTGGCCGAGCGCAAAGATCACGGCGGCGGCCAGCTCTCCGGCGGCGAGCAACAGATGCTTGCGATCTCGCGCGCGTTGCTCACCAACCCGCGGCTTCTGATCATGGACGAGCCCACCGAGGGGCTCGCTCCCGTCATCGTGGCCCAGGTGGAGGAGATGCTGCTACGGCTCGGCGAGGACGGCGACATGTCCGTGCTCGTGATCGAGCAGAATATCGGCGTGGCGACCGCCGTGTCGCGCAACGTCGCGATCATGGTCAACGGTCGCGTCAACCGCATCATCGATTCGGTGCGGCTTGCCGCCGATCGCGAACTGCAGCAGCGCCTGCTCGGTGTCGGAATCCACGCCGGACTCGAGCTCGATCTCGACGTGCCACCGGCGGATACGGAAGCGAAGCCTCCTCCGCAGCAGACGCGGCCAGGCGGCGCGATCCGCATCTACATGTCAAACCCGACGCCGCCGACACGGTGGTCGCAGCCTGTGCCGATCGCCCGCATCGAGGCTGCCGCCCGCACGTTCTCGACACAGGTGATGCGTCTCGACGAGACGGCACGGCGACGGCGCGAACCCGTTGCCACCCAAACGCAGGGCCCTCCGGTCGTGCTCGTCGTCGGTACGCTCGACACCAAGGGCGCGGAGCTCCGCTTCATCCGCGACATCATCGCCGGGACCGGCCTGCGAACGCGATTGGTCGATGTCTCGACCAGCGGCAGGCACGCGGCCAGCGACGTCTCCGCCCAGGAGATCGCCTTGAACCATGGTCGCGGCGGATCGGCGGTATTCGGACCCGACCGCGGCGCCGCCGTCACCGCGATGGCCGAGGCCTTCGCCAGCTGGTTGCGGCGCCAGAACAATGTTGCTGGCGTGATTTCGGCGGGCGGCTCGGGCGCAGCGTCGCTGGTCGCGCCCGGTATGCGGATGCTTCCTGTCGGGGTGCCGAAGCTCATCGTCTCGTCCGTCGCCTCCGGCGACGTCGGGCCCTATGTCGGCCCCGCGGACATCACCATGATGCATTCGGTCGCCGACGTGCAGGGCCTCAACTCGATCTCGCGCGCCGTGCTGGCCAACGGCGCCAACGCGCTGGCCGGCATGGTAAAGGCGCGCCTAGATCAGCACGCACGGAAGGATCGCGACGACAGCGGATTGCCGTCGGTCGGAATCACCATGTTCGGTGTGACCACGCCGGCGGTGCAGAAGATCGCGGCCGACTTGCGCGAGGATTTCGAGTGCCTGGTCTTCCACGCCACCGGCGTCGGCGGGCGCTCAATGGAGAAGCTCGTCGATTCCGGGCAGCTCGCAGGCGTCATCGACCTCACGACCACGGAGGTCGGGGACCTCCTGATGAGTGGCGTGTTCCCGGCCACCGACGACCGCTTTGGCGCCATCATCCGCAGCCGAGTGCCTTATATCGGCTCGGCGGGCGCGCTGGACATGGTGAATTTCGGCGCCCCCGAGACCATCCCGGAGCGCTACCGCGGCAGGAAATTCCACGTCCACAACCCGCAGGTTACCTTGATGCGGACCACGGCGGAGGAGAACGAGCGCATGGGGCACTGGATCGCCGATCGGCTCAACCGGATGGACGGCCCGGTGCGCTTCTTCCTGCCCGAGGGCGGCGTCTCCGCGCTCGACGCGCGAGGACAGCCGTTCTGGGATCCGGACGCCGATGCGGCGCTGTTCCGCACGCTGGAGCGCAATGTACGGCAGACCGCCAACCGTCAGCTCACCCGCGTTCCCAAGAACATCAATGACCCCGAGTTCGCCTCCATTATTGTCAGCGCGTTCCGAACATTGTTCGGCCGCATTGGGGCGCGTCGGAGACTAGCGAGGTGACCGATGGCCCGGTTTGAACGCGCTGCACTGTTGAAGCGCTTCCGCGACATGGCAAGGCGCGGCGAGCCGATCGTCGGCGGCGGCGCCGGCACCGGCCTTTCGGCCAAGTGCGAGGAGGCCGGCGGTGTCGACCTCATCGTCATCTACAATTCCGGCCGCTACCGCATGGCCGGCCGAGGCTCGCTCGCGGGATTGATGGCTTACGGCGACGCCAACGCCATCGTGCTGGAGATGGCCGGCGAAGTGCTGCCCGTCGTGACCAGGACGCCAGTGCTCGCAGGCGTCAACGGCACGGATCCGTTCCGCGACATGGATCTTTTCCTGGACCAATTGAAGGCGCTCGGCTTCGCCGGTGTGCAGAACTTTCCGACCGTCGGCCTTATCGACGGCGTATTCCGCGCCAATCTCGAAGAGACCGGCATGTCCTACGCGCTAGAGATCGACATGATCGCAAAGGCGCGCGAGAAGGACCTGCTGACGACGCCCTACGTCTTTAGCGAGAAGGAAGCCGCCGCGATGGCCATCGCGGGCGCGGATATCATCGTCTGTCACTTGGGCCTGACGACCGGGGGCAGCATCGGCGCGCAGACGGCACTCAAGCTGACGGATTGCCCAGCGCACATCGACACCTGGGCCTCCGCTGCGCTCGGCGTCAATCCGGACATTCTGGTGCTCGCGCACGGCGGACCGATCTCCGATCCGGACGATGCCGATTTCATCATGAGGAACACACGCAATTGCCACGGCTTCTACGGCGCCTCCTCGATGGAACGGCTGCCGGTCGAGCGGGCGCTGACGGATCAGGTTCGCAAATTCAAGGCGATCGGCGCGCGATAACGCCGAAAGGTCGAGGGAGAGAAACATGTCAGGGACTCTGGTCGGTGAATTGATCCTCTGGCTGATCGTCGCCGTCGTGGTGATCGTGGTCGGCGTCTACATCGTGAACTGGCTCTATCACCGCTCGTCCAAGGAGACCTCATTCGTTCGGACGGGCCTGCTCGGCGAGCGCGTCGTGATCAACGGCGGCGCCTTCGTGCTGCCGTTCATCCACGACTACACGCCAGTCAACATGAACGTGCAGCCGATGGGCATCGTTCGCTCCCGCCAGGACGCCGTGATCACCCGTGACCGCATGCGCGTCGACATCGAGGCCGATTTCTATGTCCGGGTGCAGGCAACCCGCGAAGCCGTGTCTATCGCGGCTGCCACGCTCGGCCGCCGCACCATGGAGCCCGAACAGCTCCACGCCCTTCTCGCCGGAAAATTCATCTCGGCCATTCGGTCCGTTGCCTCGGAGATGACCCTCGAGCAGATGCACGAGCAGCGCGGTGAGTACGTCGCCCGCCTCAAGGCGAACGCGGCAGAGGCACTTGCCCAGAACGGACTCGAGTTGGAATCCGTGGCGATCACCGATCTCGACCAGACCGATCTCGAATTCTTCAACCCCTCGAACCGCTTCGACGCCGAAGGTCTGACCCGTCTGATGGAGGACATCGAGGCCAAGCGAAAACTGCGCAACGACATCGAGCAGGATTCGATGATCAAGATCCGCTCCCGCAACCTGGAGGCCGAGCGGCAGGCTCTCGAGATCGAACGCGAAAGCGAGACGGCGCGCCTCGAACAGGAGCGTGACATCGAGATGCGCCGGGCCCTGCAACGCACCGAGGTCGCACGCGAGCGGGCCCTCCGCGAGACCGAAGCCGAGCAGGCGCAGATTTCCGCCCGTGAAACTATCGAGAAAGCACGAATCGCCAACGACCAGGCAATCGCCGAAGCCCGCATCGCCTCGGAGCGTGAGACCCGCCAGCGGGAGATCGAGCGCACCCGGACCATCGAGGAGAAGGAGCTGCTCGCACGCGAGGAGATAGAGAAGACCCGGATCGCCAACCAGCGCTCGATCGACACCAGCCGCATCGCTTCCGAACGCGAGGTCCGCCAGCGCGAAATCGAGCGGATGCAGACCATCGAGGAAGCCGAGATCACCGCCCGCGAGGCGATCGAGAAAGCGCGTATCCAGCAAGACCGCGTCGTGACCGACGCCCGCATCGCCAACGAAGAGGAGACCCGGCGCCGCGAGATCGACCGGACCCGCGCTGTGGACGAAGCCGAGATCGCTGCCCGCGAGACGACCGAGAAGGCCCGCATCGCCCAGACCATGATCGTCAATGTCGAGCGCATCGCGTCTGACGAGCGCACACGCGCGCTGGAGATCCAGCAGGTGCGTAACATCCAGGAAGCCGAAATTGAGGCGCAGCGCGCGGTCGAGGCGGCGCGCATCGCCCGCGAGCACAGGCTCGCCGTCGAGCGCATCGCGGTCGAGCAGAATACCCGGCAGTTGGAGATCGAACGCAATCAGACGCTCGAGGTCGCAGAAGTCACGGCGCGCGAAGCCACGGAAGCTGCCCGCATCACCCAGCAAGAACGCGTGCGCTCCCTGGAAATCGCCCGCAACCGCGCCGTCGAGGAAGCCGACATTGCCTCACGCGAAGCCATCGAAGCCGCCCGGATCGCGCAGGAGAAGTCCGTTGCAGCCGAGCGTATTCAGGCCGAGCGTGACACACGCGCGCTCGAGATCGAGCGCACCGCCGTGCTCGAGGCGGCCGAGTTGAAGCGACGCGACGCCATCGAGCGCCAGCGCATCGGCGTCGATCTCGCGCTCGAAGTCGAGCGGATCACGTCCTCCAAGAAGCGCGAAGTCCTCAACATCGAGCACAAGAAGGCGATCGAGATCGCGGATGAGGACCGCGTCATTGCGCTCTCGACCAAGAAATCCGAGCGCATCGACGCCGACCGCCAGGTCAGGCAGGCTGAGATTGTCGCGCGCAAGGAGGTCGAGACCACCGATGTCTCGCGCGAGCATGCGCTGGAGGCGGCGCGGATCGAACGCCGCCGTTCGATCGAACAGCTCGAAGTCGCTCGCGTCCAGTCGCTCCAGGAAGCGGAAATCGCCGCGCGCGAAGAGGTCGAGCGCTCC
Organism: Bradyrhizobium sp. WSM4872; assembly: GCF_055811715.1. NCBI lineage: Bacteria > Pseudomonadati > Pseudomonadota > Alphaproteobacteria > Hyphomicrobiales > Nitrobacteraceae > Bradyrhizobium > Bradyrhizobium sp. WSM4872. The sequence continues at coordinate 119,559 of NZ_JBVVPT010000005.1, read as the reverse complement.
CGCATCGCCTCCGATCGCGGCCTCGACGAGGCCCGTATCGGCCGCGAGCGCGAGCTGCGCAAGCTTGAAATTAATCGCGAGAGGGAGGTCGAGACCGTTCTCATGGAGAAGGCGATTGCCATCCACCTCAAGTCGTTGGAAGAATCCGCGGCCAAAGCCTCGGCCGAGGAGGCGCGGGTGCATGCCACTGAAGCCACCGAGCGCGTCATCACCGCGCGCGAGAGCGAGATCGCGAAGCGTCGCAAGACCGTGGAAATCCTGATCGCCGAGAAACAGGCCGAGGAAACGCGAATTGCCGCGGAAGCCGAACGGATCCGCGCTGCAGTCGAGGCCGAGGCCCAGCGTATGCTCAACGAGGCCGAGAACGTGCTAACCGACCAGGCGCGGTACTCGCTGTTCCGTAGAAAGCTGCTCGACCGCATCGAAGGCATCGTCCGCGAGAGCGTCAAGCCGATGGAGAAGATCGAGGGCATCCGCATCCTTCAGGTCGATGGCCTCAACGGCAACGGCCATGGCGGCAATGGCGGCCGTAGCGCGACCGACGAGGTGATCGACTCGGCGCTGCGCTACCGCGTCCAGGCGCCGCTGATCGACTCGCTTCTGGCGGACATCGGCGTCGAAGGCGGCAGCCTCGCCAAGATGCCAGGCCTGATCCGGGAGGCTCGCGACATGCAGGGCATCAAGGACTCCGCACGCAAGGGCGGCGGCGGTGGCGAGAAGCCAGCCGCTGCGCCCTCGCCTTCGGCCGACGGCGAGCCGCCCGCCGAGCGCAGCCCTCGGAAGAAGAGCTGAGGTCGCACCATGGCCCGCGTCTACGTCTCAACCGTCGTCAACGCGCGCAACGATCGCGTCTGGGCGCGGGTACGCGACTTCAACGGTCTGCCGAACTGGCATCCCGCGATCGCGGAAAGCCGCATCGAGGGCGGTGAACCCTCCGACAAGATCGGCTGCGTCAGGGATTTTCGCCTGCGCAACGGCGATCGTATCCGGGAAAAGCTGCTCGGCCTGTCCGATTACGACATGTTTTGCACCTACTCGATCCTCGAATCCCCGATGGGGGTCGAGGACTACGTCGCGACGCTTCGGCTGACGCCGGTCACGGACGGCGACCAGACCTTCATGGAATGGACCGCCGAGTTCGACTGCGCACCCGAGCGGGAGGCGGAACTCGTCGCGAATATCGGCGGCGGCGTGTTCCAGGGCGGCTTCGACGCCCTCAAACGCCAGTTCGGAGGCTGAGCGCGGTGCCGCATATCGTCAAGAGCACGATCCTGGATGCGCCGACCGACTCCGTGTGGGCCGTGCTGCGCGACTTCAACGGGCACGATCGCTGGCATCCGGCGGTCGCGACCTCCACGATCGAGCGTGCGCAGGCCTCAAACAAGATCGGCTGCGTCAGGCGCTTCAAGCTGCAGGACGGCTCGGAGCTGCGCGAGCAATTGCTGACGCTGTCGGATCTGGAGCAGACCTTCAGCTATTGCCTGCTCGATACGCCGGTCCCGATGTTCAACTACGTGGCCCACGTCCGCCTGCTGCCCGTGACGGACGGCGACCGCACCTTCTGGCACTGGGAATCCCGCTTCTCGACGCGGCCAGAGGACAAGGACCGCCTCACTCAAATGGTCGCGGAAGACATCTACCAGGCGGGATTCGACGCGATCCGCCGGCACCTCAAGGAGGCCGTGTCAACATGACTGTGACCGTGAAGACCTTCACGAGCTCGAGCGAGGCCGCCGCCGCGCTGTCGTCCGATCGCAACGCGCGCTATCTCGGCGGCGGCACGCTGGTGATGCGCGCACTGAACGAAGGCGACATCTCGATCTCGACCGTCGTGCGCGCAAATGACCATGCCTTGACGCGCATCGACCCCTCCGGCCCGCGGATCACACTGGGTGCGAGCGTAACTTTCGCCCGGATTCTGGGCGAGCGCGACCTCGCTTTCCTGCACGCCCCTGCCCGCTCGATTGGTGGCCCGGCGGTGCGCAACATGGGTACGGTGGGCGGCAATCTGTTCGCGCCCAATCCCTATGGCGATTTCACCGTCGCCCTGCTTGCGCTCGATGCCACCGTGGCTCTGCAAGGCGGTTTTGGATCGCGCGACATTCCAATTGAGGAGTTTTTGCAGTCGCGTGAAAGGCAGGCGGGCACGCTCGTGCTGTCGGTGTCGTGCACACGACCAACAAGCGCGGAGGCTTTCCGCTACCGCAAGATCGCACGGATCAAGCCCAAAGGCGGCTCGGTCATCACGCTCGCCGCACATCTGCCAATCAGTGGCGGACGGATCGCCGGAGCACGAATTGCATTGGGATCGATGGCGCCGACGCAAATACGTGCACGGGCGGCCGAACGCGCTCTGGAAGGCCGCTCGCTCGATGCCGCGACCGTTGCGGCCGCCGCCTCCGCAGCCGCGGAAGGAACATCGCCGTCCGACAATGCGCTCGGCAGCGCCTGGTATCGCCGCGAGATCGTCGGCGTACACCTGCGTCGTCTTCTTTTGGATCAGGAATAGATCGTATGGCCAAGACTGCCCTGCAATTTCGTCACAACGGCAGCGATGTCGCCATTTTCGTCGATGGCGGCACCAACCTGCTCGTCGCGCTTCGCGAATTGATCGGCGATATGACGCCGAAATTCGGCTGCGGCCAGGGCGGCTGCGGCACGTGCAGCGTCCTGATCGACGGCGAGCTCCATCTCTCCTGTCTGACACTGGCCGAGACCGTCGCCGGCCGCTCCGTCGAGACGCTGGATAGCCTGAAGCAAGGACCCAACCTCCACCCGCTGCAACACGCTTTTGCCGAGAACTTTGCTGCCCAGTGCGGCTATTGCACGCCGGGCATGCTGATGGCTGCCAAGGCACTGCTTGATCGCAATCCCTCCCCGAGCCGCGCCGAGATCGTCGAGGCGATCTCCGGCAACATCTGCCGGTGCACCGGTTACGAGCCGATCATCAACGCCATCCTCGCCGCCTCCGGCGGCCGGGTGAGCGCCTGAAGGACCACATCATGCTGGAACTGCGCAAGGATATTTTCGCCGACGAGCGCGACGACAATCTCAACGAGATCGGCAAGGGAACGCAGCGCCAGGACATGCTCGGCCATGTCACGGGCACATCGAGCTATTTCAACGACCACAAGCTCCAGGGCATGCTGCACCTGAAAGTCGTCCGCTCGACCCATTCGCATGCAAGGATCCGACGGATCGACACCGCGGACGCCGAGCGCTCAGCCGGCGTGCGCCGGATCATCCGCGGCTCCGACGTGCCCCGTAACCTCAACACACTTTTGAGCCTGATCAATTTCGGCAAGGACGACGAGCCGTCGCTGGCTGTCAACAAGGTCCGCTACAAGGGGGAGCCGATCCTGGCCATCGTCGCCGACAGCGAGCGCGAGGCGTTCGAGGCAATCGCAAAGGTGCGGATCGACTATGAGCCGCTGCCGACCGTGCTCGACGTTGAAGATGCTCTGAAGGCCGGCGCGCCCGTCGTCAACGATACCTATCCGAAAAATGCCTTCATTTATCACGACGCATACGACCACCAGAAACTCCGCTTTGGTGACGCCGATGCCGCACTCGCGACCGCCGATCACGTGCTCGAACAGCGTTACCAGATGTCGCCTATCGAGCACGCGCCGACCGAGACCAATGGGGCGATCGCAGCGCCCGACACCAACGGCCGCTATGTCGTCTATACGTCGACGCAGGCGCTGTTCTTCTCGGTTGACACCTGCGCCAAGATCCTCGACGTCCCCTCCAACACCTTCCATTTCATCGGCGGCACGGTCGGCGGCGGCTTTGGCGGCAAGGTGGACACGCTGACCGAACCTTTATGCATCCTGGGTGCGATGCTGACGGGACGTCCCGTGCGTTACGTGTTCGGACGCGAAGAAGAGATGCAATACGGCCCGCCGCGCGGCGCCGAGCGCATCTACATCAAGGACGGCGTGATGCGCGACGGCCGGGTCGTCGCGCGAAAGGTCCGCGCATATTTCGACAGCGGCGCATATACGCGGCTATCGAGCTATGCCGCGGTGAAATGCGCAGCCCATCTGCCGGGCCCCTACACCATCCCGAACGTTTATGGCGACGTCTACTGCGTCTTCACCAACCGTACGCCGGCAACCGCGATGCGCGGCTTTGGCGTCACGGCAATGGATTTTGCGATCGAGTGCCAGATGGACAAGCTCGCGAATCTCGTCGGCATGGATCCGATGGAGTTCCGGATCCTCAATGCCTATCGCGACGGCGACATGAAGGCGCATCGGCGCGAGGCCAAGAACACGGCGCTGATCGAGTGTGTCCAGGTCGCAGCGGAGAAAGCCAAATGGCCGATCCGCGACGAGTTCAAGCGCGCCTCCTCCCGCAAGGACGGTGGCGGCAGCCGCGCCGCCATCCCGCGGACGCCTGCCGATACCAAAGCGCGGACAGCTGCGCCGGCGCAGCAGCGCACGAGCTATGATCGCCTGCCGACGGCCGGGTTACGGGAACCACCGCGCGAGCCCCCACCACCGACTCCGCCCTCGCCGCAGCCACCGCGGCCGGCATCGCCGGCGCATGGGGCGGGCCGCTTCTCATCCGTGTTCGGCACCAGGAGACGTTGAGATGACCCGACATCGCGGACGCGGCATCGCTTCGGTCAATTATCCCATCGGCATGAACCTCGGCGGCGATCCCAGCCAAGCCCTGGTTCATTCCAATCCAAGCGGCAAGTTCACCGTGGCGCTATCCTCGATCGACCTCGGTCAGGGCATGAAGTCGGTAACGCGACAGATTTGCGCAGAGACACTCGGCGTACCCGTCGAGGACGTCTATGTCGACACCGCCGATTCCGACACCGGCCCGCATTGCATGGGCTCGTTTGCCTCGCGCGGCACCCACCGCGTCGGCAATGCCGTGATGGCGGCGGCGCGCGAGGCGCGCGGCGTGATGATGGAGGCGGCCGCAGAGGAACTCGAGGTCAATGCCGCCGATCTCGAAACCGACGGACGGGGCAACATCCACGTCAAGGGTGCGCCGCACCGCTCGATCTCCACCAAGGACGTCGCCATCGCGGCGCAGTTCAAACAGGGCAAGACCATCTCGGGCCGTGGCATCTTCCTGGTGCCGCTCTCGAACGTCGATCCGGAAACTGGCGAGATGTCGCCGGCGACCTGCTATGCCCATGCCTGTCTCGTCGCCGAGGTCGAGGTCGACGACGAGACCGGCGAGGTCACGATGATCCGCATGGACTCTGCCTATGAGCTCGGCCGTGCGCTCAACCCGCGTCTGGTCGAGCAACAGCTCGTCGGCGGCGCCTGGATGGGCGTCAGTCACGCGCTCTACGAGACGCCTGAACCCTATTATCCAGACCCTGTCCACGGCCCTCGCGACTTCGTCGAATATGTCATGCCCGGTCCTGGCGACATCTGCCCGCACGACATCGCCGTGTTGGAACGCCCCGCGCCCGATGGCCCTTTCGGCGCCAAAGGCCCCGGCGAAATGTGCGCGAATCCCGTATTGCCGGCCGTTGCGAACGCCATCTTCAACGCCGTCGGCGTCCGCATCGACGATCTGCCGATTACGCCGGAGAAGGTGCTGCGCGCGATCAAGGCTGAGGGCGGCGCGCGCCCTCAGGCGCGGCGCTGAGGGCGCGATGGCCGTCCGCAGCAACATCGTCGGCATCGATAGCCCCGAAGCACTGGAGAAGGCGCTTCGGGCGGCCTATTACCTCGCCGACGAGGGGCTGGCGACCGCAGCCTATCTCGCTCTCGCACTCGGCAAGCCATTGCTGCTGGAAGGCGCGCCGGGCGTCGGCAAGACCGAGGCCGCCAAAGCCATTGCCGCCGTCCTCGGCCGCCGCCTGATCCGCCTGCAATGCTACGAAGGCATCGACGCATCCGCCGCACTTTACGAATGGAACTATCCGCGCCAGATGCTCGCAATCCGCCAGGCCGGCGATGAGAGCATCGACATCTACGGCGAAACGTTTCTGATCGAGCGACCGATGTTGGCGACGCTCCGCGCGCCTGACTCAACTGTGCTGCTGATCGACGAAATCGATCGCGCCGACCAGGAGTTCGAAGCCTTCCTGCTCGAGTTTCTGTCCGACTTCCAGATCTCGATCCCGGAGCGCGGTACGGTGCGTGCCTCGGAGCGTCCGGTCGTCGTCCTGACCTCAAACCGCACGCGGGATCTTCATGAAGCGTTGCGGAGGCGCTGCGTCTATCACTGGATCGACTATCCCTCGGCGGAGCGCGAAGCCCGCATCGTGATGATGCGGGCCTCCAGCGTTGCGGAGGGGACCGCGCGCGCCGTCGTCGCGGCCGTCGAGAAGCTGCGGCGCGAGCCGCTCAGCAAGGCGCCAGGGATTGCCGAGGCCGTCGACTGGGCTGAGGCCGCCACGCTGTTGCACAAGGGCGGCGCGCGGTGGCCCGATGCCTTCAGGCGCTCGATCGGCGTTGCCCTGAAAGACGAGGAGGATCTGCACTTCATTTCGCCGCGGCTGGACGCCCTGCTGGCGGAGGCCTCTGCATGAGCGCCGAACCCGAACTGCCGCGCGCTGCGCGTGTTTTCATCTCGTTCGTGGGGCTCCTGCGAACGAACGGGTTTGCCGTCGCACCGGAACAGACGACCTCGTTCCTGGCCGCGATCCAGTTGCTCGGTCCCCGCAGCCTGGAGGACATTCGGCAGGCAGCCCTCGCGACACTGGCCCCTCCACCGGAGCGTCGCGCAACGTTCGACCGGCTGTTCGATCTGCACTTTCGCGGAAACGAGGCCATCGGGCGCGTCGATGATGGCGAGGACGAGGAGACGGTTCGGCTGCAGGAGGAGGCCCGTGGAAACGACGAGCCGCTGTTGTCGGACGAGGCCAACGAGTCCGGTCTCGCAGCTGCGCGCACCGAAGCTCTGGTCGAGCGCCGCTTTGCGCAGCTCTCGACCACCGATGCGCTGCGCCGGCTGTCCCGCGAGGCGTCCAGGCGCCTGCCGAAGCGGCGCGGCCATCGCCGCATGCGGGCACGCAGCGGTCCCTACGCGGATTTGCGCCGCACCCTGCGCGACTCCGTGCGCAGCGACGGCGAAATCCTCCGGCTGGGACGTTTGAAGCGGCGGCAGCGTCCACGCAAGGTGTTGCTTCTGATTGACGTCTCCGGCTCGATGAAGACCCGCACCGAAGAGAACATGAAGTTCGCGCACACGCTAGTGCAGGCGGCGCCCACCGTCGAGGTCTTCACCTTCGGCACGCGGCTGACCCGCATCACCCGCCCGTTGCGTCTCAAACGCCGTGAGCAGGCGCTCAACGCCGCAGCCTATGCGGTCAGCGACTGGGACGGCGGCACCCGGATCGGCGACGCGCTCCAGGCCTTTCTCGCCGTGCCCCGCTTCAGCGGATACGCGCGGGGCGCTGCCGTGATCATCGTTTCCGACGGCCTGGAGCGCGGCGAACCCGATGTGCTGCGCGATGCGGTCGCGAAACTATCGCGCCGTGCGTGGCGCGTGAGCTGGCTGACGCCGCTCGCGGCTGGTCCCGGCTTTCGCCCGCAGACCGAAGCGCTGGTCGCGATCGAACGCTTCGTCGACGACCTCGTCGATGGAGGATCGAGCGCGTCGATCGTCGCGCACGTGCTGGCGCTGGGACAAAGGAGAGTTGCGTGACCGACATCGTCGATGGGCACCATCATATCTGGCGCCAGGCCGACCTGCCCTGGCTGGTGGGTCCGATGCAGCCGCGCATCTTCGGTCCATACGAGCCGATCCGGCGCGATTACCCGATAGAGGAATATCTCCGCGACCTTGAAGGCAGCGGCGTCACCCGCTCGGTCTATGTCCAGACCAACTGGGCCAATGACCGCTTCGAGGACGAGGCGGCCTGGGTGCAGCAGACCGCCGAGGCGCACGGCTGGCCGCATGCCATCGTAGCTTACGCCGATTTTTCAGTGGACGACGTGCGTCCACAGCTCGACCGCCTGAAGCGCTATTCCCTCGTACGCGGCGTCCGCATGCAACTGCATTGGCACAAGAACCCGCTATATCGCTTTGCCGCGCGGCCGGATCTCTGCACCGATCCCGTGATCCAGCGCAACATCGCCCGCCTTGCGGGCTATGGCTGGAGCTTTGACCTTCAGGTGTTCACACCCCAGATGCCGGATGCCGCACACCTTGCGGAAGCCTGCCCCAAGGTGACCTTTATCCTGCAGCACGCCGGCATGCTGGAGGACCTTTCACCCTCAGGCCGCGCCGCGTGGCGCGCCGGGATGGCCCGCCTCGCAGCCTGCCCGAACGTCGTTTCGAAACTGTCGGGGCTCGGAACCTTCATCCACCGCAACGAGGCCGCGCATATCGCATCCGTCCTGGTCGATACGATCGCGATCTTCGGCGCTGAACGCTGCCTGTTCGGCTCGAATTTCCCAATCGAGAAATTGTGGACCAGCTATCGCGAGCTGATCGATGCGTTCCGTGCCGCAGCGGCGCCGCTACGAGATGATCAGCGCGAAGCCGTTTTCAGAACCACCGCCATGCGCGTCTATCGGCTCTGAGCCTGAGGAAACGAACGAAAACAGACACTGGGAGGGACGGAATGCCGCTGGAGATCAAGATCCTGGACTACGGCGATATCGAGCTGGAATCGAGTTTTCTGGTTCTCGGCCACGACTGCGGCCGCACCCGCCGTGTCCTCACCCTCGGCTTCCTGATCCTCGGCGGCAAATATCCGGTCGTGGTAGACACCGGTTACCGCTCCAACCAGATCATGGAAACGCTGGGCATGCGCGGCCTGCAGTATCACGAGCACATGATCGAGAACCAGCTTGCGCGGCACGGCGTGCGGATGGGAGATGTGCGTTTCGTCTGCCACACCCATCTGCATATCGACCACGCCGGCAAGGACGATCTGTTTCCGATGAACACGACCGTCGTCCTCAACCGCCGAGAGCTTGAATATTCCGTGTCCGGCCTGATGCATCCGCAATATCCGGCGCCGGATATCAAGCATCTGATCGACCGTCTGCACACCAAGAGTGCGCTGCGCTTTCTCGACCTCGAGATCACAGGTCCCATCGAGCTGATGCCGGGCGTCTACTGCGACGCCGCGAATGCGCATACCGAGGGCTCGATGAACATCATCGTCGAAACCGCCGACGGCATCGCCACCATCTGCGGCGACGTGATCTACGATTTTAACGACCAGATCGTGACGCCCTTCAACGAGATCCACGACTGGGAGCCACGCACCACCGGCAACCACGGCACCACCAAGCGCGCCGAGAAGGCTGCCATCAAGAAGCTGCTCAGCAATTCGCGCTATCTGCTGCCAGTCCACGACCGACCCGCCAAGATCGAAGGCGGCAACGTCGTCGGCCGGCTGCACGACCAGGTCCCTGGACCGATCGTGCAATCCCTGCCCCAGCGCAACTGGTTTCCGGCCTAGACGCCAGAGGATCGACCGATGACGCACGTCACCTTGCGTTCCGAATTCGAGACCCTGATCGACCCCTACGCACCGGTCGCCCAAGTCGGCACCGGTTTTGATTTCACGGAGGGACCGATCTGGCATCCGGTCGATCATTATCTGCTGTTCTCCGACATGCCGGGCGACGTACGCCGGCGCTGGGATGCGCGGCGCGGCGTCGCCGAGGTCAAGCGTCCCTCGAACAAATGCAACGGCATGACCTATGACGCCGAGCTCAATTTAATCGTTTGCGAGCACGCGACATCGTCGTTGATCCGCGAGCGGCCGGATGGGCGGCGCGAGGTGCTGGCCTCGCACTTTGGGGGACAGGAGCTCAACAGCCCCAATGACGTCTGCGTGCACTCCTCCGGGGCGATCTATTTCTCGGATCCCTGGTATGGCCGGATGCCGGTCTATGGCGTCGAGCGGCCAAGGCAGCTCGGTTTCCAGGGCGTCTATCGAGTCCTGCCCGGCGCCGAGCCGAAGCTCGTCGTGGACCGCAATCTGTTCGACCAGCCGAACGGGCTGTGCTTCTCGCCGGACGAGAGGCTGCTCTATGTCAACGACACCGTGCAGGCATTGATCCGCGTGTTCGATGTCAATTCCGACGGGTCTCTGTCGACCGCGCGGGTGTTCGCGAGCGGCATCCGCTCTGAGCTCGAGCCCGGCCTGCCCGACGGCATGAAGTGCGACCAGCACGGCAACGTCTGGGTCACGGCACCCGGCGGGGTCTGGGTCTATTCGCCGCGGAGCGAGCTGCTCGGCAAGCTCCGCCTGCCCGAACTCGTCGCCAATCTTACCTGGGGCGGGCCGGATTTCCGCACGCTGTACCTGACTTCGACGCACTCGGTCTATGCCATTCCCACCAAGGTCGGACCGCGCCACGAGCCCTATATGAGCGGCAAGCGAGGCGGCGGCACAGCGGCCGCCGGCTCTGCTTCCGCTGCACCCGTCGTTGCCGAGATGCAGATCGACCCGCGACGCTGTGCCATGATCATCCAGGATCTCCAGAACGACGTCATCATGGACGGGGGCGCATTCGCCGATTCCGGCGCGCCCGGGCATGCGCGCGAGCAGCATGTCGTCGAGAATGTCCGCCGCCTGGCCGAGACTGCGCGCGCGCACGGCGTCGCTATCATTCATGTCTGGTTCGTCGTCGAGCCCGGCGCGCCCGGCGTGACGCTGAATTCGCCGCTGTTCGAGGGTCTCGTCGACAGCAAGGCGATGGTGCGCGGAAGCTGGGGCGCGGCACCGGTATCAGGTCTGGAACCACGGCCCGGCGACTTCGTGGTCGAGAAGGTGCGAATGAGCGCCTGGGAAGGCACGAGGCTCGAAACGATCCTGAGAGCCACCGGCCGCGACATGATCATCAACACCGGCGCATGGACCAACATGTCGGTCGAGCACACGGCGCGGACGGGTGCCGACAAGGGCTACTTCATGATCGTTCCCGAGGATTGCTGCTCGACCATGAATGCCGATTGGCACGCTGCGTCGATCAACTTCGCCATGCAGAACGTCGCCGTCGTGACCAAGGCCGATGCGGTCATCAAAGCGCTGGGATGAGCGGTGGCGAAGCTCCTGCACCTGTCCTGCTCGCCCCGCGACGACTCCTGGTCGAGCGCCGGCGCACGCGTTTTCCTCGATGGCTTTCGCCGAGCCCGGCCCGATTGGGACGTGGACGTCATGGATCTCTGGCGCGAGCGCCTGCCGGAATTTTCAGGCCCGATTGTCGAAGCCAAATATGCACGGATGAAGGCGCAAGCCTTCAACGACGCGCAGCGGGACAGCTTCGCGGAAGCCGAGCGGATGGCGGTGCGCTTAGCGCTCGCCGAGCGGGTGCTGATTTCGACGCCGATGTGGAACTTCGGCATTCCCTATAAGCTCAAGCAATGGTTCGACGTCATCGTCCAGCCCGGGCTCACCTTTCGGTTCGACCCTTCGCTAGGGTATATTCCGCTGCTGAAGGACCGGCCGACCATCGTCATCATTGCCAGTGGCAGCGATTTCGCCACCGGAATGAACCGCGGGCGCATCGACATGGCGACGCCTTACCTGCGCGAAATTCTGCGTTTTGTCGGTATCAACAATGTCCGGTTCATTCCAATCGGACCAACCACCGGACCGCCAGAGCCCATTGAGGCGGCCCGCGAACGAGCCCATCAACGCCTGGCAGCAATGGCCGCGAGCGTCTGATGCACTCCGCAAGCGACTCGAAGTTACGGCAGATTGTCCCGCAGAAAAATATCGATACGAATGCGCTCCTGGTCGGGGCTGATGGGCTCACCCGAACAATGCGCGAGCAGGACTCGCGCCGCAGACCGTGCCTCGTGGCCGGGATCCTGGTTGATGATCGCATCGAGCGCGCCGCGGACCAGGAAACGCCGTGTGTATTGAGTCAGCTCATGGGCAATCCAGACCACCTCGCGCGCGCGTCCCGAGGCCTCGAGCGCGTCGGCGATCCCACGGTTCCCGGCACCACAGCAGTATATGCCGCGCAGATCGGCATGGCGCGCGAGCAGTGCCGCAGTGAGCTCCCGGGTGCGCTCGCTGTCGTCGCGGCCCTCGATCACCGGCAGCGCGAGCAGGTTCGGATACTCGCTGGACAGGATTTGGTGGAAACCGAATTGCCGCTCGGTGTGATCGCGCAGCGACAACGATCCTGCGATCACGGCCACCGTCCCCTCGCGACCAGTTAGGAACCGTCCCATCAGCGTTGCAGCGGTGCGGCCTGCCGCCGGGTTGTCGATGCCGACATAGTGCAGCCGGCGCGAGCTCGGCGCGTCCGACACAAGGGTCACCACAGCGACCCCGCGCGCGGTGAGTTCGTCGATCGCCGCGCGCACCCTGGGATGGTCGAGCGCGATCACGGCGACGCCCTGATAGGCGGGCGAGAGACTTTCCAGCGCGGCGGCGAGTACGTCCGGATCGAACACGTCAACACGGAGTATATCAATGAAGCCGCGCTGGCCGGCGAGCCAGTCCGCGGTGCGCTGGACCTGCTCGGTCAGGTTGCTCATGAAGCTGTTGCTACCGGTCGGCAGCACGAAGGCAAAGCGGAACGTCTGCCCGCGGGCAAGCCGAGCGGCCGCGACGTCGGCTCGATAGCCGAGTTTTGCCACCGCGGCCTCGACCCGCGCCACGGTCTTGGCGCGCACGCCCTCGCGTCGGTTGACGACGCGGTCGACGGTGGCGAGCGAAACACCCGCCGTGCGTGCGACGTCCTCGAGCGTAGCGCGCACCACCGACTGGGTCGCAACGGCTGTCATTCGCGCGCCGCCCACAGCATGCCGCGGGTCATCAACGTCCGGATCTCCGGTACGTCGAGCTCGTAAGCGCGATGGCCGAGGGAGGAGTAGAACACCCTGCCCGCGCCGTATCGCTTCTTCCAGACCACGGGCATCACCACGCCCTCGATCCAGGGCGCGTGCTCGCCAGTGAAGGTCGTGGTCGCCAACACCTCGTTGGCGGGGTCGACATGCATGTAGTACTGCTCGGAACGATGCTCGAAACTCTCTAGACCCTTCATGATGGGATCATCCGGCTTCGTCAAGTCGACCTTGTAGTCGATGATGTTGCCGGGATGCGCAACCCACTGTCCGCCGCACAGGAAATGGTAGTCGACGGAATCGCGGAACGCATCGCCCATGCCGCCATGATGGCCGGCGAGCCCGACGCCGCTCCGGACCGCAGCGCAGAGATTGAGCGCTTCCGCCTTCTCGATCTTCGACATGGTGTAGATCGGGATGATCAGTGACAGGTCGTGAATCGCGGGATCGGCGAACGCGGCGGTGGTGGTTTCGGTCCGCACCTCGAAGCCTTCCGCCTTCAGCCAGCCGCGGATCATCGAAGCGCAGAGATCGGGATCGTGTCCCGGCCAGCCGCCCCATACAATCATTGCCTTGCGCATGGTCATTCCCTCAGTCGATCTGTCCGGTTTCACGCCCGGCCGGCAGCATCGCCGGCCGCTCGACGCGGCTCTCGATCTTGACGCGCCGGCCTTCGTCGGCAGAGACCTGGAACGCCTCCATCACCTCCAGCACGTGGAAAGCGAGCGCGCCGCTCGCACGATGCGGCCGGTTGTTCAGGATCGCGGAAGCCATGTCAGCGACACCGATCGAACGGAACTCGCCGTCGACATGGCCGTGAGTCAGCGGCACCGGCTCCCAGTCGCCGCCGGTCTTCGCGACCTGCACCTCGCCGCCGAAGCGGTTCGGGTCCGGCACCAGCATGCTGCCCTGGTCACCGTAAATCTCGATCGGCGCGTGCCGGTGCTTCGGCACATCAAAGCTCATTGCGATCGAGACGACCGCCCCGCTCTCAAATTCGAGCGTGCCGGCGACATGGGTCGCAACTTCGACCGGGATCAACGTCCCGTTCATCGGCTGACTGGTGACCAGCCGCTCGGATTTCGGACGCGCGGTCGAGCCCATCACGCTCGCCACGGGGCCGAGCAACTGCACGAGATCGGTGATGTAGTACGGGCCCATGTCAAGCATAGGCCCGCCGCCGCGCAAATAATAGAAACCCGGCGCCGGATGCCAGCGCTCGTGGCCGGGGCAGCCGAAGAACGCGCTACCGGCCACGGGCGTGCCGATCGCGCCATCGTCGATCAGCTTGCGCGCGGTCTGGTGCCCGCCGCCAAGGAACGTATCGGGTGCGCAACCAACGCGAAGACCCTTTTGCGCGGCGAGGTCCATCACCTTGCGGGCTTCCGTGACGTTGATGCCGAGCGGCTTCTCGGAATGAACGTGCTTGCCGGCGTTCAGCACTGCGAGGCTGACGTCGGTGTGGGCGAGTGGCACAGTCAGATTGATCACGATCTCGACGTCGTCTCGCTTGAGCAGCTGATCAACCCGCATCGCCGGCAGCCCGAAGGCGGCACCTTCCCGCTCCGCGACGTCGCTGCGCATGTCGGCGAGCGCCTTGATTTCCATGACCGGGAAGCGCTGGGCTGCCTTCAGATAAGCGGTGCTGATATTGCCGCAACCGATGATGCCGATGCCGACTTTTCTCATTGTGATCTCCGTGAGGTACCGCTCATCCCTTGACAGCACCGGCGGTGAGGCCCGCGACGATGTGTTTCTGCGCCAGGAGGAAGAGAATGATCGTCGGCAAGATGGTCAACGTGATGAAGGCCAGGATCAGATGCCACTCGGACGAATACTCGCCCTGATAAACCATGATACCGAGCGGCCAGGGATAGAGCGCGTCGGTGTTGAGCATCACCAGCGGCAGCAGATAGGCGTTCCAGCTGTTAACGAAGGTGATGGTACCGACGGTCGCCAGGATCGGCCGGGACAAAGGCAAGGTCACATAGCGGAAGAATTTGACATAGCTGCAGCCGTCGACCAGCGCGGCCTCCAGCAGTTCGTACGGGATGTCCTTGAAGAAACGCCGCAGCAGCAGCACGCTCATCGCAAGACTGAAGGCCGCCTGAGGCAGGGCAACGCCAAAATATGTGTCGAGCAATCCGAGATCGCGCACTTTGATGAAGAGCGGCAGCACCGCTGTCGCGGCGGGAAACAGCAGGCCCAGCGTCAGATAGCTCAGCAGCATCGAGCTGCCGTAGAACCTGATATGGGCGAAGGTGAACGCCGCCATCGAAGCGACGATCAGGGTCAGGGCGACCGTGAGGGTCGAGATGATCAGCGAGTTGCGCAAGAGCTGCCAGTAACGTGCCGAGAACAGGATGTCAGCATAGTTCTGCCACTCCCAGTGACGTGGCAGGCCGAACGGATTGACGCGCAGTTCGCCGAGCGATTTGAAGCCACCAAACAAGGTCGCGAGCAGCGGCACCATGACGATAGTGGCAACGACGGCGAGGAACACGATCTTGAACAGCATCGAGGGATCGAACGGCGCGCGGGTGGCCTTGGCGTTACTCATCGCGCATGAACCATCGCTTGTACGTGAAAGCAAAGGTCACGCAGATCGCAAACAGGATGACGCCGATGGCGCTGCCGTAGCCGACCCGCATGCGCGAGATGCCGTTGTTGTAGAGAAAGCTCACCATCGTGTTCGAGGAGTCCGCTGGCCCCCCGCGCGTCAGCGGCATGACGAGATCGAACAGCTGCAGCGAGCCGACGATGGCGAAGAACACGGAGAGCCTTATGGTTGGATAGAGCAATGGAATGACCACATGTCGCAAGGCTTGCGATCGGGTCGCGCCGTCGATGCGTGCCGCCTCGACCAGGCTCTTGTCGAGGCTCTGGAGCGCTGCGATGAATAGCATCATGTGGAAGCCAAAGTACTTCCAGACGATTACGATCAACACCGCCGGCATCGCCGTATCCGTCGAGGCCAGTAGATGCGGAGGCTCGGCGCCGAAGGTACGCCAGATCGAGGCCACAAGGCCGTAGTCGCCATCATAGACGAAGCTGAAGATCAGTCCGGTCGCGATCTCCGCCAGGATATAGGGCATGAAGAACAGCATGCGCAGCGCCACGGCCCCGCGAAAGCGTTCGGCCAGCACCAAGGCCAGCGTGAGCGCAAGCGGCAGCTGGACGGCGAGCGAAACAGCGATGATCAGCCCGTTGTTCCGCAGCGCGAGCCAGAAGGCGCGGGTCTCCAGCACGAAGCGGTAATTGTCCAAGCCAATCCAGTTGGTCGGCCTGCCGAACCCATTCCAATTGAAGCCCGAATACCAGGCTGCTTCGCCGATCGGCAACACAACGAACAACGTGAACAATAGCAGCGCCGGTGGCAGGAACAGGATGAGCACCGTGAGCCTGCCGTCCCAACTCGGACCACGAACCGTGACCTGGGGCAGCATCTCGCCAGCAGCACCAATCGCCGACACGCTCGCGGTCCGCCGCGCCACCCTCAGTTGCCCTGCTTCCACGCCGCCTCGATCGCCTTGGCAGCCTCTTGCGGGCTCATGCTGCCGCCGGCGATCTCGGCGGTGACGTCGTTGACTACGCGGCCGACCGACGGACCCAGGCTCTGGTCATAGAAGTTCTGGTGGTAGTTCGACTTCGCCAGATTGGCTGCGATCAGCTTCATGAAGGCGTTGTTGAGGCCAACGTCCGCGCCCTGCACCACCGGGATAATGAAGTTTCCGGCGGCAAGCCGCGTCTGCACCTCCTTGGAGACGAAGTATTTCAGGAAATCGACAGCCTCCTTTGGCGAGCCTTTGGTAATCAGCCAACCGGTAATGCCGCCGAGCGTATCGGTCGGCGCGCCCTTGCCGCCGGTCACGACCGGAAAATCGAACCAGCACATGTTGTCTTCGGTCAATCCGACCTTGTCCGCGGCGAGCGCGCGCTGCAGGTGATAGACCGTGCTGATCGCGAGCGTCATCGCCACCTTGCCGTCGCCGAAATAGCCGACCGCCTGCGGGTTCTTGAAACCCAGGAAGCCATTCTGGAACGGCTGGAGATCCACGAGTTGCTTGAACAGCTCGCCGGATTTCTGGAAGGTTTCCCCGGCGAAGCCGCCGTTCTCGCCACGCAACGCCGCATCGAACGCCGCCTTGCCGCCGATGCGCACCGCAAGATGCGTCCAGTAGAAGTGCAGCGGCCATTTGTCGGCGCCGCCGACCACGATCGGGGTCACGCCAGCGGATTTCAGCGTCTTCACGGCAGCAAGCAGATCGTCCCAACTCTTGATCCCGGCAGGATCGACCTTCGCCTTGGCCATCAGCTCCTTGTTGCAGAGGAAGCCGACCTGCGAGAGCGCCGTGGGCAGACCATAAACCCGGCCGTTGCTGGTGAAGGCGGCGAGTGCCGCGGATGTGAGACTGTCGCTGTAACCCTTCACAGAATCGGTGATGTCGTCGAGCACGCCGGCCTCGATCTGCGTCTTCAGGACACCGCCGGCCCAGCTGTAGATGATGTTGGGCCGGTCCCTGGATTGCAGGATGGTCGGCAGCTTGGCCTTGTAAGCCTCGTTCTCGAGGAACTGCATCTCGACTTTGACGCCCGGATGCGACCCCTCATAGGCGCGCGCAACCTCCTCCCAGATTTTGACCTGGGCCGGGTTGGCCTCGATGTGAAGCCATTTCACCGTCGTATCGGCCGCAGCCAATTTCGCTCCGAACAGGCATGCGACAACAGCCAGTCCCAGTTTCCCGAGCAGTCTCATCACATTCCTCCCAGCGGCTTTTATTCTTTGGTGCAATCCTGCCTTCGATTTTTGAGGTACGCAACTGAAATTCTGATCTATGCACCTCACGAAGGAGATCGCTAAGTTGCGCGGGAGAGTCGGGCGGCGCCTCGCGCTGCCCCAACGCAAATCGAGGGATATCCATGGCTGCCGTTTATTCCGACCTCGCCGGCAAGGTCGTTCTCGTCACCGGAGGCGCATCCGGAATTGGCGCTGCGATCGTGCGGCGCTTCGCCCAGCAGAAATCCAATGTCGTGTTCTTCGACATCAAAGTTGACGAGGGCCAATCCCTGGCACGCGAGCTATCGGATCAAGGTCTTAGCGCGCGTTTTATGCGTGTCGATTTGACCGATATCGCCGCGCTACGTGCCGGTGTCGCGGAGGCGCGCAGCGCGCGCGGCGCGATCAACATCCTCGTCAACAATGCCGCGCATGACGAGCGGCACAGCACCGAGGAAATGACTCCGGAATATTGGGACGACCGCATCGCGGTCAACTTGAAGCACCAGTTCTTTGCTGCGCAGGCCGTGTTGCCGGACATGAAGGCGGCGAACGCCGGCGCTATCATCAATTTCGGCTCGGTATCGTGGATCGCCGGACAAGGCGGCATGGCCGCCTACACCGCCAGCAAATCGGGCGTGATCGGTCTCACACGCTCTCTGGCGCGCGATTACGGTGCCTACAACATCCGCGTGAACGCGATAGCGCCGGGATGGATCATGACCGAGCGCCAGCTCGATAAATGGATGACGCCGGAGGGCGAGGTCGAACTGATGCAGCGACAATGCCTGAAGCGCAAGCTCATGCCGGACGAGGTCGCGAAGTTCACCGTCTTCCTCGCTTCCGACGAGGCTTCCGCCTGCACAGCCCAGCACTACATCGTCGATGGCGGCTGGGTCTGAGGCGGACCTGACCAGATCGTGCAATGACGCGCCGCTACTTTGCCAGGCGGAACTTGCCGCCTTCGACCTTGATCAGAAAGGCCGAGCGCTCATCATAGCCGTTGTGATCGGTCTTGCTCATGTTCGACAGCCCATTGTTGAGATAGATGTTCTGGCCACGCTCGAGTGCATCCCGCAGAGTCGCGCGAAATTCGATTGTGCCAGGCTTTGCCATCTTCAGCGCATCCGGTGCAGCTTTTCCGATCAGCGCCACGACATCCCAGAGGTGAGCGGCGAACATGTTGGGCTTTTGCCCGTTCGCCGCTTCATACGCGGTCACGAACTCCTCCGTGGAGCGACGGAACGGATCTCCCGTGGGAAGATCGGCGGCAATGGTAAAAGCCTCGCCCGCGAATACGGCACCTTCGACGTTCGCGCCACCGAGCTTGATGAACTCCTCACTGGCCACGCCGTGTGTCTGAAATATCTTCCCGGCGTATCCGCGCTCGCGGAGCGCCTGCTGCGGCAAGACCGCTGGAGTTCCTGCGGACGCGATGAAGACGGCATCGGGATTGGTTGACATCACCTTCAGCGCCTGACCGGTGACGCTGGTGTCGGCGCGCGCGTAGACCTCGTGTGTGGTCACGGTCAGCCCCAGCCCGGGCGCAAGGCGGCTCACCTCCTTGTAGTAGCCCTCGCCGTAGCCATCCGAAACGCCGATATAGCCGAGCGTCTTCACGCCTGAATTCGCAATATGCTTGAGGATGGCGGCCGCCATGAGGTCGTCATTGGGAACGACCTTGAAAGCCCAGGCGCGCTTCTCATCCATCGGTTGAACGATGGCGGTAGCGGCGGCGAGCGACAGCAGTGGCGTCTTCGATTCAAGCGCGACATCCAGCATCGGCATGGTCACCGGCGTCAGAGAGGAGCCGACCAGCACATCGACCTTGTCCTGGATCACCAGCCGGCGTGCGTTCTGGACTCCTTTGGTCGAATCCGACTCGTCGTCCAGGACGATATAGGTGACCTTCTCTCCACCGATCTCTTTCGGAAGAGCTGCAACCGTCTTGAGCTGCGGTTGTCCCAATGCGGATCCCGGGCCGCTTGCCGAAATCACAATTCCAATTTTGATGTCCGCGTGAGCAGCATTTCCGTAAAGGACGCATGCCACAAGAAGCGAGGCTCGCGCGAAACCGATCTTCATGTCCTATTCCTCCCTGTCCGCTTTGATGACTCCGCCGGCTGCATCGGGCGCCCCGGCTTGAGCTTGCAGGTGCTCCCCACGAGGCACCGTCGCTCCTCAGAAGGCATGTCGTCCGCCTTACGCGCGTCCTCCTGCGGTCCCGAGCAACCAGGCGGACCATGCTAAGTGGACCGCAGCAACGTGTCTGTCCCTAGCGTTAGGGACAAGACATCGGCGCCCGAACCGGGATCTCGAGGGAGGCGGACGCACCCCTGCGTTCTCGCGGCGCGTTTCGCCCGAGCTTTGCTTGGTCACTTCACCCTCAAACCCAAGAGGGCGCAGGGAAGGCCGGGTGCTGACCTCGCACCCGCGGTCCGCTGCGCGAAAAGCACACGCAGGAAAACCGCACAGCAGCATACAGGTGTAGCCAATCACTCGGCCTTCCCTGCGCGATGGTTGGACGGCTTATGCCGTGATCTCCCGGGAGCCGAGTTCCTGCTGGCCTCCCTCGTCCCAACGAAATTCACCGACACCGCGCCGGTTGACGCAGATGCCGCATTCGCCGGGGCTTGACCGTAGCAACGACGGCCAGGACCACACGGTTTTGCCGTACGCACGGCCCGCCATTTCGCCGCAGTTTTTCCAGCCCTGTCGACGGAGCCGGAAACTTACAGACGAGACGAAGCCTGACAGCGCCGCTCGTCGGAACGAACCCTTGGGCTCACGGAGAGCAATCCGCCCTGCCCACGCCTCTCGCACCCGAACGCTGCCGCGTCCACCGCAAGTCCGGCTCGCGAACGTGACGACCACAAGATCGCCCCTCGAGGATGAGCCGGGATGGGCGACACATAAGCCAATTCCGAATTTCGGTAAAGCGGAATATATTTACCGAAAGGGGTTGACGGGATGGCGGGTGTTTTGCCCGACGGCTCTGACCCGGCACGCCTTCCGCGGAATGAGCGGACTCGGGACGCGATTTCAACGCGTCGGCGGCATCAGCGCACGCAGGATACCCGGCTTCCAGGCCTGGCGCGCACTGTCGAACGCTGCGAAGTCGTGATCGAACTGCCAGTAGGCCCATGACCAGCCGAGCCGGTCGGCGCTTCTCGCCACGAATGACAAATACCGATGCCGGCTGCCGGATGGCGCACGCTCGTACACTCCGAACTCACCGACATAAACCGGGCGCTGCTCTTTCTCCGTCCAGAGGCTCATCTTCCTGAAGTCGGCGGCAGCCTTGGCTTCATCCTCCGGGCTGCCCCAGTCCAGGGGCCCGATCCGGGAAAACGTCGGAGACCACGGCGCGCCCTGATGGGTGAACCGTATCGGCGCGTAATAATGAAACGTGACGATGAGATGCCTGTCCTCGGCCGGCAGAACCAGCTCCTCCACAGGGATCTCATCGGTGTTGAGAACGGCGGCGATGACCGGCCGTTCGGGATTGGTGTGACGGATGATGCCGAGACATTCATTGAGGAGCGAATTCCAGCTGGCGGACGTCATTTCTCCACCAGGCTCGTTCAACACCTCGAAGACGAGTGCCGGATATCTGCCGGCATAGCGCTCGGCGATCTGCCGCCAGAACGCCTTGAGCTTCTCGGCGCATTCGGAAACGTCGCGTTGGCAAAGGTGGGTATCGTGTTCGTCGACGATGGGAACGAGCTTCCTCGCGAGAACCTCCTCGATGACGGCGTCAAGCCGCCTCAGGACGATCTCGTCCAGGACATTCCCCGGGCCCATGAACTTGAAGCCGAAGAAATTGATCCTGACATGCGCGAACCCGGCCTTCTTGATCGCAGTCAGATTTTCCAGGCGAAATGGCGCGTTTTGGCCGCCTTCCCAGATTCCATCGTAGCCGAGAATGTTGATACCGCGACCCAGTTTTGGCGTGTCACGGGCGGCGGCTTGCTCGGCCCCATCGGCGTGGGAGAACAGCGATACAAGAAAAACCGCCGTAGCCGCAAGATTGAAGCTTCTCGGCCAACGCGCGCGCATGGAGGTCATACTGCTTCCATTCCTGGAGCCTGGACTTCCGTCGGCTGCACCGGCCTGCAAGTCGCGAAGAAAAACCCCACCAGGAGCACCGATGTGAACATCGTCGAACGAAGGAATGTCGTCTCCGTAAAATTGGTCTGAAAGCTGAGGACGACGAATCCGATGATGAGGGCACAGTGCGACCGGTCGATCGTGCGAGCGGAGATCAGATGGAGGATCTTGTGCGAGAACAGGAGGACGCTCGCGGTAAAGAGCGTATAGCCCAGAAATCCGGTCTCCATCAGGATCGCGATGTAGCCGCTGTGATAATTGTCGAGCACCCAGCCGTGATTCTGTTCGAAACAATCGTAGATCGACGGGATCGTCCAGAAGCCGTTGATGCCGAAGCCGAGCAGCGGCGCATCGTTGAAATGGCTGATCGCGTAGTGCCAGATGAAGGTCCGTTCGGTGAAATCGATACTGGCATCGCCGATATGGATGGCGTCGTATCCCGTTGCGTAGAAATAGAGGATCAGAAGGCCGGCCAGAATGCACATGACAAACGGCAGGAGCGCATAGAGCCTCATGCAGCCGACCGACCACATCGAGGTCACGAGCATGGCGCAAGCGGCCAGGGCGACAGCGCCGGCGCCACGCGATTCCGACGCGAGCACACATGTTGACGCCAGCAGGAACACGGCGAGGAAGGCCGGCCACCCCTGCCCCGTCATCTTTCGATAGCAGGCCAGGAACATCAGATACGCGCCGACGAAGCCGAGCGTCTGTTTCGATTCGTAGACGCCCTGCCATTGACCGTTGTGCATCCAGCTGTGATCGATCCCGATGTCGGGCACGGCCACCGCGCAGACCGCCGATGCGGCGACCAGTATGAAAAGCCCAAGGGCCGTGGCTCTCACGATTTCGTCGAGGTCGACGCGCGTGACGAGGCAAAATGCGCCGAACGTCGTCATCGCAAGCGCCGCGCTCTTCATGATCGCTGCGACGCTCAGGCTGGACCAGAACACCGAGACAATTGCGAAGGCATAGAATGCGACCAGCGCCACCAGATCGGGATTGACCTGCAGCCGCAGGCGCGGCTGCACGAATGCACTTGCGTAGATCAGGACAGCCCACATCAGAAGGGCTATGGCCTGCTGCAGAAAGCTCAGCTCCGCCGGCAGCAGCGCGGCGTTGAAGATGCCCATCGATGCGACCACGTTGATGGTGATCGAACAGCTGATCGCGAACCTGGCTATCTTCTCGACGCCAACGCTGCGCGTCGTCCAGATCGCGCTCCCGGGTGTCCCGGAATCCACCTCGGTCTGCAGGCTGGCCATGAGATGACCTTCCTTAAGCGCGGTTAATAATTTGCTAGCGCAGGTCGATCTCCATCGCTGCGTCGTGGCGATATTGCGAAATTAACGATTTGGTCACGATATGAGCCCTGCGCGAGGCATTAATGCAAACTGCACGCCGCCGGTGTCTCGCCCGTAACGACCCTGCTATAAAGCGCAGATCCGGCTCGAGCGCCCCGTCCCGAGCTATCCGGTTTCCCTGGTTGTGCATGAACAAAGCTAGCAACACGTTCGACATCGCCATCGAGCAGGAATTCGATTTCCTGTCGCCTGATTACGCGGAGCTGTTTGACAATTCGGCCGCCACCGCGTTCCAGCATCCGCTCTGGCTGGACACCCTCTACACCAGGCTCGCGTCTCATGCAGGCGCAACTCCTCTGGTTGTCGTGGTCCGCCACCGCGCAACGCGCGCCCTTGCGATGGTGCTGCCCTTGCTGCGGATCCGGCGCGGCCCGATACGGACCGTCGAATTCGCCGACCTCCGCGTCTCCGACTATCTGGCCCCGGTGTGCAGCCCGCAGGTGTTTTCCGAGTTGCTCAAGGACGAGAGTGCGTGCGCGGAAATCAGGTACCTCGTCCGCCCGTTCGATCTGCTCCGAATGACCAAGCTGCCGGATGGACGGCTTCCGATCGAGAATCTCCTGGCGACGCCTCGCCGCGTCGCGATGGACTCCAATGCCTATGCGACCGTTCTGGTCGCGCCGTTCGAGCAATGGCGCGCCAGCGCGATGGACCGTTCCTACCAGAAGGAGCTCGCAAAAAAATCCCGGCAGCTCCAGAAGAAGGGCGACCTGAGTTTTTCATGCTGCGGCGACAGCGCCTCCGTGATCGAGGCGCTGGACGTGATGCGGAAATTTCGCGGGCCGCGCTTTCAGGCTCAAGGCGACGGCGATCTGCTCCAGCGCCCCGAATATTACAACTTCTATTCCGAAATGGCACAGCGCGGCCTCGGCTCCTTTGTCCGGCTCTATGCCATGAAGATGGATGGCGAGGTGATCGCCGCCGTGCTCGGGCTCTGCCATCAAGGCAGCTTCCTCGTCATCATGAGCGCCTTCGACATTGCGGATACAAGAGCCAGTCCCTGGGCGCGCTGATGTTCGAGCAGGTCGCGAAGGACTGCATCGAGCGCGGGGATCAGATGCTCGATTTCACCATCGGTGACGAGCCCTACAAGAAACTGTTCGGCGCGCAGCCCTCGCCGATGTGGGCGGTCACGCAGGCCGGCAGCACCGTGGGCGCCATTTCCCTGTTCGCACTGAAACAGGCTCCCTGGCTGAAACTGGCCGCCAAGCGAATGTCGGAGTTCCGGCTCCTGCCGACCCGGACCTCAACGCCCACGCGCTGACCGGCGAGGCCCCGACAGACGCGGCTCTCAGGCCCGCAGCGCGCTTCGAACATGCGCGAGCCAGCCTGGCCGCATTTGATCGACCCGGTGGGTGATACTGCGTCGCAGGAAGTGCAGGCGCCGCCGCACGTCCCAGCCGATATCGTTGCGGGACGTCAGAGCCTGCCGGAAGCGCGCCATCTTCAGCGACTGCTGGTCCGCCGCGACCTTGTCGGGATCGGAATAGAATTCCGAAACCTTCTCCCGGCTCATGCCTTCGGTCACGAGCCAACGCGGCGCATATTCACTGCAGAGGCGGTCGACGTCGACCAGCAGGCGGGCAACGCCGGTGCCGGCGGCAGGGCAATTGGTCTGGAACGCATCGCCGATGAGCACGACGCCGGGTTGGAGATGTCCTTCCACGACGGACAGGTCCATCACCCAATTCTGCACCCGGTCGGTCACGTGGAAATCGCCAAGGTAAGGCCGCAATCCCGGCAGCAGGCGCAGAACCGTCGCTTCCGGTTCGCGGCGCAGCTCGCGCATAACAGGATCGGACGGGTCGCGGAACATGAATAGGTTTGCCCGCATGCCGGCACGCACGGGAAACAGGCTGAGATAATCGATGCCGTCCGTCGTGCGCTCGCCGTAACAGGTCAGCGCTTCGAAATCGAACGGCGCATCGTCCCGGCGCGCGATCGTGAATCCGAACGTGACCGAATGACGCTCGGCCAGCACCCGCCGCTTGATGCCGAGCTTGTAGCCGAGAACTCCCGCCATGCCCGTGGCCAGCACGACGAGGCGTGCAGTTACGCTCCGTCCGGAAGCGAGCTCGACATGCTGGATATCGTCGCTACAGTTGACGGCAGTGACTTCGTCGACGATCAGGCTGGACGGATCAGGCAGTTGGCTGCGCGCCATCGCGACGAGATCGGCATATGGAAGTCCGTAAGCCCGGCCGACGCTGACATCGACCACCTTGCCTTCCCTGATATTGAGCACCTGGTCATATCGGCTGGCCACGCTATCGAGCGCGTCGAGGAAGCCCAGCTTGCGCAACATCTCCAGCTGATGGCCGCCGATTTTCTCGACCCGGAACTCGTCCGGATGAACCGCGCGCTTGTCGACGAGAGCGACACGATGCCCTGACCGCGCGAGCACGGCCGCCGCCAGCGAGCCCGCAAGGCCGCCGCCAACGATCGCGATGTCGGCGACGATCGTCGAAGGGCCGGCTGCGGCGTTCGGCTCGGGCACGTTGCTATCCGCCGTCATGGTCCAGGCTCCCGCGGTCAACTATGATTGCCCATGCAATTCTCTCGCCTGATGTCGCATCGCAGGACCAAACGCGATCATTTCTCGATATCTCGGTTAATTGCAGCGGAGACTGCCCGGCCCGATGAGAACCGGCACGCGCCTTGCTCTGGATGGTCGTTCCCGGCGAGCCGGTCCGCATTCCAGCGGCTTATATCGCCTGATTGGCCGTCGATGCGGCGCTATGCCGCCACGCGATCAGGCCGCACTTTGCTCTATCTGGGACAATGGGGTCAGCGATGTTCCATAGTGAAGCAACGGGCATGGCCGCGACGTCGCCGCGGCCGGCAGGATCATGGAGGCCGTCCATTAACACTCGCGGTTTTTCGGCATGCTAGGCTGTCGCAGGTAATCGGAAAATGTCTCTCCAGGGGAAGTTGCCCCTTAAATTTCCATGATCGAATCCATCATCCAGTTCATGCGGCGCGACGTGACGCGCGGTGTTGCCGGAACCATCCTTCTCAAGGTTGGTAGCGGCGCGCTTGCGTTCGCGTTGTTTTCGCTTGCGGCACGAACGATGTCGCCCGATGGGTTCGGCATCTTTGCGACCTGGCTTTCGGTGGCCCAGATGGCAGCAGTCGTCGGTCTGGTGGGCCAGGAATCGCTGCTGGTGCGATTTCTAAACGAGTATCGGGTAGGAAATCAGCCCGACCTCACCAAAGGCGTGCTGCTATCGAGCCTAAAGATTTCCTCGGTCGCGATGCTGATTGCGATCGGCACAATGGCGATCGGCGCGAACATCAAAGGCGCCTCGTGGCTGCTGGTCATCGCGGTGTCGGCCTACACGGCCGTGAATGCGGGGCTGATGCTTGGCAGCCAGATCGCACGCTCGCTGGTCAGCATTCTCATGGGCGAAGGAAACAGGGAGTTCTTCTGGCGCGTCAGCGTCGTGCTGTTCCTGCTCGCAATCATGTCCGGCCATCGCCAGCTCGATCCCGCCGAATTGATCGCCGTAATGACGATTGCCATGTCGGTCGGACTGATTGCACAGATCATCGCGATTGCGCGAACCCTGCCGAATTTCCGCGGCACGGCGGTGAGGTCCGAGACGTCGCGCTGGAGATCGAGCGCGCTTCATTTCTGGGTCGCATCCATCCTCGAAGCCGCGAACCAGTATTTCGACGTCATTCTGGTCTATTGGATGTTGGACCCGGCAACCGCCGGAATTTACTTTGCCGCTTCGCGGCTGGCCAACATCTTCGCCATGCTGTCGGCCGCACTGTACAGTTTTGGCGCACGTCGGCTTCCGTCGCTGTACTTCAGCAAGAACCATCAGGAATTCGAGCGAACGTTGCGGCTCATGGCGGAAGTGACCGCGGTGTGCGTGGTCAGCGGACTTCTCCTGATCTGGGTTGGCGGCCCCCACCTGCTCAACCTATTTGGGCCGCATTTCGCTGCGCAACACTGGGTCCTGATCGTGCTCGCGATCGGAACGGCGTTCCAAGCGGCGGGCGGTCCGTCTGCGGCGATCTTGCAGCTGACCGGCTATGAGCGCGAGTATGTCCCCGTGATTGCCGGGAACGTCGCGCTGCGGCTGGTCGGATTTCTCGTCCTCATTCCCTGGCTCGGCGTTCTTGGCGCAGCGATCTCGGCCACTGTGTCGCTGGCGCTCGCGACCATCGCTCTCAACATCCTCTGTCGCCGGCGAACCGGGGTCGATCCTTCGATTCTGGGGCTTCTGCGCTTCTCGCCATCGAAGCCTAGCGCCTACGCCGTCCGTGGCGCGGACTCCGGCGAATAGACCTCTGCTCAGCCGAGGCAATGGCGCGGCTCGGCAATCCGTTGCCGGGTGGCGTCAACCAGCCAGCCCCAGCACTTCGCCGCGACGCGACGCCGAGGGGCCGCCAGGCACGCGATTGACGACGATGCCTGTCGGCACTTGGGGAAACCGGGAGAGCGCAGCCATCGCCCTGCGCATCGCGGCCGAGTCGACGGCGTCTTCGCGCGCGACCAGCACGACAAGGTCGGCGTGAGCAGCCAGCGCCGCCGCCTCCGGCTGCAAGGCCAGGGAGGTGGCGTGGACGACGATCAGATCGAACTCCGAGCGAATATCGTCCGCGGGCGGCGGCCCGGGCCGCTTGCTGGCACTCAGGAGCTCATCGACGCTGCGAAAGTCCGCGGTGGTCATGCCGTCGGCCTGGCCCTTGGGAAGGCCGGCCCCGGCACCGCCGAGGTCCGGCTCGACCCGGATCAACACGCTCAGCTTCCCGGTGTTCAACGCCCATCGATTCAGCGACCGCGCGACAGTGTTGCCGCCGGCGCGCTTCCCGACCGACATCACGAGGACGACCTTGCCACGAGGTCCCGGCACCTTCTCCAGCCGCTCCAGCAGCGGACGCAGATGGGGACCGAGATCGAGTTCGGTCGTCGCAGACACCGGACCTTGCCAGATGTTTCTGGGGACTTCGCCAGGCGTCAGGTCGGGAATGCGGGCCCACACGGGCGGACGTGACCACGTCGCGGGCTGGCGCGAAGCCGGTTCGGGGTCGTGGATATCAGGCGCGGATTTGTCCAATCCGCGTCCCGTGGCGGCAACGACCGCCGTCGATGTCAGCAGCGAACCGATCGCGAGAGCGGCGAGCAGTAAAGACAGCGGTGGAAGGGTCGAGCGCAACGGCGGAATGGCGGACGACGCAATCTTGGTCTGGGAGCTCTGCAAGAGGCGTTGCTCGTTCGTCGTCTTGGAGCGCGAAAGAAACTGCTCGTAGATGTTTCTGTTGGCCTCGGCGTCGCGCTGCAGCTCCTGGAGCCGGACCAGAGCCTGGCCGTCGACCAGAAGCTGAGATTCCGCCGCCTTCATCTGGCCTTCCAGCGCCTTCTGCTGTTCGCGCTGGGCCTCGTATTCCGATTTTGCGGTATCGATGCCCTTCGTCCGCTCGACCTCGATCTGCCTGTTGAGATCGGTCAACTGGCTATAGGACATAACGAGGTCGGGATGGCGATCGCCGAACACCGCCCGCTTCTGCGCAATCTGGTCATTGAGCGCCGATCGCTGTGCGCGCAGGGCGCTCAGCAGATCCTGCTTGACCGGGCTGTCGACATTCGCCTTCACGTCCCGCTGTGCCTGCTCGTAGCGGGCCTTCGCCTCTTCGGTCCGGGCGCGCGCAGCGGCAACCTGCTGCGACAGTTCGGTGACCCGCAATTGCTGGGTGGTGGAATCCTTGCCCGCGTTGACGATCCTGTGCTCGAGCTTGAACGTGGCCACGGCGTCCTCTGACGCCCTCAACCGTTCGTTCAATGATTTGAGCCGGCCACTGAGCCAGTCGGCGGCCTCGTCGGTCGCATCGGTGCGGCTGCGGCCCTGGCTGGCGACGAACGCCTCGGCGATGGCATTGGCGTAGTAGGCCGCCCGCTCCGGCCGGTTCGACGTGAAGCGGATGGCGATGACATAGGTCAGCCCGCGCCGGGAAATGTCGAGGCGGTTGCGGAATCTCTCGAGAAGGCGCGCGGGGTCGGTATGTCCCCCGGAAATGTCCTGGTCGTCCCGAATTTTGAGCTGCTGGATCAGCGGCTCGAGAAAGCCGTCGGACTTCGCCACTTCGACCAGGCTTTGCAGCGCGGCGCTATCCTGTCCGATGCCCGGCAGAACGTCCTGCTCCGAGGTCACGCGTTGCTCGCGGGGATCGACCACGACCAGCGCGGTCGCCGCAAATCGCACCGGGATCACCAGGAGAACGACGACGCCAAGGGCAAAAATCGCGAGAGCGAGCGTCAGGATGCGGCGAGCGTTGTCCCGCATGAAGGAGAGCGCACCCGCGGCCGTGAGCGCACCGCCCAAGCGTGCGGCGGATGCGCGCGACTCGCCGTTCGACGCCTGTCGCGTCTGCCACGACGCGGCGGCACCGGTCGATCCGGAACTTGTCGGGTCTGCGCGGCGACCGAACGTCATGGATTTTACTCGGATTCAACTGCGAACACTGTTCAGTGCCTGCTCCAACGTAAATATCTATGGTTAATCCGCGGTTACCCGCGCCTGGCGCGGCCGTGACCAATTGGTTAACGCGCGCGCCTCGCTTCGTCGGGAACCAGCGGAATTCATTCGCGAACGATGCCCTTGCGGCAGGGCGCGCATTAACTCCGTTTATTGCTAGTCGGTGTCCGCGCGAGGCCCCCATGGTAAGCACGGGGTTAAGAATGTGAAGAATTCGTTTCTCTAGTGGGTCGGGATCCGTGCTCCATTACCAGCCAGACAAGGCGTTGGGCGAGACGACTGCGACAGCACTCTCGCCGCCCAACGGTGGCGGACGAAAGCTGCACGTGCTTCTCGTACAGACCCAGGCCGAGAACGCCGGTGCGCAGGAGATCTCGCGCCTGCTTGGCGCCGGGCTGACCGCCCGCGGCTACCGGGTCACCAATCTGTTCTTCTTCCGTAAGTCGGATTCCTTCGATGAGCCGCCCGACACCATCTATTGCGCGTCGAGCCGGCCGGGAAATCCGCTGGCGCTGCTGCAAATGCTGTGGACGCTCGGCGGCCATATCAGGGCCACCAGGCCCGACGCCGTTCTGACCTTTCAGCACTTCGGCAATGTCATCGGCGCCGGCGTGGCGCGCCTGATCTGCCGTGCGCCTGTCATCGCCAATCAGGTTTCATCCGCGCTGTCGATGAGCTGGCCGGTCCGTATGGCCGACATCGTCATGGGCAGCCTCGGCTTCTTCGACCGCATCACGCTCAACTCGCTGGACATGCAGCGTGAGTATTCGCGCTACCCCAGGGCTTATCGCGCGCGGATGGTGCATGTCCCGCACGGCTTCGACGACAAGGCGCTCACCCTGACGAAGCAAGCCGCGCGACAGAAATTCAATCTTCCGCCGGATCGCACCCTGCTCGGCTGCGCAGCAAGATTGCACCCGCACAAGCGGCTCGACGCGGCGATACGTCTGTTGCCGGATCAACCATCCTGGCACCTCGCACTGGCTGGCCAGGGAGCCGACGAGGCCCGGCTGCGGCAGTTGGCGGATGAGCTGAGAGTATCGGACAGGCTGCATCTGCTCGGCGAAATTACTCCGCGCCAGATGGCGGAGTTTCTCGCCGCTCTCGACGTGTTCGTATTTCCGACGCAGGCGGAGACCTTCGGCCTCGCCGCTGTGGAGGCCGCAAACGCCGGCGTTCCCTCGGTCGTCACCGATCTCCCGGTCTTGCGCGAGGTGTTGTCCGTCGAAGGAAAACCGACAGCGCTGTTCGTCGATGCCTCCGATCATACCAAGCTGTCGGCCGCCGTCTCCAGGCTCCTGACCGACCAAAAACTGAGCGACGAACTGCGACAAAACGCCAAAGGTCTGAAGCTGCGCTATTCAGTGGACGCCATGGTGGAGGAATACGTTCGAATTCTCGGCCAGGTCATTTGATCGGGGCGCATTGAAACGGATCGGCTCGACATGACCATCGAGTTTCGCTGTGAAATTGAACATGCGCGGCGATGGATGGGCCGCGAGACGCTGTCGATCGACGGCCGGGATGTACCGGTCCAGATCGCATGGACGGCAACGGCGGAGCCGCGACCGACGGCTCTCGACATGCTGTTCGAGCTCGAACGCCTGGTGTTGCACAAGGGCAAACACTGCGGCGCCGACAGGCTGAAGATCAGTCCCGAACGGATGCAGGCTCGCGCCGGCACGGCGGACGTCATCGTCGATTTCACCGGTGGCGCGCGGGATCCGAACTGCTCGGCCCGGCAGTATCTCCGCCCGCTGTTCAATGGAGCCGCAGGCGAAAACGCAGCCCTTGCCGCCATTCTCGCCGGTGATCTGCCGGTGATCGAAATCGTCGACGAGGTCGACGGTGCCGTCCTCGATCGCGGCCACCCCTCCGCCGAAATCGCGGCCGGTCTGAGCGGCGGACTGGAAACCGTCATGGCGCGAACCCTGACCATGGTGGCGGCCATCCTGTCGGGACGACCGCGCATCGTGCCGCAGCTGCCACGACCGGCCCGAATTGGTAACGGCAGCCCGCCGGCGGCGTACGTCGCGCGCGGCCTAGCGACATCGATCGCCAAGGAGATCTATCGCCTCTGCTGCTATGCCCCGCATTGGCATGTCGGATGGCGCTGCAATGATGGTGCCGGCGTCTGGCAGACCGGAGATCTATCAGGGCCTCGCTGGAACGTCCTTGCAGATCCCGGAAACCACTTCTACGCCGATCCCTTCCCCATCACGTGGCAGGGAAGAACATTCGTCTTCTTTGAGGATCTCGATCACCGAATTGGAAAAGGAATCATTTCCGCGATCGAGTTCGACGGCGCGGGCCCGGTCGGGAAGGTCGTACCCGTGCTGGACGAGCCCTGGCACCTCTCCTATCCGTTCCTGATCGAGGACGATGGCGCGTTGTGGATGATCCCGGAGAGCTCGACCAACGGGGACGTCGCCATCTATAAATGCGTTCGGTTCCCGGACAAATGGGAGCGCCACGCGACGCTGCTTTCAGGACTTGAACTCGCCGATGTGACGATCACGCGGCACAACGGCCTGAACTATCTGTTCGGGGCTTGGCGCGACGGCACCGGCGGATATTCGGATTCGCTGGCGATCTATTACGCCGAGCACCTCATGGGCCCGTGGCTTCCGCATGCCAGCAACCCCGTCCTCATCGACCGCGCGAGCACGCGGCCTGCGGGGAATTTCGTCACCATCAATGACAAATTGTGGCGGCCGGTCCAGGATTGTGCCGGCGGATACGGCGCAGCGCTCGCGCTGGCGGAAATCGTCGAACTGTCGCCGACGACGTTCAAGCAGATCGTCCGCCACTCTCTGCGGCCAGGGCCAGCATGGCCTGGCAGGAAGTTGCACACGTTGAACCGCTGCGGCCGGCTTGAGGTGATCGACGGATCGCGTGTCCAACCCAAGACCCGCGCCTTCACCAGCAAATTTCCATCGGCTGTTTTGTCGCCGCGAACCAGTCCCTCTACCAGCTAGCGCGGATGGCTGAACAGGTCGGTCGTGGCGTCGTCGACGGCGATATCGACCAGCGCCGGGCCGCTCGATGCCAACGCTTCGGTCAAGGCGTAGTCGACATCCCCGGCATCGGTCACGCGCCGCCCCGGACAACCCATTCCCCTTGCGAGCGCCACAAAGTCGAGCCCGGGCAGGTCGATTCCGGGCGGGCGATACGCCTGCATCAGCTGGCTGAAGGCGCGCATCGCGCCATAGCCTGAATTGTTCATGATCACGAAGGTGATCGGCAAGCGGCGTTGCACCGCGGTCCAGATTGCCTGGATGCAATACATCGCCGATCCGTCACCGATCAGGGCGACGATGCGGCGACCGGGCCGCGCCAGCGCCACGCCGACGGAGGCCGGCAGGCTGTAACCGAGTCCGCCGCTCGCCATCGTGTAGAAGCTGTCCGCGCCCGGCCGCGGCAGGAATTGTTGAATGGCGGGGCGATGCGACGGCGCCTCCTCGACCACGATCGCATTGCCCGGCATCAACGCCGAGAGCCGGGCGAGCGCATAGGCCGGTGGAATCGGATTTTGTACCGCTGGAGCCGCAGGCCGCATCCGCGCGGCCGGCACCTCGCGCTCCGCGATGTCAGGCATCGCCGACAGCAGCCCAGCCAGCGCCTTCGGGAGCGTGCTGATGATGGTGTCACCGGCAGAAGCGGATGCGGCTTCCGTCGGATCATCCGTGATCTGCCAGACCGGCGTTCCGTCGTCGAGCAATTCGCATTGTCCTTCGACATGGAAAGTAAACACCGGCGCGCCGACCACGACGATCAGATCGGCGCCGCGCAGGGCGCGGGCGAGCCCTCCTGGTGCTGCCGGAAGAAAGCCGGCAAACAGCGGATGCAATTCCGGAAAGCTCGAACGGCTCGACATCGGACTTGCCCAAACGGCCGCGCTCGCCTGCTCGGCCACAGCGACCATCGCGTCGACGCAGCCGTTGCGATCGATCTCGGGCCCGACAACGAAGATAGGTTTTTTGGCGGCTCGGATCGCCGCGCCGAGCCGAACGATTGCCGCCGGATCCGGCGCAAACTCCGTCGCGATGTGGCGGACCGGCGGAGCGATTGCGGGCCGCGCCCAATCATCCGACGGGACCGACACGAATGTCGGACCGCGCGGATGCTGCATGGCTGTGAGGAAGGCCTGCGCAATCGCCGCTGGGACATCTTCGGCGCGCGCCGGTTCGGCACTCCATTTCACATAGGGCTTTGGAAACTGTGCGGCGTCCTCGGCGAAGAGGTAGGGTCGCATCCGCAACAGGCTGCGCGCCTGCTGCCCGGCTGTCACGACCATCGGCGTCTTGTTGCGGAACGCTGTGAAGAGATTGCCGAGGGCATGACCGAGTCCGGCCGCCGAGTGCAAATTGACGAACGCCGGACGCCCCGTCGCCTGCGCATAGCCATCCGCCATGCCGACGACGCAGGCTTCCTGCAAACCGAGCACGTAGTCGATGTCGTCGGGCCAATCGCCGAGGAAGGCAAGCTCGGTCGAGCCGGGGTTGCCGAAAACGCGATCGACGCCAAACGAGCGAAGCACACCGAGGGTCGCTTCCCGAACCGTGAGAACTTTCGAATTCATGAATGGCGTCCTGATGGGCTTCGCTTGCTGCGCGGTCAGAAGGGATAGTGCTGCGGCTGGGTCTCGATGGTGATCCAGCGCAGATCGGTGAACTCGGCGATCCCGGCCTGGCCGCCGAAGCGGCCGTAGCCCGATCCCTTCACGCCGCCGAACGGCATCTGCGCCTCGTCATGCACAGTCGGGCCGTTGACGTGGCAGATGCCGCTTTCGATCCGCTGCGCCACCGTCAGCGCACGCGCGACGTCGCGGCCGAACACGGCGGCCGAGAGGCCATACTCCGTGTCGTTGGCGAGCCGCACGGCGTCGTCCACGCCACGCGCGCGGATCACCGAGACGACGGGACCAAAGCTCTCCTCGGTGTAGATGCGCATGCCGGGCACCACGCGGTCGAGCACGGTGGCCGGAACGACCGTGCCAACCCGGTCGCCGCCCGCGAGCTTGACGGCGCCTTTGGCGATCGCGTCCTCGATCAGTGCAACGACGTGCTTGGCCGGCGCCTCGTCGATCATCGAGCCGACCACCACCGGACCGCGGCGCGGGTCGCCGGCCGGAAGCGCGCCTGTCTTCCTGGCAAGCTTCGCGACGAACTGATCGGCGACGGCCTCGTCCACGATCACGCGCTCAGTCGACATGCAGACCTGACCCTGGTTGATGAAGGCGCCGAAGGCCACGGCGGCAACGGCGGCATCGAGGTCGGCATCGTCGAGCACGACCAGGGGCGCCTTGCCGCCGAGCTCGAGCAGCACCGGCTTGAGGTGGCGCCCGGCGAGCTCGGCGATGACGCGACCGACGCGGGTCGAGCCGGTGAAATTGATCCGCCGCACGGCCGGATTGGCGATGAGACGTTCCACCACCGCCGGCGCATCGGCCGGCGCATTGGTCAAGACGTTCACGACACCGGGCGGGAAGCCCGCGTCCTTGAACACCTCTCCGATCAGCCGGTGCGTTCCCGGACAGATCTCGGAGGCCTTGAGCACGACCGTATTGCCGCAGGCGAGCGCCGTCGCCACGGCGCGAACGCCGAGAATGATCGGCGCGTTCCACGGCGCAATGCCGAGGCACACGCCGGCAGGCTGCCGGACGGACATCGCGAGACATCCAGGCTTGTCCGACGGGATCACCTCGCCGGCGATCTGCGTGGTGAGCGACGCCGCTTCGCGCAGCATGCCGGTCGCGAGCTTGACGTTGAAAGCCGACCAGATCTCCGTCGTGCCGATCTCGGCCATCATGATCCGGATGAAGGCGTCGCGCTTGGCCTCGAGCGCATCTGCGGCCTTCAGCAACAGGGCTCGCCTCGCATTCGGGCCAAGTGCCGACCATCCTGGCAATGCCGCGGAAGCAGCCGCCACCGCAGCGTCGGCATCGGAAGCGGTCGCGGCGGCCGCGCGGGTTGCGACCTCCTGCGACAGCGGATTGCGGCGCTCGAACACCTTGCCGCCGGAAGCAGCCTGATCCTGCCCGTTGATGAGAAGACTGACGTCCATGAAAACCTCCCTGATGTGGTGATGGCGCTCGCCCTAGCCGAGCAGCCGCGACTTGCCGGTTTCATGCGCGAAGCCGAGCGCGATCATCGCCGCGAGCGCGAGCACGACGTAGTATCCCGTGATCGCATAGGTGGAGCCCGTCTGCGCAAACAGGCTGGTGGCGACCAGCGGCGCGATGCCGCCGCCCAGCACCGTCCCGAGCTGCTTTCCGATCGACACGCCGGTGAAGCGAATGCGGGTCGGAAACAGTTCGGGGAAATAGCTTCCTTCGCTCCCGAACATCAGCGGATGGATCACCCCCGCGGCGAGGATTACCGCACCCGTCACCAGCATCGTGTCACGGCTCGCGACCACACCGTAGAATGCAAACATCGAGATGGCTGCGAGCACCACGCCCGCCAGGAACAGACGCTTTCGTCCGATACGGTCGGACCAGGCGCCGATGAGGGGCATCGCAACGAGCCCGACGAGATTGGCGAACAGCACGGCCTGCGTGATGACGTCTTTCTGGACGCCGAGCTGACGGGTCGCGAAGGAGATGGTGAAGATGGCCGTCAGATAGAAATAGGATGTCTGTGCCATCTCGGCAAAGAACACGATGAGGATCGGCCGCCAGTGCTCCCGCACTGCTTCGACCACAGGCGCCACTTCAGTCACCTTTGCTTCGCGGAATGTCGCGCTCTCCTCGATGCGCAGGCGCATGTAGACGCCGAGCGCGACCAGCACCGCGCTGATCAGGAACGGAACACGCCAGCCCCATGACAACAGGTCCGCTTCCGGCAGCCGCGAAATCGTGAGCGCCGCGAAGGAGGCGAGCACGACACCGACGGGTCCTGCGGCCTGGATCACCGCGGCCGAGAAGCCGCGCCGGTGCCCGGGCGCCGTCTCGATCGCCATAAGGATCGCCGCGGTCGACTCGCCGCCGAGCGCAAACCCCTGGACGAACCGCAACGCCACGAGCGCGACGGTCGCAGCCACGCCTGCACTGGCGTAGGTCGGCAACAATCCGATCGACATGGTCGCAAGTCCCATCATGAGCAGCGTACACAGCAAGACAGACTTTCGGCCGAGGCGGTCGCCAAAATGACCGAACACCAGCCCGCCGAGCGGACGCGCCAAAAATCCGACGGCGAACGTCGCGAACACCGCAATGGTCGCCGTGAGCTGGTCGAATTTCGGAAAGAACAGCTGATCGAACACCAACGGCGCGATCAGGCCGTAAATGAAGAAGTCGTACCATTCGATCGCGGTGCCGATGGTACCGGCGATCAGGATACGCCGGCGGCTGCTCGCCGTCTGCTCGGCAGTGACGACGGTCGCAACATGATCGTCGTAGTCCTCCAATGCTTTGGTCGTCACGGTTTCCTCCTCCGGTGTCATTTGTCGTTTTTGTTGTCTTGTTATTGTTGGCCGCGCAGCCGCTGATCGGATGCGACGGCGAGAGTCGATCAGCTTGCCAGCCGTGCGCCGTCGCTCGCATTGTGTCCGAGTGCTCGGGCCAGGACGCGCCCGATCGTGCCAGCCTGTGACGCGCTGCCGCGCCAGGCCACGATCTGGTCGGGGCGTATCAAAGCCAGATCCGCCTCGTAGAGATCGCGCAGGGATTTCGGCAGCGTGACGAGTTTCACATCAACCCCGATCGCGCGGATGGTCTCAGGGACCGACGCATGCGCGGTCATGACCTCGCCGAACTGGAGCAGCGTCCACTCGAACCCGAACAGATCGTACAAGGAGACGCCGTCGTCCAACCACGCATGCGGGGCGCGCCCGCCGGGACAGGCGCTCGGAACGTAGACGTTCGCGGCATCGGGCGGCGGCTGGCTGCCATCGGAAACGATGATCGGCGAGCCGTCGTAGCGCCCGCCGAAAGTGACGCCGGGGATGTTGAATTCGGCGCGGGCGTGCTGTTCGAGATAGATGCCCGCGATCCGCCGCGCCTCCTCGCCGGCGTCGGTGGCATCCTCGATGTCAGGCGCGGGAGCGAACAGACCGAGCGAGTCGGCAAAGCGACGCGCATAATCGGTGTTGCGCAGCGCCACCGGACGCCGCTCGACCTCATAGCTGTCGAGCAGCCCCGCCGGGCTCACGCCCTTGACGACGCTTGCGAGCTTCCAGCCGAGATTGACCGCATCCTCGATCGCGGTGTTGTAACCAAGCCCGCCGGTCGGCGTGAACAGATGCGCCGCATCGCCGCCGAGGAACACCCTGCCCCGCTGCATTCCATTCGCGACCAGCGCGTGGCCGGCGGTCCAGGTCAGGAACGACAACACTTCGCAGTCGATCGGCGCGCCGCAAGCGCGCTGGAACGCTGCTTTGGCTTCGTCGATCGTGATCGCATTTTCGTTCTCATCGAGCCGAAGCTGCGTGTGAAACGCAAACTCGTCGCGACCGTTCACCGATGCCATGAAGGCGCGGCGGTCGCCGTTGAAGCAATTGTACATCCACGCCTTCGGATGCGGGATGCTCGCGTAGAAGTCGGGCGAACGGAGATAGACCGCCAGCATGCGGCCGCCCATGAAATCGCGCTGCGTTCCGGTTTCGCCGCCGTAGACGATGCCGAGCGATTGCCGGACCATCGAGCGCGGCCCGTCGGCCCCGACCAGGAAGTCGGCCCGGACCTCCAAGCGGCTGTTGTCATCGAGACGTTCGATCTGGGCGACGACGCCGTCATCGCTCTCGACGTAGCTGATCAGACGATGACCGTAGCTAAGCCGTATTCCGGGAAGCCGTTCCGCATGGCGGCGCAGCACCGCCTCGACATATTTTTGCGAGACGCGATGCGGCAGCTCCGCCGCGCTCCAGGAGCCCGACATGCCCTTGACGAGCTCGCCCGCGCGTGACGATGACGGCAACTGAAATCGAGCCAGCTCGTAACCGGTGTAGCGCGTGAAATACGCAACGTCGGTCGGGTAATCCGCAGGCAGACCTTCGCGTCGGATCTCGTCGGCAAACCCCAGCCGCCGATAGTGCTCCATCGAGCGGGCCTGCGTCGCATTGGCTTGCGGATTGAATGCCGTGCCCGGCTTTTCATCGACCAGGATCGCGGACACGCCGCGGCGGCCGAGTTCGTTGGCCAGCATCAGCCCGCAGGGCCCCCCGCCCACGATGAGCACCGCGGCCGTCAGACGTGTTTCCAAGGCGCTTCTCCCTACCAGCATTATCATGCATGGTAAGGTCGCCTGACGATATCGTCAAGTAGCCTGACTACTCGGGCTCGTGGAGCGTGTCGAATTGCGCGCCATAGACCGCCAGCCCTTTCAGGATCGCGTCCATCGTGGCCTTGCCGAGCTCGGCGCGCATTTCCTGCTCGGCGACGTCGACCGCATCGCGGAACGCATCGAGCCATTTGCGCCCAGCCGGCGTGAACATGACGATGCGCGCGCGCCGATCGGTGGGATCGGCGATGCGATCGATCAGGCCGAGTTCGGCGCATTGATCGACCAGCTCGCCCATCGCCTGCTTGCTCATGGAGGCGCGGCGGGCGAGCTCCGTCAGTCTGGTCCCCTCGACGTCGAGATTGCGTGTGAGGCCGACATGCGCGATCCGCGTTTCGCCATGCCCCTTCTCGCTCATCAGTTCGAGCACACGACCTTCGAAGCGCCGCACTGCGTTGTTGAGCAGCCGACCGATGTTGGCATGCCGCCATGCGGTGCCGGATGTCCTGGCTTTCAATGGATGTGCCTTCTACAAAGCCGCCTGAATTCGAAAATGTCGCTCACTTCGTCGCGTCGATCCAGATCCCCGGCTGCGAATGCTCGCGGATGTGGCTGACCAGGAAGTCGGAAAACACCCTGATCTTGGCGGGCAGTCCGGCACGGTTCTGGTAGGCGATATTCATCGTGAGCAGCGGCAGCTCCCAGTCCATCAGAACCGGGACGAGACGGCCCGCAGCGATATCGCTTTGCACGATATAGAGCGGCTGGATGAGGATGCCGAGCCCCGCCAGCGCGGCGCCGCGGATGACCTGGCCGTCATTGCTGTCGAGAGTCGGCGTGACGCGAACAGTCTGCGCGCCATTGCCTTTGCGCAGGCGCAGCGAATAGGGATCGTTGGCGAGATTGTAGACCAGCATGTTGTGGCGCGCGAGATCGACGGGCTGTTCCGGCTCGCCGCAGCTTGCGAGATAGGACGGCGCAGCAGCGAGCACACGCCGCATCTGGCCGATGCGCCGGACGATGATGTTGGAATCCGGCTCCTGCTCGCGTGTCCTGATCGCCACGTCGATGCCGGCCTCGATGAAATCGGAGTACCGGTTGGCGGTGGTGATCTGCATGTTGAGCTTGGGATAGCGCGCGCGGAAGGCTGGCAGCATCGGCGCCAGATAGATCACCGCAAAGGACAGCGAACTCGTGACCCGCAGCGTGCCCTGCGGCGACAGCGCGCGATCGCTGACGATGTCCTCGGCCTCCGCCAGTTCGCTCAAGACGCGGCTCGAGCGCTCCAGCAATACCTGCCCCGCCTCCGTCAACCACAGTCGACGGGTGTTACGCTCGATCAGCCGGACCGCAAGGCGCTCCTCGAGCGCGCTGAGATGGCGGCTCGCGGCAGCGTTCGACATGCGCAGGGCTTCGGCAGCTTTGGACATGCTGCCGAGCTCGGCCGTCTTGGCGAATACTTCCAACTGGAGCAGGCGGTCCATTTTTTCGCAAACAGGAAAAGAGACTTACGATTATTGACCTTTATTTCCGCATCCCGCAAGTCAAAATGGCGCAAACAGAAGCAAGATAGCAGGCGAGGAAACAGGGAAATGTCGGGCCCGATCAGGCACATCGTGATGTGGCGGCTGCGCGGGGAGACGCCAGCGGAGCGTTCCGCCGCCCGGGTCAAGGTCAAGACCCTGTTCGAGGGGCTGCGCGGCCGGATCGACGGCCTCACCCACATCGAAGTCGGCCTCGACGTCAGCAATGTCGACTACGCCTGCGACGTCGTTCTGTTCTCCGAATTCACCGACCACGCTGCGCTCGCGGCCTATGCCACCCACCCGGAACATATGCGCGTGCGCGAGGCGCTGGGCGACTTGCGGATCGGACGCTTCCAGGTCGATTATCCCATCAAAGAGACCGGCGCATGATCGGTACGTTCACCTTTGAAAACCTGCCCTGCCGCGTCGTGTTCGGCAGCGGTACGCTGGCTAGCGCCAAGACCGAGGTCGAGCGTCTCGGCGGCAAGCGCGTCCTGGTGCTGACGACGCCACAGCAGGAGGCGCAAGGCAAAAGCTTGGGCGCGGCGCTCGGTCCGCTCTACGCCGGCATCTTTCCTGGCGCGACCATGCACACGCCGCTCGAGGTCACGGAGCGGGCGCTTGCGGCGATGAAGGCGTGCGATGCCGACTGCGTCGTCTCGCTCGGCGGCGGATCCACGACCGGGCTCGGCAAGGCGCTGGCCTTGCGCACCGGAATCAACCAGCTTTGCATTCCCACCACCTATGCCGGCTCGGAGATGACGCCGATCGTCGGTCAGACCGAGAACGGGCTGAAGACAACGGTACGCGACGCCGCCATCCTGCCGGAGACCGTGATCTACGATGTCGACCTCACCTTGACGCTGCCGGCGAGCCTGGCCGCGACCTCAGGCATCAACGCGATCGCACATGCGGCCGAAGCGCTCTACGCGCGCGACACCAATCCCGTCACGTCGCTGATGGCGGAAGAAGGCATTCGCGCGTTGGCACGTGCCCTGCCTGCCATCGCCGCCAACAGCGACGATCGCGAGGCTCGCACCGAAGCGCTCTATGGCGCCTGGCTGTGCGGCGTCTGCCTCGGCACCGTCGGCATGGCGCTGCATCACAAGCTTTGCCACACGCTCGGCGGCACCTTCGACCTGCCGCATGCCGAGACCCACACCATCGTGCTGCCGCATGCGCTGGCCTACAACGCGCCGGCCGTGCCCGACGCGATGGCGCGGATCTCACGCGCAATCGGCGCCGCCGATGCATCGCAGGGACTTTTCGAGCTCGCGAAGCGGCTTGGTGCGAAGGTCGCGTTGCGCGACATCGGCATGCCCGAAGCCGACATCGACAAGGCCGCGGACCTCGCCGTCACCAACGCCTACTGGAATCCGCGCCCGCTCGAACGCAACGCCATTCGCGACCTGATCGCGCGCGCCTGGGCCGGTGAGCCGCCTGTCACCGGCAAAGCGGTGGCTTGAAGCGATGCGGCGCACGCTGATCAAATCCGCCACGATCATCAGCATGGATGACACGATCGGCGACCTCGACATCGGCGACGTGCTGATCGAGGGGAGCCGCATCGTTGATTTGCGTCCATCGATCGACATCGGTGGCGCGCCCGAAACGGAGATCGTTGACGGTACCGGGCGCATCGTCATCCCCGGCCTGATCAACGCCCATATGCACACCTGGCAGACGGCCTTGCGCGGCTATGCCGCCAACTGGACGCTGCTGGAGTATTTCCGCCGCATGCATGCCGGGCTCGCTACGATCTTCCGACCAGAGGACATTTATATCGCGACCTTGGTGGGCGCGCTGAACCAGATCAACCACGGCACGACCACGCTGGTCGACTGGTGCCACAACAATCCGACGCCCGATCATACCGACGCCGCCGTGCTCGGCCTGATCGAGAGCGGTATCCGCGCGGCTTTCTTCCACGGCTCGCCCAAGCCCGAGCCGAAACCAGGCGAACCGCACTTCTCGGAAATCCCGCATCCACGCCGCGAAGTCGAGCGACTGCTGGCGGGCCCCCTGGTCGACCGCGACGGCCTCGTCACGCTTGGGCTTGCGATCCTCGGCCCGCACTATTCGACGCTCGACGTCGCCATGCACGATTTCCGCATGGCGCGCGAGTTCAAGCTGATCGCATCGATGCATCAGGGCGGCGGTCCCGCCAAGACGCCCGGCGGCTGGGAGAAGCTGATCGAGGCGGGCCTCGTCGGCGCGGGCACCAACATTGTCCATGGCAACGACCTGCCTGACGATCTGCTGGATCGGATGGTCGATCTCGGCGTCTCGTTCTCCGTGACGCCGGAGAACGAGATGATCCAGGGCCACGGCTTTCCGATCACTGGACGGCTGCTCATGCGCGGCGTGCGGCCGACCATTGGCATCGACCTGGAATCCGTGCTGGCCGGCGACCTCTTCTCCGCCGCGCGCGTGGCGCTCTCGATGCAGCGAGCACTCGACAATGCGGAGTCGCGCAAGGCCGGCGGCACCATTCCGGCGACGACCACGATCCCCGTCCGCGAGGCGCTGCGCTGGATCACGACGGAAGGCGCCCGCATGCTCGGCCGCGAGCACCAGATCGGCTCGCTGACGCCGGGCAAGCTCGCCGACCTCGTCGTCATCGATTGCTCCGATCTCAACCTCGTCCCGGTGCACGATCCCGTTTCCACCGTGGTGATGCAGACGAGCCTTGCCAATATCGAGGCCGTGATGATCGGCGGCGTGTGGAAGAAGCGGAATGCACGGTTGCTGGCCGACGGTCTGGAGGCGAAAAAGCAACTGCTCGTGCAATCCGGCCGGCGGCTGGTGCAGGACATCGAACGACAGGGACACGCCGTGTGAAGGCGTCAAGGACAACAACAATGACAGCTTCTTCGAGGAACATCGCTTTCATCGGGATCGGCAAGATGGGCCTGCCGATGTCGGTGCTCGTCGCCAAGGCTGGTTACGCCGTGACCGCGTTCGACCGGAGCGCCGCACGACTCAACGAGGCGCGCGCGCAAGGCATTTCGGTTGCCGCTTCACCGGCGGAGGCCGTGGGGGGCAAGGCCGCGATCGTCACGTCCTTGCCCGATGACGCCGCCTTGCGCGGCGCGTTGCTCGGCCCAACCGGCCTCATCGCCGCGATGGCGGCTGGATCTGTTGTGATCGAGACCAGCACCGTGAGCGTCGAGGCGTCCGCAGAGGTCGATGCAGCTGCACAGGCACGCGGTGTCTTCTACCTGCGTGCGCCGGTCTCGGGCAATGCCAGCATCGTCCACACCGGCGCGCTGAGCTGCTTCGTCTCGGGCCCGAAGGACGCCTACGAAAAGGCAAAGCCGCTGCTCGCCGCCTTCACCCGCGCCCAGACCTATCTCGGGCCCGGCGAGGAAGCGCGATATGCCAAGCTTGCGGTCAATTTGATGATTGCGGTGTCGGCCGCCATGATGGCGGAGAGCCTGGCGCTGGCGCGCAAGGGCGGCATCGGCTGGCAGGACATTCTGAAGGTTCTCGACGACAGCGCGGTCGCCTCACCGATGGTGAAATACAAGACCGCGCCGCTGCGCAGCCGCGACTTCGACTCGACCTTCTCCTGCAGGCAGATGGCCAAGGATCTCGACCTGATCCTCGGCGCCGGCCACGCCGTCGGCGTGCCGCTTCAGCTCGCAGCCCAAGTGCGCGAGACCTATGGCTCGCTGGTCGCGCAGGGCGACGGCGACACCGACTTCATCGCGACCGTCAAGCACGTCGAGCGGCTGTCCGGCCTCGGCGAGCCAAAACTCTGATTCACGGAGGCTTCTATGCGCAATTTCAACGAGAACACGATCACGGACGCGGTGCTGGAGCGGATCGCGGGCGCGACCGATCCGCGCATCAAGCAGGTCAGCGAAGCGCTGGTGCGCCACCTTCATGCCTTCGTCCGCGAGGTGCGACCGACCCAGAAGGAGTGGGAATACGGCATCGACTTCCTGACCCGCACCGGCCATATGTGCGACGACAAGCGCCAGGAGTTCATCCTGCTGTCCGACGCGCTCGGCGTCTCCATGCTGGTCGACGCGATCAACCATCCGGTGCCGGAAGGCGCGACCGAAACCACGGTGCTCGGTCCGTTCTTCGTGCAGGCGTCGCCCGAGAAAGACAACGGCGCTGACATCTCCGGCCCGATGGAAGGCGATCCGATGCTCGTCACCGGCTCGGTATCGACCGTCGACGGACGGCCGCTTGCCGGCGCCGTCGTGGACGTCTGGCATTCCGACGATGACGGCTATTACGACGTGCAGCAGCTCGACAAGATCGGCGATCTCGCGATGCGGGCGCGCTTCCACACCGACCAGAATGGTCGCTTCAATTTCTGGTCGATCAAGCCGGCTGCCTATCCGATCCCGCATGACGGCACGGTCGGCGACATGCTGGAGGCACAGGGCCGCCATCCCTGGCGCCCGGCGCACGTGCATTTCATGATCTCGGCGCCCGGCTTCGAGCAGCTCGTGACCCATGTGTTCGTGGCTGGCGACCAGTATCTCGACTCTGATGTGG
Organism: Bradyrhizobium sp. WSM4872; assembly: GCF_055811715.1. Classification (NCBI taxonomy): domain Bacteria; kingdom Pseudomonadati; phylum Pseudomonadota; class Alphaproteobacteria; order Hyphomicrobiales; family Nitrobacteraceae; genus Bradyrhizobium; species Bradyrhizobium sp. WSM4872. Next base: position 74,811 of record NZ_JBVVPT010000005.1, on the reverse strand, counting down.
TGTTTGGGGTCAAGGACAGCCTGATCCGCGAATTTGTGCGGTGCCCGCCCGGCCGTGCGCCGGATGGTCGCATGGTGGACGGCGAATATTATCATCTCAACTACGATTTCGGCCTGAAGCGGGTCGCGAGCGACGCAAGAGCCGCATAAGCTGAACGACTGCGGACCAGACAAGAGTCCGGCAACAGGGCGAGACAGGGAGCAAGGATGGGACCGCGGGTCAGCACGAGCATATTGGCCGATCGCCTCACAGGCATGATCGGCCCGCGCGCGAGCGTTGCGCGTGGCGTGCTCGATCACCACGGGCAGAGCGAGTCGCATTATCGCAACCTGCCGCCCGACATCGTCGTCTTCCCTGAAACCACGCAGGAGGTCGCGGAGATCGTCAAGCTGTGCGCGGGCGCGAATATGCCCATCGTGCCGTTCGGCGCCGGGACCTCGCTCGAAGGCAATGCGGCCGCGGTCGCGGGCGGCGTCTGCTTCGACTTCGCACGCATGAACAAGGTGCTGACGGTGCACGAGAGCGACATGGACGTCGTCGTGCAACCCGGCATCACGCGAAAGCAGCTCAATGCGGAATTGCGCGGCACCGGATTGTTCTTTCCGATCGATCCCGGCGCCGACGCCTCGATCGGCGGCATGACGTCCACGCGCGCGTCCGGCACCATGGCGGTGCGCTACGGCACCATGAAAGACAACGTCATCGCGCTGGAGGTGGTGCTGGCCGACGGCCGCGTGATTCGGACCGCCAGACGCGCGCGCAAGTCAGCCGCCGGTTACGACTTAACGCGCATGTTCGTCGGCGCCGAGGGCACGCTCGGTGTCATCACCGAGATCACGCTGAAGGTGCATCCGGTGCCGCAGGCGATCTCGGCCGCGGTGTGCAGCTTCGATACCCTGCAGGACGCCGTCGACACCGCGATCTCCGTGATTCAGTCCGCGATCCCCGTCGCGCGCATCGAGTTGCTCGACGACGTCATGATGCGCGGCATCAACGCCTATGCGAAGCTCGGCTATCGCGAAGCCCCGACCCTGTTCTTCGAATTCCATGGTTCCGAGACCTCCGTCGCCGAACAGGCCGAAGCCGCACAGGCCATTGCCGCCGACCATGGCGGCCATGGCTTTGCCTGGGCCAAGGCGCCCGAGGACCGCAGCCGGCTCTGGCACGCCCGCGACAACACGCTCTATGCGGGCCTGGGCCTGCGCCCCGGCGCGCGCGCCGTGATCACCGATGTCTGCGTGCCGATCTCGCGGCTGGCGGAATGCCTGACCGAGACCCGGCGCGACGCGGAGGAGCACGGGTTCACCGCGCCTATCGTCGGCCATGTCGGCGACGGCAATTTCCACATGCTGATCCTGATTGACCCGGCAAGGCCCGAGGAAGCCGAAGGCGCCAAGGCGCTCCAGGCCCGCATGGTCGCCCGCGCCATTGCCATGGACGGCACCTGCACCGGCGAGCACGGCATCGGGCTCGGCAAGATCGACTATCTCACCGACGAGCTCGGCGAGGCCGTCGATGTGATGCGGTCGATCAAGACCGCGCTCGACCCTCACGGCCTTATGAATCCCGGAAAGATCTTTGCAAGCGGAGCGCAGGCATGAGCACCGCCGCATTGGCCGTCGAGCCCTCCTCGCCTGTCCCGCTGCTGGAGCTGCGCGGCATCAGCAAGGAGTTTCCCGGCGTCAAGGCGCTGGATGACGTGTCCTTTGCCGTCTTCCCCGGCGAGGTCCATATGCTGCTGGGCGAGAACGGCGCCGGCAAGTCGAGCCTGATGAAGGTGCTGTGCGGCGCCTATCGCGCCGACGCCGGCGAGTTCTATTACAAGGGCGAGCCGGCCGCGATCAACTCGACCGTGGACGCGCAGAAGCTCGGCATTGCCGTGATCTTCCAGGAATTCTCGCTGGTGCCCCATCTCGATATCGCGCAGAACATTTTTCTTGGCCGCGAGCCGAAGGGCCGCATCCCCGGCACCATCGACCGCCGCAAGATTCTCGCCGACGCCGCGCGCGTGCTCGGCACGATCGGCTTCGAGATCGATCCGTCCACCATCGTCGACAAGTTGGGCGTGGCGCAGCAGCAGATGGTCGAGATCGCCAAAGCGATCAGCCAGAGCGCCCGGATCCTCGTGATGGACGAGCCGACCGCGGCGCTGTCCGATCGCGAGACCGAGCTGCTGTTCGCACTGATCGCGCGACTGAAAGCCGACGGCGTCTCCATCGTCTACATCTCGCACCGCATGGCGGAGGTGTTCGCGCTCGGCGACCGCATCACCGTGCTGCGCGACGGTCGTCGCATCGACGGCGTTCGCCCGGCCGACGTCACGCCGGACCAACTCGTCCGCATGATGGTCGGTCGCAACGTCGACATGACCTATCCGCGCAACTTTGCCGACAAGCCCGGCGAAGTGCTGCTCGAGGTCAAGGGCCTGAGCGCCACCACCGGAATCTCCGACATCAACATCGAGGTGCGCCGCGGCGAGATCGTCGGCCTGTGTGGGCTGGTGGGCTCCGGTCGCAGCGAGGTCGCGCGCGCGATCTTCGGCGCCGATCCCGTGACCTCAGGCGAGATCGTCTTCGACGGCAAGACTATCTCCGGCGAGCCTGATCTTGCCGCGCGCCGCGGCATCGCGCTGATCCCGGAGAGCCGCAAGAGCGAGGGCCTGGCGCTGTTGCGGTCGGTGGGGGACAATCTGGTGGTGTCGGCGCTGCGAAAACTGTTCCCGAGCGGTCTGTTCGATCAGCGCAGCGCGCAGCGCACTGCCGACGGCCTGATCCGTCAGCTACGCATTGCGACGCCCAGCGCGCGCCAGATCGTCGGCCTGCTCTCGGGCGGCAATCAGCAGAAGGTCGTGATCGGCAAGTGGCTCGCCGCCGGCTCGAAACTCTTCATCTTCGACGAGCCGACCCGGGGCATCGATATCGGTGCCAAGGCCGAAATCTTCGCCCTCATCGACCGCCTCGTCGCGGAAGGCGCGGCGGCGCTGATGATCTCGTCCGAACAGGTCGAGATCTGCCATGTCTGCGATCGCGCCTATGTGATGCGGGGGGGTCGCATCGCCGGGCACCTCGCGCGCAACGAGCTGACAGAGGAGAACATCGTGCGACTGGGGATGCATCATGCGTGAGGCCGCGGTCGTCTCTCAACCGAATCCGCTGCAACGGATTCCCGGCGTTGCCATCGTTCTGGTGCTGTTGATCGCGCTGTTCAGCACGATCGCGCCCGGCTTCCTGTCGGTCGCCAACCTCTCCAACGTGCTGGTGCAGTCGACGATCCTGACCATGCTCGCGCTGCCCATGACCTTGATCATCATGACCGAGGGGCTGGACCTGTCGATGGGCGCGGTGCTGACGCTGACCTCGCTCTGCGTCGCCATCGTCTCGCTCGCCACCCACTCGATGTTGCTCGGCCTCGGCGCCGGACTCCTCGTCGGCGCGGCCTTCGGTTTCGCCAACGGCTGGCTGGTCGCGATCGTTGGCATCCCGCCGTTCGTTGCGACCTTGGGCACGCTCGGCATGGCGCAGGGCCTGTCGCTGATCGTCAGCGACGGCCAGAGCGTGGTCGGCATTCCCCACAGCGTGCGCGACATCTACTCGGCGACGCTGCTCGGCGTGCCCGTGCCGATCGTGATGGCACTCGTCACCTATGCCGCCTTTCATGGCCTGCTCTATCACACCCGCTTCGGCACCTATATCTTCGCGCTCGGCGGCAACCGGGAGGCGCTCCGCTATGCCGGCCTGTCACCCAACCGGCTACTGATCGCGGTCTATGCGATCGGCGGCGCCATGGCCGGCACCGCCGGCCTGCTTATGACGGCGCGGATGAATTCCGGGCACCCAACCGCGGGCCTCGGACTCGAATTCGATGCGATCGCGGCCGTCGCCGTCGGCGGCACATCGTTCGAGCGCGGCAATGGATGGCTGCTCGGCACTGTGCTCGGCGTGCTCTCGGTGGGCGTGCTGCGCAACGGGCTGAACCTGATCTCGCTGCCGTCCTCGGTGCAGGTCGCAAGCGTCGGCGTTCTCGTCATCGTGGCGCTGTTCCTGGATGGCCTGCGGAGCCGCGCATGACCGACATCAGCAAAGAGGCCATCGCGCCGCCCCGTTCGTTCCTGTCGCAGGACGCGATCCAATTGTTCTATCGGTTGCTTGCGGCGCTGCTGATCTGCGCGGTGCTCGCCGTGCTCAGCGATTCCTTCCTGAGCCTCGGCAACATCCTCAATGTGCTCCGGCAGGCGAGCCTGACCTTCTTCATCGCGTCGGGCCTGACGCTGGTGGTCCTGACCGCTGGCCTCGATCTCTCCGTCGGCGCCAATGTCGCGCTGTCCGCCTGCATCGCCGGGACCGTGATCCACAAGACCGGCTCGCCGGCGCTTGGCATCCTCACCGGGCTTGCCTGCGGCGGCCTCGTTGGCCTCCTCAACGGCGTGATGGTCACCGCGCTCCGCATCCCCTCCTTCATTGCCACCTACGGCATGCTCTGGGTGCTGAACGGCCTCACCTATTGGTACATGGCGGGCGAGACCCTTCACGGCTTCCCGGCCGGCTTTCGCCAGATCGGCAGCGGCTATCTGTTCGGCCTGCCAATCCCGGTCTATCTGCTGCTGGTGTTCCTCGGGATTGGAACGCTGTTTGCGCAGCGAACGATCTGGGGCCAGGAGATCTATGCGATCGGCGCCAATCCGGTCGCGGCCCGGCTCTCCGGCATTCCGGTCGCGCGCCGCCTGCTGCTGGTCTACGCCGTCTCCGGCACCATGGCCGGGCTAGCCTCGATCATCTTCCTGTCGCGACTCAATTCGGCCGAGGCCGACATCGGCGAAAGCCTGACGCTGCCCGCGATCGCCGCCGTGCTGATCGGCGGCACCTCCCTGTTCGGCGGCGTCGGTACTGTCTTCGGCACCTTCATCGGCGCACTGATCCTGACGCTGGTGCTGAACGGCATGAACCTCTTGTCGGTCAGCGCCAACTGGCAGCCGCTCGTCACCGGCATCATCGTCATTCTCGCGGTCTGGCTCGATATGAAAACCCGCCGCCGCGCGCAATGAGTTCTTGAACGACCAACAAGCAAAACGAGGGATGGAGGCAACATGAAACAGAAACTGGGTTATTTGACGCTGCCGCTGCTGATGGCGGCCGTGTTCACCACGCAAGCGCGAGCCGACGGCGAAACCATCGCCGTCTTCACCAAGAACCAGACCAACCCGTTCTTCCAGACGGTGCGGGTCGGCGCCGACAACATGGCGAAGACGCTGAACGCGAAGACGCTGCAGTACATCCCGACCAAGCCCGACAGCATTCCCGAGCAGCTCAGCCAGATCGAGGATGTCGTGGTGAAGAAGCCGAGCGCCATCGTCTTCACGCCGGTCGACTACAAGGCGATGGTACCGGGTGTCGAGAAGATCAACGAGGCCAAGATCCCCGTCGTCAACATCACCGACCGCTCGGCCGGCGGCAAGTTCCTCTCCTTCGTCGGCGCCGACGATTACAGCCTCGGGCTCGAAACCGCGCGCTTCCTGCTCAAGACGCTGGGCGGCAAGGGCAACATCGTCATCATCGAGGGCGTCAAGGGCTCGCTGACCAATGTCGACCGCGTCCGCGGCTTCAACGACGCGCTGAAGGAAAATGCCGGTGCGAAACTGCTGGCCTCGCAGCCCGGCAATTACCAGCGGCTCCAGGCGCTGCAGGTAATGGAAAATCTGATGCAGTCGAACGCGCAGATCGACGGTGTGCTCGCCGCCAACGACGCCATGGCCGTCGGCGCGATCGAGGCGCTCGACGGCGCCAACCGCAAGGCGCAGGTGATCGGCATCAATGGCACCAAGGAAGCGATCGACGCGATCAAGTCCGGCAAGCTGCTCGCGAGCGGCGACTACAACGGATTTTTTCAGGGATGCCTTGGCACCATGATGGCGATCCGATCCCTGCGCAACCAGCCCGTCATCGCCGAGATCGTGCTGAAGCCGACCGTCATCACCAAGGACAATTACCAGCCGTTCGACGTGCCGCTGGAGCAACGGAGCTGCCCGACGTTCGAGGAAGCCAGCAAGCTCGGCGGCAAGTAACCAGGCGCACCCATCACAACAAGCCCGGACGGCCGCTGTCGCGGCCGTCCCAAGAAAACGAGACATAAACGGAGACCACCATGCTGTTCGCCATTCACGCTCTCGACCGCGACGGCGCGCTGCCGACCCGGCTCGCGAATTACGATGCCCACAAGGCTTTCCTGAGCGACACCTCCCGCTTCGGCGTCAAGATCGTGATGTCGGGACCGCTGGTCTCCGACGACGGCGAGAGGATGATCGGCAGCCTGTTCCTGATCGAGGCAGCGGGCCGTGACGACGTCGAGGCCTTCAACCGAGCCGATCCGTTTGCGGCGGCCGGCATCTGGGACAAGGTCACGATCACCGGCTTCCTGCGCCGCCAAGGTTGAAGGCCGCTAAACAAAAAACGCGAAAACAACCCCATGCACAGTAGAACGATGTTGTTTTTGCACATGAATTTTCGTCGTAGACGTCTTTGACTCGTCGGGCAAAACAGGAGCAGAGTGGCATCATCGCCCGATTGTCGCGCCTACGCCTCGATCCAGAGGATTGCCGCCGGCCCAACGGCTAGCCGCTCGCCACCGCTGCACTACCTTCGAGATGACAGGCCACCCACTGCTCGGGTCCAGCCGCACGCAATGTCGGCTCCTCGGTCCGGCAGCGATCGAACACGAGCGGGCAACGGGTGTGGAAGCGGCACCCGCTCGGCGGGTTGATCGGGCTCGGCACGTCGCCCTTGAGGATGATCGGATTGCGCTGGGCCCCCGGCTCCGGCAGCGGGACCGCCGAGAGCAGCGCCTTGGTGTAAGGATGCTTTGGCGCGGCGAAGATCTCGTAGCGCGGCGCCACCTCGACGATCTTGCCGAGATACATCACCGCGACGCGATGGGTCATGTGCTCGACGATCGCGAGGTCATGGCTGATGAACAGCAGTGCCAGGCCGAACTCGCGCTGGAGATCCTGCAGCAGATTGACGATCTGGGCCTTGACCGAGACATCGAGCGCCGAGACCGCCTCGTCGCAGACGATCAGCTCGGGCTCGGCGGCGAGCGCCCGCGCGATGCCGATGCGCTGGCGCTGGCCACCGGAGAATTCGTGCGGCCTGCGGTTCAGCGCCTCGCGCGGCAGGCGCACGGTATCCATCAGCGCCGTCACCCGGGTTTCGAGATCGATCGCGGATTTGGCGAGGCCGAAATTGCGGATCGGCTCAGCCAGGATGTCGCGCACGCGCATGCGCGGATTGAGGCTCGAGAACGGATCCTGGAACACCACCTGCACGCGGCGGCGCATCTGGCGCATCGTGCTCGGATGGGCGTCGTCGATGCGCTGGCCGTCGAGGATGACCTGGCCTGCCGTGATGTCGAACAGGCGCAGAATGGCGCGGCCGACCGTCGATTTGCCGCAGCCGGATTCGCCGACCAGCGAGAGCGTCTCGCCGCGCGCGATCTCGAACGACACGCCGTCCACCGCATAGACCCATTCAGACTTGCGGCTGAACAGGCCCTTTTTGACCGGGAAGTGCTTCTTGAGGTCGTTGACCTGGAGCAATGGGGGACTCATGCCGCGACCGCTCCCTTGGCCGCATAGTGGCAGGCCGCGACGTGACGTGGCCCCTTCTCTTCGAGCCCCGGCGCGTACTGCCGGCAGAGATCGGTCGCGAGCGCGCAACGGCCGGCGAAGACGCAGCCGACGATGGGCTTGCGCAGATCAGGCACCTGCCCGGGAATCTCTGCCAGCCGCCTCGCGGTGCCGGTTAGCGACGAGCCGAGCCGCGGCACTGCACCGAGCAGACCCTGCGTATAGGGATGACGCGGCGATCGGAACAGGTCCGCCACCGGCGCTTCCTCGACCTTGCGGCCGGCATACATGACCATGACGCGCTCCGCGATTTCGGCGACCACGCCGAGATCGTGGGTGATCAGGATGATCGCCGCGCCAACCCGGTGCTTGAGGTCCAGCATCAGCTTCAGGATCTGCGCCTGGATCGTCACGTCGAGCGCGGTGGTCGGCTCGTCCGCAATGAGAAGCTTTGGATTGCAGGCGAGTGCAATGGCGATCATGACGCGCTGGCGCATGCCGCCGGAAAGCTGATGCGGATATTCGCGCACGCGACGCTTCGGCTCGGGAATGCCGACCAGAATCAACATCTCGATGGCGTGCGCCTCCGCGGCCTCCTTGTCGAGGCCCTGGTGGATCATCAGCGTTTCGCGGATTTGACGCCCGACGGTCAGCACCGGGTTGAGGCTGGTCATCGGCTCCTGAAAAATCATCGAGATGTCGTTGCCGCGGATCGCGCGCATCTCGCGATCCGACATTTGCAACAGGTCCTTGCCCGCGAAGCGGATGCTGCCGGCGATCCTGCCCGGCGGTTCCGGGATCAGCCGCATCAGCGACATGGAGGTCACCGACTTGCCGCAACCGGACTCACCGACGATGGCGAGGGTCTCGCCCTCGTTGACATGGAACGACACGCCTTCCACCGCGCGGTTGATGCCGCTGGGCGTGCGGAAGTGCGTTTGCAAATTCTCGACTTCGAGCAGTGCCATCGCGATCAGTCCCTCACCTTCAGAGGCTCTTGGCCATGCGCGGATCGAGCGCATCGCGAAGGCCGTCGCCGAGCAGGTTGACGGCGAGCACGGTGACGGACAAGAAGGCCGCCGGAAAGAACACAATGTAGGGCTTGACCTGCCACAGCGCCCGCCCCTCGGCCATGATGTTGCCCCAGGACGGAATGGTCGGCGGCGTCCCCGCGCCGATGAAGGACAAGATCGCCTCCGTGATCATCGCACTGGCGCAAATGTAAGTCGCCTGGATCAGCATCGGCGCCAGCGTGTTGGGCAGGATGTGGCGCAGGATGATCATCGGTGTGCGCGTGCCGCAGGCTACCGCCGCATCCACGTAAGGCTGCTCGCGCAGCGACAGCACCACACTACGGACAAGACGGGAAACCCGCGGTATCTCGGCAACGGTAATCGCCAGAATGACGTTTCCGACGCTGCCGCGTGTCAGCGCCATCAGCGCGATCGCCAGCAGGATCGGCGGGATCGACATAAGGCCGTCCATGAAGCGCATCAGGATGCCGTCGGCCCAGCGGATGAAGCCGGAGACGATGCCGATGGCGAGACCGGCCGCGGAGGCGAAGATCGCAACGGACAAGCCGACCGTGAGGGAGACCCGTGCGCCGAACAGCACGCGCGAATAGATGTCGCGGCCGAGAACGTCGGTGCCAAACCAGTAAAGCGCCGACGGCGCGCGGGTCCGCTTGGCCGGCGCAAGTGCGGTCGGATCCACCGTTCCAAGATAAGGCGCAAAGATCGCGATCAGGACGAGCAACAGCAGCAACGTGCCGCCGATGGCAACGGTGGGATGGCCGCGCAGCAGCCCGATGAAGCCGCGCCGGATCGTGACCGGCCGGAGGATCTCGGGCAGTTGCGGCGCGAGGACGAAGCCCGCCGGCAGCGCTTGCGGATTGACGGTCGTGTCGGTCAATAGCGGATCCTCGGGTCAACGAGCGTATAAATGACGTCGATCATCAGATTGACGAGGACGTAGACGAAGCTGAACAGCAGCACGATGCCCTGGATGACGGGATAATCGCGGCGCAGGATCGCGTCGATGGTGAGCCGGCCGAGTCCGGGAATCGCGAACACGCTCTCCGTGACGACCGCGCCGCCGATCAGGAGCGCGATGCCGATCCCGATCACCGTGACGATCGGCACCGCCGCGTTCTTCAGCGCGTGGACGAACAGGATGCCGCCCTGCCCGAGCCCCTTGGCGCGCGCGGTGCGGATATAATCCTGCTGCAACACTTCGAGCATGGTGGCGCGCGTGATACGCGCGATCAGTGCGATGTAGACACAGCCGAGTGCGATCGACGGCAGGATCAGGTTTTGCAGCCAGGGCCAGAAGCCTTGAGCGAGCGGCGTATAGCCCTGCACGGGAAGCCATTCGAGCTCCAGCGCGAAGACGTAGGCGAGGACATAGCCGACGACGAAGACCGGCAGGGAAAAGCCGAACACGGCAAAGGCCATGATGGCCCGGTCGATCAGGCTTCCCGCCTTCCACGCCGCCAGCACCCCGAGCGGCACCGCGACCACGATCGTGAGCAGGAGCGTGACCATCATCAGCGACAGCGTCGGGCCGAGACGCTGCCCGATCATCGTCGAGACCGGTAGATTGGTGAAGATCGAGGTGCCGAGATCGCCGTGCAGAATGCGCCAGACCCAGCTGCCGAACTGGATCAGGAAGGGGCGATCGAGGCCGAGGCTCTGACGAATGCGCTCCACATCCTCCGGACTTGCCTGATCGCCTGCGATCACCACGGCGGGATCACCCGGCGCGATGTAGAGCAGGCTGAACACGAACAGCGCGACGATCGCCATCACGGGCAAGGTCGAGGCGATACGCCGGAGGATGTAGGAGAGCATCTGGCTTCAGCGCAGGGTCATGCGGATTTCGACACGCCCCAGAAGAACGGCAGCGGCCCTTTCGTGATGCCGGAGACGTTCTTGCGCCAGGCCGTGTAGCTGAGGAAGAAGCCGGTTGGCGCGTAGACGACGTCCTCGAGCGCGACCTTGTTGAGGCGAGCGACCGCGGCCTTCTCCTCGTCGAGGTTCTTGGCCTCGAACCAGGACGTGACCTCCTTTTCCGTGCCGGGGCTGTTCGGCCAGCCGAACCAGGCCTTGTCGCCGTTGGCGCGAATGGCGGTGTAGGGCGCCGGATTGATGCAGTCCGAACCCGCATGCCAGGTGTGGAACATGTTCCAGCCGCCCTGTCCGGGGGGAGTCTTCTGCGCGCGGCGGGAGCCGACCGTGCCCCAATCGGTCGCGACGAAGTCGACATTCATGCCGAGCTTCTTTAGGAGATCGGCGGTCACATCGCCGAACGCCTTGGTGATCGGCTGGTCCTGCGCTACGAGGCACGTAACCGGCTGGCCGGAATAGCCGCTCTCCGCGAGCAGCTTCTTGGCAGCGTCGAGATCGCGCTTGCCCTTCAGGACCTCGCCGCCCGCCTCGGTATAGAGCGGCGTATCCGGCGTGAAGTAGCCGGGCAGCGGCTTCCACAGCGAATTGTCGTCGCCGACGAGCGCACGCATATAGTCTTCCTGGCTCATCGCCATCAGCACCGCGCGCCGCGCCCGCACGTCGTTGAAGGGCGGGTACAGGAAGTTCATGCGGAACGAGCCGACATTGCCGAGCGGATCGCCGATGTCGACGCTGATGTTCTTGTTCTTCTTCAGGATCGGGACGAGGTCCGCGATCGGGTTCTCCCACCAGTCGATCTCGCCGTTTTGCAACGCGGCCGCGGCGGTCGCCGGATCGGGCATCACGATCCATTCGACGCGGTCGAGCAGCATCTGCTTGCCGCCGGCGAGCCACGACGCCTTCTCCTGCCGCGGCACATAATCGGCGAATTTTTCGAACACTGCTTTCGCACCGGGGACCCACTCACTCTTGGTGAACTTCATCGGCCCCGAGCCGACATAATCGCCGATCTGCTTGAACGGGTCGGTCTGCGCAATGCGCTCCGGCATGATGAAGGCGCAAGGCGAATTGTTCTTGCCGAGCGCATAGAGCATCTTCGGGAACGGCTGCTTCAGCACCCATTTGAAGGTACGATCGTCGACAGCAGTGAGCTCCTGCTGCAGTGCCTTGAGCATCAGCCCCATCGGATCGCGCGCCGCCCAGCGTGTGAGACTCGCAACGACGTCCTTGCTCCGAACCGGCTCGCCGTCGTGGAATTTGAGCCCCGGCCGCAGTTTGAACGTCCAGGTGGTGCCATCGTCGGTCACTTCCTCGGACTCGACCATCTGCCGCTGCGGCTGCAGCGAGGAATCGACGCCGTAGAGCGTATCCCAGACCAGCGCGGCGGCATTGCGCACGACATATTGCGTGCCCCAGATCGGGTCGAAATTGGCGAGGTTTGCTTGCGGCACGAAGCGCAGGGTGCGCGCGGAGGCGCCTTGTGCGATCGCCGGGGCCGAAAGGCCGCTCAACGCCAGACCGCCCGCGCCGGCAAGTCCCTTCAATACGGTCCTGCGATCCATGAAATCCTCCCAATAGTGCCGTGATGCCGGCCATCGTTGGCCAAGAACAGGTGAAACCAGAGCTCATTGGCGTGCAAATGGTATGCCACTCCGCACCTTCGTCAGCGGGATATCCGCACCATCTGGGCCGGTCGCGCACCTCAAAGCGCAGCCGCCAGTACCGGCCCAGTCTCGATATGCGGGATCGCCTCGACCAGCTTGCGCGTGTAGTCGGTCTTGGGATTGTCGAACAGCGCCCGGCTCTCGCCCTGCTCCACGATGCCGCCATTGCGCAGCACGATGGTGCGGTCGCAGAGCATCCGCACCACGTTGAGATCGTGGCTGACGAACAGCAGCGCAATGTCGTTCTCGCGCCGCAGGCGATCGAGCAGTTGCAGCACCACCGCCTGAACGGAGACATCGAGCGCAGCGGTCGGCTCGTCCAGCACCAGGAGCCGCGGTCGGCAGGCGATGGCGCGGGCGATGCCGACGCGCGCCTTCTGGCCGCCGGAGAGCTGATGCGGAAAGCGCGGCAACAGATCCAGCGGCAGCCCCACACGCTCCGCGCAGTCTTCCACCCGCTTGCGCAGTGCATCGCCCCCACGCATACGATCGAGCCGCATCAGGGGATGGGCGATGCAATCGAAGGCGGTGAAGCGCGGGTTGAGGCTCTCGTTCGGATCCTGGAACACCATCTGGATGTCTTTGCGGAACTGCGAGCGATGAAAGTCGCGCGACGCCACGTGGCCGATCGACTGCCCGTCGAACACGATCTCGCCCTCGCTCGGATCGATCAGGCGGCAAATCATGCGTGACGTCGTGCTCTTGCCGGAGCCGGATTCGCCGACGAGGCCGACACTCTCGCCGCCGGCCATCGTCATCGAGAAGTCCGCCACCGCCGCAGCACCCTCGTCGAAGCGTTTTGCGAGCTGGCGCACTTCCAGCAGCGGCGGAGTCCCGTGAACGGGCTCCTGCCTCGGCCTGCTGACGACAGCCGCGTAGCCTTCCCGCTCCTCTTCCGTCACGAGGTCCGCGATCCCGGAGGTCGCGGTCGGCGACGCCGCCACCAGGCGCCTGGTATAGGCGTGCTGCGGCGCGCCGAACAGCGCCCTCGGGCTTGCCTCTTCGACGATGCGGCCGCGTTCCATCACGGCGATACGGCGGCAATACCGCGCCGCTAACCCGAGATCGTGCGTGATCAGGATCGTCGCCATGCCGCGCGCGGCGGCAATCTCCGCCAGGAGGTCCATCACCACCTTCTGCGTGGTGACGTCGAGCCCGGTCGTCGGCTCATCGGCGATCAAGAGCGCGGGATTGCAGGAGATCGCAATCGCGATCATGACGCGCTGGCACATGCCGCCGGAGAGTTCGTGCGGATAGGCGTTCATCCGCGCTTCGGGATCGCGGATCTGGACGGCGCGCAGCAGCTCCAGCGCCTCGGCGCGGGCGTTGTCCTTTGATATCCGCTTGTGCGTGAGGATCGCGTCCGCGATCTGCAGACCGATCGCGCGGATCGGATTGAGCGCCGCCCGCGGGTTCTGGAAGATCATCGACATCGCGGCACCCTGGAGCTGCCGGAGATCGTCGCCCCTGAGTTTTGTGACGTCCTGGCCGCGAAACAGGATCTTGCCCGCGGTGACGCGCCCGGCTGAGTCCAGGAGCCGCGTCGTCGCAAAACCGGTCACCGACTTGCCCGAGCCGCTCTCGCCGACGAGGCCGAGCATCTCGCCGGCTTCGACCTTGAGCGTGACCCCGCGCACGGCCTCGACCATCCCTCGTCGCGTCGAGAATGCGACGTGGAGGTCATCGATCCTGAGCAATTCCCCGCTCATGTGCGCATGCGCGGGTCGAGAATGTCCCGCATCCCGTCGCCGAGGAGGTTGAAGCACAGCACGGCCATCATCAAGGCGAGGCCCGGAAAGGCCACCAGCCACCACCGCCCGGTCGAGATGAAGCGGGCGCCTTCCGCGACCATGATGCCCCATTCCGGCGTCGGCGGCTTGACCCCAAGACCGATGAAGGACAGGCCGGCGGCGTTCAGGATCGCCCAGCCGAGGTTGAGCGAGATCTGCACCGCCATCGCCGGCAGGATGTTCGGCAGCAGGAAGCGCAGCACCACCGAGAAATGGCTCTCGCCGCAGGAACGCGCCGCCTCCACCCAGCCGACATTGCGCCTGACGTTGACCTCGGCCCGCGCGAAGCGGATGTAGAACGGAAGATTGATGATCGCGGTCGCGATCACGATGTTCTCGATCCGATTGCCGAGCGCCGCAACCATCGCCATCGCCAGCACGAACAGCGGAAAGGCCATCATGACGTCGACGAAGCGGCCGACCGAGCGGTCGAGCCTGCCGCCGGCATAGCCGCAGAAAGAGCCTACGACGGCGCCGATCACGAAGGAGATGCCGACCGCCGAGACCGCGATGGCGAGGTCGAGCCGTGCCGCAACGACGAGGCGGCTGAACACGTCGCGCCCGAGCTGGTCGGTGCCGGCGAGATGCGCCGCGCTCGGCGGCTGCAAGGCTTCCGAGACATTGGAGACGACGGGATCATAGGGCACGAGCCAGGGTCCGAAGATCGCGACCAGGACAAACAGCAGGACACCCGCCGCGGCGACACCGGTCAGCGGATTGCCGCGCAAGATCCAGACCGAATGGCGGAGGGTTGCGCTCGTCATCCGATCGACACCCTGGGATCGGCGATGCCGTAGCAGATGTCGACCACGAGATTGACCAGCACGAAGATGCCAGCCATCAGCAGCACGAAACCCTGCACCGGCGCATAATCGGACGACAGCAGCGCATCGAGCGCATAGGAGGCGACGCCCGGCCAGGAGAACACCTTCTCCACCAGGACATTCGCGCCAAGCATGGTCGAGAACACGATGCCGGCAATGGTGATGACGGGAAGGATCGCATTGCGTAGCGCATAGGTGACGACGACCTTCTGCCAGGACAATCCGACCGAGCGCGCGGTGCGCACGAAATCGCTGCCGAGCGAGACCAGCATCGACGCACGGGTAATCCGCGCCAGCGGCGCGATGACGAACAGGGCCATGCTCACTGCCGGCAGGATCAACTGCTTGCAGGCCGCCCACCAGCCCTCGATGTCGCCCGCGAGCAGGAAATCGACCGACAGAAACCCGGTGCGCTGCGGCGGCAGCGAGGTGAAGACGTCGATCCGCCCGGTCGGATCAGGCGCAAGACCGAGCAGATAGTAGAACACATAGATCAGCAGCAGGCCCGACACGAAGGTCGGCACGCAGACGCCGAGCGCGCAGAACAGCCGCACGCCATGATCGACCAGCGATCCCGGTTTCAAGGCTGCGACCACGCCGAGCGGCACCGCCGCGATCAGCGCGATCAGGAGCGCCGTGAAGGTCAACTCCAGCGAGGCCGGCAAACGCTCGCGCAAATCCTTGAGCACCGGCTGTCCCGTCATCATGGAGCGGCCCAGATTGCCGCGGCCGATATCGGACAGATAGAACACGAGCTGCTCCGGCACCGACTTGTCGAGCCCCATCTGCTTGCGGATCTGCTCGATCTCCTCCTTGCCGGCGTTGGGCCCCGAGGCGAAGAACACCGCGGGATCTCCGGGGAGGACCCGCATCAGGAGAAAGGTGAAGACCAGCACGCCGAACAACGCCGGCAGCGACGACAGAAGCCGCCTCCCCGCGCGCGTCACGGTCGCACCAAGTCCGGTCATCACCTTTCAGAGCCTCTGGGTTGCGGATGTCACTTGCGGCTGACGTCGCGATAGTCCACCTGACGATGGAACTCGTAGGTATAGCCCTCGATCGACGAGGCCATCACGGCGTCCTGATTCGGCTGCCACAGCGGGATCTGCGGCATCTCGCTGAAATGGATCGCGTTGAGCTTGCGGCCATCCTCCTCGTACTTGGCCTTGTCGGGCTCGAAGCGTGCTTCCTGCGCGATCGCGGCCAGCTCGGAATTGTTGATCGAACTGTAATTCCAGCGCTGATTGCCGGTGTAGAAGTTGCGGTAGAAGTAATCGGTCGAGGGCAGCCAGGCGACGATGCCTTCCGTGAACAAGGGCAGCTTCTTTTCGTTGATCTGCGTCGACATCTGCGCATCGGGCAGCTTCTGGATGTCGACCTTGATCCCGATCTTGGCAAGCGATTCCTTCACGAGAGCAGCCATCGGCTCCGCGGTCGAGGCCTGGCCGACGTTGAAACTGAAGGTGGTCGAAAAACCCTCGGGGAGTCCTGCGGCCTTCAGATATTCTCTCGCCTTGTCGAGATCGGTCTTCACCGGTGCCTGGAACGGATAGATCCCGTTCAGCGGCTTGCCATCGGGCCAATTCGCACCGAACAGCGGCGCTCCGCGGCCGAACAAGGCAGCCTTGAACATGTCCTCATAGGGCAGCGCGAAGGCGATAGCACGTCGGACATTGACGTTATCGAAAGGCGGGATCTGGTTGTTCATCGAGACGAAGGTGATCGAATTGTATTGCGGCGTCGAGACCACCTTGAGCTTGCCCTTGGCCTCGAGCGACTGCACGTCGCTGGCCTGGAGATCGACGACGAGATCGGCGTCGCCGCGCTCGACCAGATTGGCGCGGGTCGCGGGCTCCGGCACGGACTGCACGATCACGCGCTTGAAAAAGGCCGGCTTGTCGGGCGAGCCGCGGTTCCAGGCCTCGTTGCGCTTGATGATCACCTGCTCGCCGGGCTTGAAGCTCTCGATCACGTAAGCACCGCTGCCGGCGGTATGCTCCTTCAGCCAGGCCGTGGCCCAGGGATCGTCCGGGGTCGCATGCTCCTTGGCGACCTTCGAGTTGATGATCAACGGGTAGACCGTCGCGAGATTCGGCAGCGCCAGCTTGTCGGGCTTCGGCAGCGTCACTTCGATCGTGAGGGGATCGATCACCTTGAACTGGTCGGCCGACGTCAACGATCCCGTCAGCAATTGTGCCTTGCCGAGGATCGGCGCGGTGACGCAGCGATCGAGCGACCATTTCACGTCCTCGGCGGTCACGGGCGAGCCGTCCTGGAACTTGGCATCCTTGCGCAGACGGAACGTCAGCTTCAGTCCGTCCGGGCTGACGTCGTAGGATTCGGCGAGTTCGCCGGTGATCTTGTCGAGATCGAACACCCATTTGCCGTTGAGCTGCTTGCGGCCGAACGCGACAAGGCGGTCGTAGGTGCTCATGCTCAGCGCGAAGGATTCGCGCGTCGAGCCCGGGATGTTGGGATCGAGCGTGTTGACGGACGCGCCGGTGACATAGCGCAAGGTCTCCGCCCTGGTTTGCGCTTGCGAAGGCGCAGTGGCGACGAGCAACAACGCGGTGGTGGCGAGCACGGAGGATGCCGATCTGAAAGACACAAAACGCATTCGTTTTCCCCAAAATTTTCGACAGGAACGCCAGCAGGACAGGTTAAGAAAGAAGCAAGTTGCGCGCCAGTCTCATGATGCGCTCTTGTGGACGCTTTGTCGCGGCGGCGCATGGACGATCATCGCGATTCCTCCATTTTTCGCGCTGGCCGCGTGACCACGGCCTGCGGCACGTCATAGGCGCGGAGCGAGGCCCAGTGCCGTTCCACATCGGCGCGGAACAGGCCGCGCGTCAGGCCATTCACCAGCTTCGGCACCGCGGTCGTCATCGCGTTGATCGACGATCCCGACGGGCCAAAACTCATGGTGGAGGCGATGGCGAAGAGATGGATATTCGAGATCCACGACGTCTCGCCCGCGACACGCTCGGTGAAGGCGTAGTCGTCGGCAAGATAGGGAAAGCGGCCGAGCCGCGCGTTGCGCTCGCTCTCCGGGGGCTGGTAGCGGTCGGCCCAGGTTGCGATATTGCCGGCAAATGCGGACAGCTCGCCACGGCCGGCAAAGTTCATGTCGATGCCGGTGCCGCAGATGACGAAATCCGCTGCGATGATGCCGCGCGGTGTCTGCAATTCCACGCCACGATCGGTCTCGCCGGCGGCCTCGATCGGCGCGCCCTCGTGCAATGTGAAATTGGCGTGACGTGCGCAGCGATCGTAAGTGGCCTGCGGAAAGCCTTCGCGCATCTCAAGGATGGCGCGCATGAAGCGCCAGCGCCAGGCATCATCGAGATCGCTGAGATGGCGCAGGAAGCCACGAAAGGTCAGCCAGCGATAGGGCTGGATCAGCTGGATCTGCGCACGACGACACAGCAGATGCACTTCCGCTGCGCCCGCTTCCAGCGCGGTTGCCGCATTGTCGAAGGCAGATGCGCCGGCGCCGATCACGGCGACGCGCTTGCCGCGAAGATTTTCGAAATCGATGTCGTCGGCGACGGTTGCGACCGAGCTCACGGGCAGATGGCTCAGCGGCTCGGGGATCATCCAGTTCCCCATCCCCTCCTGTCCCGTCGCCAGCACGATCTTGCGGGCATGGAGCGTCTCGACTCCATCGCCACGTTTCACGCGTGCGGCGAGCAAACCATCTGCCGCGGGCCGGATTTCCAAGAGCTCGCAGCCGTTGCGCACGGGCAGGCCGATCGTGCGCCGCAGCCAAAGCAGATACTCGGCCCAGTGTCCGCGCGGGATCAGGTCGAGTGTCTGCCAGCTCTCCTTGCCGACACGGGCCTCATGCCAGGACTGATAGGTCAGGCTGGGGATGTCGAGGTCAGGTCCCGTATAGTCCTTCGGGCTGCGCAGCGTCGGCATGCGAGCATAGGTGAGCCACGGGCCTTCCCTCCCCGCCTCGGCCTTGTCCAGCAGCAGGATGTTGCTGACGCGGGAGCGCATCAGGCCGAAGCCGATGGCGACGCCGGATTGGCCGGCGCCGATCACGAGCACGTCCAGCGCCGGTTCGCCGTCCGGGCCCGCCTTCGGTTCGAGCCAGGCGGCACCGGGATGCGCGATCCGCGCGAGATCGGCACGAACGTTCACTTCGAGCTCTGTGAGCGTATTGCTCATGCCGCGAGCCAGCCGCCGTCGACCACCATCACGGTGCCGGTCGTGAACGAGGACGCATCGCTGGCGAGGTGCAGCGCGGCCTGCGCGATCTCCTCGGCCTGGCCGAACCGTTTCATGGCATGGCGGTTGCGGGAGGTTTCCCGCACCTCGTCCGCATTGGCATGTCGGGCAAAGCTGCGGCGAAGCATCGGCGTGTCGATCGCACCGGGCGCGATCGCGTTGACGCGAATGCCATCGGTTGCAAAATCCACCGCCATCGTCCGCGTCAGGCTGACGATCGCGCCCTTGGCCGCGATATAGGCGCTGTTGCCCTTGCCGCCGGCAATCGCAAGCTGCGATGCAAGCGCAATGATCGAACCGCTTTTCTGCCGTTGCATCTGCGGCACGGCGGCGCGCGCCCATAGCCAGGTGCCGCCGACATTGGTGCGGAACACCGCGTCCCAATCGGCAGGGTCCGTCGTCAACACGGTGCCGCCGCAGGAGAAGCCGGCCGCGGTCATGAGAATGTCGAGCCGGCCGTGCCGTGCCACGACGTCGTTTGCAACGGCCTCGGCGAAATCGGCATCGCCGACATCGCCAACATGCGTCATGGCATCGCCAACCAGGCTCAACGTTTCCTGAAGTCCCGCGGCATCGCGATCCACCAGAGCGAGATGCGCGCCCTCCTCCGCGAACAGCTTCGCGCTGGCACGGCCGATGCCGGAGCCGGCTCCAGTGATGATGGCCGTGCGCCCCTGCAGCCGCATCTCAGATCCACTCCTTATGCTGCGTCAACCAGGCGCTCATCGCGGCCGCCGACTCGGCGCAGCCGAACCGCGCCCGCCAGCCAAATTCATCCGCCATCCGCGTCACCGACAGCGGCGCGCGATAGGGTCCATGCAGCTTGATGACGGTTTTCTCCCCAGGCGCCGCGAGCCGGCATTGCAGGCCGGGATGCAACGCCGCAAAGGCCTCGCCCCATTGCAGCGCAGGCCGTAGCCCACCGCTGGAGATGTTGTAGAGCCGGTGGCGCGGCCGCTCGGATTCGATGAGCAGTGCGACGGCCTCGGCCGCATCCGGCGCGTAGATCCAGTCCCTCATGCCCGCTTCGGGCATGATCGCCGGCTCGCCGCGGGCGAACGCGGCCAAGATCTGGAACTGGAGGCTTGGCGTGTCGCGCACCGAGCTCGGTCGCTCCCACGGTCCGAACAGGGCGCTCAGCCGTACGCTCAGGAAATCGCCGCCGAAGAGCTCGGCATGACGCGCAACCGATCGCTCCGATGTGAACTTGCTGATGGCGTAGAACGAGACTGGATCGCAGGGCGTTTCCTCGTCGAGAATCTCGACCCGCGCGCCCGCGGCGCCGTAGGCCGATGCCGACGAGAGATTGACGACCCGGCGCACGCCATGACGGATCGCGGCGAGCAGGATCGGGATCTGCGCCATCACATTGATCTCGAGAACGCGCGCGGTCGATGCTCTCTCCAGTTCATCACCGGCTGTGATCGCCGCGCCGAGCACGATCGCATCAACGCCTTCGGCGATCAGGGCATCGATGGCATCTGCGTCGGTGATATCGCCCTGCACGGCTTTGAGCCGTGCGCCGTAGTCGGCAAGAGATCGCCGCCCGGATGGCGGCAACTCTGCACGGTCATACAGCGTCACGTCATGCCCGCGCGCGAGCAGCGCCTCCGCAACATTGAGGCCGACAAAGCCGGTGCCGCCGAAGATGACGATCTTCATCGCGCGCGATCCGCCGTCACAGTAGCTTCGCTCCGAAATTCCGCTCCGGATCCATGTCGGCGACTAGCCGCCCCGTCGGCCTGGCCGCCTCGCCGCCGCTGCGTGCCAGGAACTGGCCGCTGCCGGCGCTCGCGAGGCACTTGTTGCCGTCGATGATCACCCGGCCACGCGACAGCACCGACACCGGCCAGCCCTTCAGTTTGCGTCCCGCAAACGGCGTATAGCCGGCGAGGTCGTGCATCATCTCGTCGGCGATCACGGTCTCGCGATTGGGATCCCAGATCGCGATATCGGCATCGGCGCCGACCGCGATCGAACCCTTGCGCGGATGCAGATTGTAGATCTTGGCTGGCGCGGTCGAAGTCAGCTCGACGAATTTTTCCAGGCCCAGCCGACCCTTCGATACCATCGCATCGAACAGCAGCGGCAAGCGCAGCTCCAGTCCCGGCAGGCCATTGGCGACCTGCTTGAAGTTCGGATTTGGCCCGGCACGCAGCTTGCCGGTCTCGTCGTAACGATACGGCGCGTGATCCGACGAGATGGTCTGGAGATCGCCGAGCGACAGCGCCTGCCACAGCGCCTCCTGGTCGGCCTGCGTGCGCGGCGGCGGGCTGCACATCCACTTGGCGCCCTCGGCACCCGGCTTGTCGAGATCGGCTGCGGTCAGGAACAGATATTGCGGACAGGTCTCGGCAAACACCTTCAACCCCTGCCCCCGCGCGTCGCGGATGACCTTGGCGCCCTCGGCGGTCGAGACGTGGAAGATCATGATGGGCTGGTCGATCAGCGCCGCCATGCCGATCAGCCGGGTAAAGGCTTCCGCCTCCGACACGCGGGCGTGGCTGACGGCGTGGTATTTCGGCATGGTGTAGCCGCGCGCGAGCAGACGCTTCACCATCCAGGCGAT
Source organism: Bradyrhizobium sp. WSM4872 (assembly GCF_055811715.1). Lineage (NCBI taxonomy): Bacteria > Pseudomonadati > Pseudomonadota > Alphaproteobacteria > Hyphomicrobiales > Nitrobacteraceae > Bradyrhizobium > Bradyrhizobium sp. WSM4872. The sequence goes on along the minus strand of NZ_JBVVPT010000005.1, from coordinate 53,210 downwards.
GATGCCGTGGTTTTCGGCGTGGGCGCACAACATCGCGCCGGACTGGCGCGCGGCAAGAAGGATGTCCAGCAGCGGCTCGTCGTCGACCTTGAGCCGGTCGTAGGTCATGAAAATCTTGATCGACGCGTGCCCCTGCTTCACCAGCGCCGGAATGTGCTCCTCGACCGTCTCCTTGGTCGCATCCGCAATGATCATGTGAAAGGCGTAGTCGATCACGGCGCCCTTCTTGGCGAGCGCATGATAATCCTCCACCACCTGCGGCAGCTTCATGCCGACATGCTGGGCGGCAAACGGGATCACCGTGGTCGTACCGCCAAAAGCGGCCGAGACGGTCGCGCTCTCGAAGGTGTCGGCGTTCATGATGCCGGCAGCGGACAATTGCTCGATATGGGCGTGGCTGTCGACGCCGCCGGGCAGAATGAGCTTCCCGCGCGCGTCGATCTCGCGCTTCGCCGCCGGAAGCCCACGCCCGATCGCGGCGATGGTCTCGCCGGAGATGGCGACATCGGCTTCAAAGACGTCGGTCGTCGTCGCGACGCGCCCACCGCGAATGATCAGGTCGTAAGCGGGTTCAGTCATGAGGCACTCCATGATAGGCTCAAGCCAAGTGATCGCAATTTTGCAGGAAGACCAGCATGTCCCGACCGCGCATCCTCGTCATCAATCCAAATTCCAACCCTGCGGTCACGCAAGGGCTGGAGGACGCGCTGAAGCCGCTCGGTTTCGAGGGCGGGCCGGAGCTGGTCTGCCAATCGCTGGCCGAGGGTCCGTTCGGGATTGAAAGCCAGGCCGATGTCGATGGCGTCGCCATGCCGCTGCGCCGGCTGGTCGAGGGCGACAACAGCTCGGCTGCCTTTGTCATCGCCTGCTACAGCGATCCCGGGCTTCAGGTCTGCCGCGAAGGCACCGACCGGCCCGTGTTCGGCATTGCCGAGTGCGGGGTGCTGACCGCGCTGGCCCGTGCGGAAACGTTTGGCGTCATCGCGATCGCCCAGCGCTCGATCCCACGTCACATGCGCTATCTCAGGCAGATGGGACTGACCGAACGTCTCGCCGGCGAGCGGCCGCTCAACATGAGCGTCGCGGAAACTGCCTCGGGGGAAGGCACGCTCGCCAGGATGATTGAGGTCGGCCGCGCGCTGCGCGACGAGGACGGCGCCCGCGCCATCGTGATGGGCTGCGCCGGCATGGCGCGCCATCGCCATCCCCTCGAAGACGCGCTCGGCATTGCCGTGATTGACCCGACACAGGCGGCCGTCACGATGGCGCTGGGTACGGTGCAGTTCTCGAACCACTAGGCGTCCTTCAGCTCTTTGGCGTCCTGCCGCGCGAGCCATTGCGCGTGGCTCTCGCGGACAAGCGCAAACGTATCCCGCTGCGTCGTGTAGAGATTGCCGAACATGCGGCCGATCGGCCGGTAGGCGTCGAGATCGACATACATGTTGGCCTCGTCGACGAGGCCCTCGCGGGCGTGAATCCGGAGCACTTCGCCGACCAGCAGTTCGCGATCGGGCGAGAAGCTCAGCGCGACATGACGCCGGCATTCAAGCGCAAAGGGTGCCGCGGCCAGGCGCGGCACCTTCACGTCGATTGAGGGAAGGGTCGCGAGCCCTGCCGCAGCGACCTCGCTGTCACCGGACGGAAAATCGACCGCGCAGTCGTTCATCGCTACCGACAGCGCCTCGTCCACCATGTGAACGACGAACTCGCCGTCGCGATGGATGTTGCGAGTGGTGTCCTTTGGGCTGTGATCCGGCTTGTGCTGGAGACCGAGTACGATCAGCGCCGGACTCTCCGAGAACACGTTGAAGAAGCTGAATGGCGCGGCATTGACCGCCCCGTTGGCATCGAGCGTCGTCACCAGCGCAATCGGCCGCGGCACCACCACGCCGCAGAGCAGCTTGTAGCGGTCGCGTGGATCGAGCTCGCGCAGGGGAATACCTGATGTGCCCTTGTCCGCCATCGACGTCACTTCTCCGGCGGCGGCACTGCGCCCGTTCGGCTGGTGATCAGGCCGTAATGCTCGATGCGGCGATGCTGCGCGAAATTGAAGATCGTGGTCTTGCCGAAGGTGGTGGCATCGAGGTCGCAAGCGTGGACCAGCAGTTCGTCCTCCTCCGTCTTCGCCTCGGCGACGATCTCGCCATTGGGATCGACGATCAGGCTGCCGCCAAACAGCGGGTGTCCGTCCTCGTTGCCGGCCTTGGCCACCGCGACGACCCAGGTCGCGTTCTGATAGGCGCCGGCCTGCGCGGAGAGGCGGTTGTGGAACAGGCGTTTCTCGACGCCCTCATCGCTCCTCTCCGCATTCACCGACGGCGTGTTGTAGCCGATCAGCACCATCTCGACGCCCTGCAAGCCCATGACGCGATAGGTCTCCGGCCAGCGCCGGTCGTTGCAGATGGCCATGCCAATGATGCCGCCGAGCTCGCGCCAGACGTTGAAGCCGAGATCGCCCGGCTCGAAATACCGTTTCTCCAGATGCTGGTGCGAACGCTTGGTGTCGTATTCCACATGACCGGGCAAATGGATCTTGCGATATTTGCCGACGATCTTGCCGGATTTGTCGGTGAGAACAGCAGTGTTGAAATGATGCCCATCCGGCGTCAGCTCCGCATAGCCGAAATTCATCGCCATCTGGTGCTGCGTCGCGCGCTCGAACAACGGCCGGGTCGCCGCATTCGGCATCTCGCGCTCAAACCAATTGTCGAACTCGGCCCGGTCCTCCACGTACCAGCGCGGGAAGAAGGTCGTGAGCGCCAGTTCCGGATAGACGATCAGGTCGGCGCCCTTGCTCTTGGCCTCGTCCATCAGCGCAATCATGCGCTTGACCACGGCCTCGCGGCTGTCGGCTTTCTGAATCGGACCCATCTGGGCGGCGGCAACATTGACGATACGCATCGGCGATTTCCTGGTGATGTCTCGAGCTAAGCTACAGTTCAATCACGTGCCGGCGCGCGCAGCATAACGCAGCATCGCCCGGACTTTCCAGCCGGTGGCTGCCGATCGGCACAGTGTGCGTTGCGCGATGCACCATCATGTCTGCTCTTCATCCGCAACATCGAGACCGTGGTCCAGCGCGTCCAGAAGCAGCCCGGCCTCATGCTCGGAGATCACGAGCGGCGGTGCGAGGAACAGCGAGGTCTGCTCGCCGCTGGTGCCGATCACGGCGCCTGCCTCCAGGGCCCGCTCCGCGACGCGCGAGGCGATCGGCACCTCGGTAGTGTCAGCGTGCCAGGAGCGCCAGTCCGGCCCGTGCAGCTCCACGGTCCAGTGCAGCCCCTGCCCCGCCACGCGCTGCACGCTCGGATGTTTCTGCGCGATGGCGAGCAGGCGGCGGGTGAACAGCTTTTCGAGGCCCCTCACGTGCTCCAAAATCCTGTCTTCGCTGACGACCTTCAGATAGGCGCTAACGGCGGCCATGCTGATGGGATGCCCGCGCAGCGTGCCGTAATTCTGCCAGCTCGTGCCCTTGAGCCGTTCGAGGATGTCTTTCGACACCACGACCGCGGCAACCGCCGCCGCGCCGCCACCGAGAGATTTTCCGAGCGTCACGATCTCAGGACGACTTTCGGCACCCTGGAACGCGAACCAGCGCCCGGCGCGGCCCGCACCGGTCACCACTTCGTCGGCGATCCAGTAGGAGCCAGCCTGCCGCGCGCACCGCGCCACCTCGTCCTGGTAGGCGCCGTCGTAATAGATGCCGCCTTGCGTGTAGTCGATGATCGTCGCTGCGGTATCCGAAAGCAGGCGCGTGGCATCGGCCAGATATTCGCTGGGGGGAACATTGTTGGCCGGCGCGCCATAGATAGCGCCCTGTGGCGCCGGCAATATCCGCACCGGCGCCATCGGCGCCGGCAGCTTCGAGCCGCCTGAGTGCACAGCGAGGCCACCATGCCATTGCGGCTGCACCGTCATGCTGCGCGACAGGCCCGTAATGCCGTGATAGGCGCGTTCCCGCGTTGCCAGCGCAGACCGCTGCGTCAACGCCTGACACAGCGACAGCGCCATGTCGTTGGCCTCGCTGCCGCTGATGCAGAAGCGCACCGCACCGACCCAATCCTCTTCGCCCTTGAAGGCGGTGGCCATCAAATCGTCAGCCGCCTGCTCGCGGCCGACCCAGGTCCACCCCTCGTTCACGACGGGCGTATCCGCGGCGCGGCGGATCGCCTCCACCATTGCGGGATGACGATGTCCGAGGCCGCCGCCGGTGTTGCTGCCGTCGATGAGCTTGCGACCATCCGACAGATGAAAATAGACGCCCTCGCCCCCGACCACGGCCATGGGCGCGCTGTCGCCGGCATTCAGCCCGGTTCGCAACAATTTGCTCATTGCGATCCCTTCATTCCGCAGCCTCGGCGCCGTAGCCACCGCCGCCGCACGTCTCGATCGTGACGAGATCGCCTTGCTGCAGCACCAGGTTCGACTTGCCGTCGATCGCGACGTTCGCGCCCTGCCTGATCAGCGAGATCCGGCAGGCCTTGCCGGGTTCGCCGCCCTGCATGCCGAACGGCGCTATCACCATGCGCTCGATGCAGGTGGTCAGATGCATCGACGGCGCCAGGATACGATAGCTACGGATGACGCCGTCCCCGCCGCGATGGGCGCCCGGGCCGCCGGACTGCCGGCGAATGGCCTGCTGCTCGACTTGGATCGCGTAATTCGCCTCGATCACCTCGACCGGGGTGTTCGAGGTGTTGGACAGGTGCACCCGCGTCGCCGATATGCCGTCTCGATCGTGCCGCGCGCCCTCGCCACCGCCGTGGACCTCGTAGAGCATCTTCCACGAACCGTTCTGTCGCGGTTCGGCGAAGAAGAGGACGCCCGCCGTGGTCGCCCCGCCGGCCGACAGACGCTCCGGAATGGTGTGCTGCATGGCGCGGAAGATCGCATCGACGATGCGCATCGAGGTCTCGTGGTTGCCGGCCGCGACTGAGGCATTCCACCCCGGCTCCAGGATCGAGCCAGGGCGGGTGACGATGGTCAGCGGCCGCAGCGCGCCCGCGTTCTGGTTCATGTCGCGCCCGCTCATGATGCGCGCGGCATAGGCCACCGCGGAGCGTGCCATGAACGGGGTCGTGTTGCAGAAATTCGAGACGCGGTCGCAACTTTCCGAAAGATCGAAGGCCGCTTCGTCGCCGGCGATGGTGATCTTGACATGAATGCGCGCAGGCGCGTTGTTGACGCCGCCGTCGTCCAGATAATCCTCGCCCTCGTAGACGCCATCAGGCAGATCGCGCAACGCCTCGCGCATCTCGATTTCAGAGAGATCGTGCAGGCGCGACTGTGCCGCCGTGAAGACCGCCTTGCCGTGCTCGCGGCAAAGCTCGACGATGCGCTTCTCGCCGGCTTTTGTTGCGGCGATCTGGGCGAGAAGATCGCCCTCGCAGGAGTCGGGATCGCGAACATTGGCCTTGAGCAGCTGCACGATCGGCGTATTGACGCCCGCTGCCGTGGCGATCAGCACCGGCGGAATGCGCATCGCCTCCTGGAAGGTATCGATGGCTTTCGCAAAATAGCTTCCGGGCCAGGTGCCGCCGATATCGGGCCAGTGCGCAAGGCTGACCGCGAACGCCACGATCTCGCCGTCGACGAAGACGGGGCGCACGACCTTGACGTCGTTGAGATGATTGCCGCCGAGCGGGCCGACATTGTAGATCAGTGCGTCGCCGTCGTTCAGGCTGTCGCGCGGCACCACCTTCAGCAATTCGAGCACCGTATAGGCCATTGCGCCGAGATGGATCGGGATGTCGCGCCCCTGCCCGACCAGGTCGCCGCGGCCGTCCGTGATCGCCGACGAAAGATCGCCGGCCTCGCGCAGCAGCGGCGAGCGCGCCGAGCGCGTCATCACCAGGCTCATCTCCTCGGCCGCGGCCGAGAGCCCGTGCCTGATGACCTCGACGACGAACGGATCGAGCTTCATGCGGCCACCCGCGTCAGGAACAGATTGCCTGAAACATCCGGCCTCGCCTGCCAGCCGGGCGGGACCACCACGGTCGACCATGCGTCTTCAATGATGGCCGGGCCGCTGACGATTTCGTTCAGCGAGGCACGGTCGATGATGCGTGTGGCGACGTCGTGAAAGCCGTCGAACGAGCAGATGCGCTCGCCTTTGAAGACCGCTCTGACCACAACGGCCGGCCGGCTCACGACGGTCGTCGATGGACGGCGTGCCTGCACCCGCACGGATTCGATGACGCAGCTCTCGCCCGTCGCGTAGCCGAACAGCTCGTGGTGCCGTGCCAGAAAGTCCTTCTTCAGCGCGATGACGTCGAGCGGCCGCGCGAACGGCACCGGAATAGCGTCGTTCTGCGCCGCGTAGCGCATCAAGGCCACCAGCTCGACCCGAATCTCGGTCTCGGCAACGCCATTGGCGATGAGCGGCGCCGAAGCATCCTCAATCAGCACCCCGATCCGCTCGGATACACGGGTGATGTCGATGCGGTCGAGCGCAGCGCGCAGGGTTTGCTGCTGGAGAAAGCTGAAATCGGCGGTGAGACAGCCCAGCGCCGAAAACGCACTCGACGCGGTGGGAACGACGATCTCGGCAATCCCGTAGAGATCGGCAAGGCTCGCGGCATGCATCGGGCCACCACCGCCAAAGGCGAGCAGCGTGCAGTCGCGTCCGTCGATGCCGCGCTCGACGGTGACGCGGCGGAGCGCACGCGCCATTGTCGCATTCGCGACCTTGATGATGCCGAGCGCGGTTTCGGTCGGGCTCAGCCTCAGAGTGCGCGCGATCGGCGCGATGACATCGCTGGCTGCCTTGATGTCGATTCCGATCCGGTCACCAAGCCTGGTTTCGGGATTGAGATAACCGAGCACGGCGTTGGCGTCGGTGATGGTCGGCTCGGTACCGCCGCGGCCGTAGCAGGCCGGTCCCGGCTCGGAGCCGGCGCTTTCCGGCCCGACCGTCAGGCCGCCGGGGCCGTTGCGCACGATCGATCCACCGCCCGCCCCGATCGAGTGAACCGCGAGCATCGGCTGGCGCAGCGGCTTGTCGCCGAGCATGCGGCCGTCTGTCATCTCGGCCTGGCCGTCGACGATCAGGCACACGTCGGTCGTGGTGCCGCCCATGTCGAACGTCAGCATCCGCGACGTGCCGAGCTGACGCGCGATGCTGACGGATGCGGAGACGCCGGCCGCGGGGCCCGACATCGCCATCACCAGCGGCCGCCGCTTCACGGCCGCGATCGGGACCATGGCACCGGCCGAATGAAACACCTGCAGGCCCGGGCCGATCGGCAGCCGCTGCTCCAGCTCGCTGAGATATTCCACCGCGATCGGCATGGCGGCCGCGTTGAACACGGTCGCCGAAGTCCGCTCGTATTCGCGCGCCTCGGGATTGACCTCGTGGGACAGCGAGACGTGGGCAACGACGCCCTTGAGCCGCTCGCCGAGCATTTTCTCGTGGACCGGATTGGCATAGGCATGCAGCAGCGCGACGGCGACGCTCTGTACGCCCGTCATTTTCAGCCAGGCCACCAGACGCTCGATCTCCGATTCCTCCAGCACCTTCAGCACCCGGCCCTCATGATCGAGGCGCTCGGCGACGCCAAAACATCGTTCCGGCGGCACCAGCGGCGGCGATTTCGGCGGGATGTCGAGACGGTAGAGATCGCGGCGGCGATAGCGCGCGATCTCCAGCACGTCGGCAAAGCCTGCGGTCGCGACCAGCGCCACTTTCGGCAGCCGTCCTTCGACGATGGCGTTGGTCACGCGCGTGGTGCCGTGGACGAAGCGCCTGACCTCGCTCTTGCGCAGGCCCACCGCCTCGATCGCCTCCAGCATCGCCTGAACCGGAGCCTGCGGCCGCGATGGCACTTTCGCGATCCGTGCCTCCGCGGGGGAGTGTCGGATCGCGATGATGTCGGTGAAGGTGCCGCCGATATCGGTGCCGACTTCCCAGTGATTTTCGTCAGCGCTCATGTGTGGGTCAGCTGCGGACGACATTCGAACCGAACGCCGGGTGGTTCCGGTCCGTCGCGAAGTACAATCCCAAGCCGAGAGCGCTCATCGTCATCCCCTGTCATGCCACCGCTTGCGAGCGTGCGACAGAGCGATGGGCTCGGGATAGGGTCAGAGTTGTCGCAACGCACTGGAGCAGAACGCAACCGGCGCAGCCCGCCGAGGCACATTTTAGTGCAGCGCTGCCTGCATGGAGAGCAGGTCCGCGTGGATCGTTCCACGCGAGATAAGTGCAGCGCACCACGAGTTTTCCCGGACGAAACCCCACATCCGCTGCACCGCAATCCATGCGCCGCGCACGGACTGTCTAATTTGCAGGCGATCAACGGGTGCTACCGGCCATGCGATTGCTTATGAGCTATGCATGGCAGTCGGCTCAGCCTCTCTTTATTGTACGATCAGTAAGCGGCGGTTTGACCTCGCTCCGGCTCTCAGGCTGCGAAGGAAGGACGCAGGCGGCGCCAGCAGATGACGACGCCCGTAATAGAGAACAGAAAGCCGAGGGTGCAGAGCCCGACGACCAAGCCGTCGCGCAGCAGCGGACGCGCGACGAGGACCGGAAAATCCAGCGTGTGCAGCGCGCCGTAGAACCAGCGATAAGCCCGCCGCGACGAATCAAGCCTTTGCAGCAAATTGCCATCGGCACCGTCGATGTCGAACCAGACGTCGCCGCAGTAGGAGCGGTAGACCGGGGCCCCCGGGACGGTGGATTGCGCGGGATAGTCGTCGTTGGCGGCAAGTACGGACGGACCGCTGCAGCCGGCCGCGAGGCGCGCGGTCAGCCCCTGGACCTCGTGCACATCCAGAGATCCCGTTGGTCCATCGCGGGGCGCATCCCCTGCCTCGATCAATGTCTGACCGGCAAGGGCCGTGCGATCCCGCCGATAGAGATTGCCGTTGAAGGCAAACCATTCGATCTCGCGGGTCGACGGCGATACAGGCTGCCGATCGAGCGATGCAGCCGCCGCCCAGTTCGGTGAAGCGTTCATCACGCTGGATTCAGTGGAGTCCAATTGCCCACGTGAGAACAGCCGCCCATGATCCATGGAGAGCCAGCCACTGAAAATCCAGCTCAGCACGAACACCGCCGCCGCGAGGCCGATGAGATGATGCAGCGCATGCCAGCCGCGATAGGGTGAACCGATCAGGCCGCTTTGAGGTTTGATCCGCGCAAGTCCGAGCACAGCGCCTAGCAAAGCCGCGATCAGGGCCAGCAGCGACAAGGTCCAGACCACCCGATCCCACAACGACCAGTTGCTTCGCAGGACTGTTGGATAGATCCAGTGCAGCACACTTCCGGCGAGATTCCATCCGCGCTCGCTGCGCGTCGTATCCAGGACGATCTCGCCAGTGAGCAAGGAGACATAGACCTCCGTTCCCGCGGAGTCGCCCAGGGCAGCCCGAAACAAGGGCCGGTGGCGGTCAAAGCCGTTCGGCACGCTCCATTGATCGTAGTCCGAACGCGCAACGATCGCGGCCCGCGCGGCATCAAGCCCACGGCTGCGTGCGTGATCTCGCGCGATGGCTAGCGCGACGTCGAATGATTTGACCGACGCGTCGGCCCCATCGGAGGCGCGGACTGCGCCCGCGCGCGACGGCCCCGAGACGACATAGACCTGTCCGTCGCTGCGCTGGATCAGGCGAACGCGTGTCGCATCCGCGATCCCGCTCGCAGCCACCGCGTCGGCGACCGTGATCTTCATCTGCGCGCTAGCCAGCGGCACGAGCCCGGCAAAGCGTTCAGATTCCGTCAACGACGGAAACGGAACGAAGTGCATCACGATTCCCGTCGCGAACCACATCGCGAACAGCAGGCAGAACGCGACCCCGAGCCATCGATGCAGCAGGACGATCGCGCGCATCATCGATCAGCGTCCTACCATTTGAACGCGGCCGAGATTTCATAGGTGCGCGGCGCGCCCAGCAGGATCTGGTCGGGATAGAACGGATCGCCCCAGATCGCGTAACGCTTGTCGGCGATGTTGCGCACCCGGAAGGTCAGGCGGGCCTGATCGACCGCATTGAACACGGTCTTGGGGATGTCGACGAAAGCATAGACGTCCGCGACGGTGTAGGCCTTCAACGTCACGGTGTTGGCATCGGTGTTGTAGCGGTCGCCGACATGGCGGCCGGTGATGCCGAGCTCGACCGCCCAGGGCGTGAAGAACCGGTACGACGCGCCGGCGTTGGCGACGACGCGCGGCACGTTCGGCGGCGTGTTGCCGGAGAACGAGCCGCCGACAAAATCGTAGTCGGCGTAGCGCGCATCGACATAGGCGATGTTGCCCCAGAGACGCAGAGGCTCGATCGGACGCACGGACGCGGCAAGCTCGACGCCCTTCGATTCCTGCCGTCCGGCAAGATTGAGCTGCATGCCGCCGGCCGCGGCATAGACGTTCTTGCGCAGGATGTCGTAGGCCGAGAACGACCACTCCGCCCGGTTGTCCCAGAACAGATGCTTGACGCCGGTCTCATAGGTGCGCGCGGTGGTCAGGTTGAGCGGATCGGTCGGATTGAGCAGGAAGATGTTGTTGGCTGCGATGTCGGCGCCGGTCGCATATTGGCTGAAGAAGGTCAGGCCCGGAACGGCTTCCCACGTATAGCCGATACGGCCGGTGGTCGGGGCCCACGATTGCGAGAACGGGAAGTTCGCCTTCTCCAGACCGAACTTGTCGGTCGAATTGCGGTCGAGCCCGATATGCTCGACGCGCAGGCCGCCGACTAGCGAAAAGCTGCGCGTGAGCTTCAGCCGGTCCTCGAATGACAGCGCCTCATTATCGATGCGCGCAGTCTGCTGCTGAATGGTGAGCAGGCCGTAATAGCCGCGAGGCGGATCGACCAGTGGAACGGAATCGCCGGGGAAATTCGCGGCGCCCGGCCTCACGAAATCAAGATAGCTTGAGGACAGCGTCGTGACCAAGCGGTTGTCAAAGCCGGCGATATTCGCATCCCAGATCAAGTCGGTGATGTTGCCGACCAGGCGTTGGCTGTGCGCGACATAGAAGCGCTCACGGTCCACCAGGTTCGTACCGGAATTGAACGCCTCGATCTCATTGTTGAACCAGGTGCGCTCTGCGCCGTAACCATAGGCCTGGCTTTTCAGCGTCAGGTCGGGCGCCAGCTTCAGCTCGAAACCGCCGCGCAGCCAGACCTCCTTCGCTACGTTCTTGTTGTCGAGCACGTTGTAGTTGGTGTTGAAGGTGCGGTCGTCGATCGTGACGGCCCCAAGATCAGTCTTGTTGAAATAACTGCCGGACACGATGCCCGTCGTCGCATGCGAGCCGCTGAAGGCGATCGGCACCAGCGGCACGCCCCAATAGGCTTTCGAGCGATCCTCGCGGTACTCGATGGCGCCCCAGACCTTGAGGCTGTCGGAGATGCGGTAGTTGAGCTGGCCCGACACGTCGAGCGTCTTGGTGTTGGTGTCGTCGGCAAAGCCGTTGAGCGAGGAACGGCTGACGTCAAAGCGATAATCGAGCCCCTGCACATTGGTGCTGCCGCCCGAGCCGTAATGCGCCCGGAACGAGTTCAGTGAGTCCCAGGAGAAATCCGCCTCGTTCCGGATCGGACCGGTGTGCGGCTGCTTGGTGACGAAGTTGATCGCGCCGCCGGCGGCGCCCTCGCCTGACATCAGCGACGCCGGACCCTTCAGGAATTCGACGGCCTCCAGATTGGCCGTGTCGGTGATCCGCGAGGTCATGTTCTGCGGACCGATCTTGATGCCGTTGTAGAGCGTGTTGATCTGGCTGTTGGTGAAGCCGCGCATGGAGAAAGCCGAAGGCTCGGCCGGATTGTCGCCGGATGTGACGCCCACCGCGCCCTGCGCGACGTCGGACACGGTGCGGTAGCCCTGCTCGCGCATGGTTGCGGCCGAGATCACCTCCACGGTCGCGGGCGTTTCGCGCACGGTCAGGCCAAGGCGCGAGGCGCTTTCCGCAACGGCATTGGTGTTGAGCGGCGTCTGTGCTGCCGCGGTCGGCACGACAAGCTTAGGCGTTACAGATGCGACCGTTGGCCTGCGCGCAGCCGCGCGGCGCGGGCCCTGCGCCTCCCGCGCGGCGGGCTTGGCCGGCTTGCGGGATTGGGCGGGCGTTACCTCGACCGGCGGCAGAGGTTCGCGGGCCTGCTGCGCCAGCGCGGCGGGCGGATCAAGCACGGCAAAGGATGTCAGCACGGCGGATGCGAGCAGGAACGCGCGCGGTCGTACAATACGAACAGGAGACACGGTCTTGGACCTCGGTATGACGTCAGTGGCACGTCACAGCGAACCAAGGTCCCATCTTCGGGCTTATAAGCCTTCCGATGAAGCCGAATGTCTGTACTCCCCGACCGACATCTTCGCGTGTGACCACGGCTGACGGCAGGTCTCCTGGCTCGCGGGTCAGTACCTTGCGTCGCCTTCCCGGGACCGAGACACCCAGTGGCACGTGACGCAAGATTCGCCGCTTACAGTTGCGGGGGCAGCCACGGCATTGGGGACAATGTCCCCGCACCGCATTCCCTTTTCATCCCCTCTCGGGGAAACCGTCGCGAGCATCTAGGATTACGATCCAGACAGAGTCAATGTATCAGTTGCCGCGTTAGTGCCACGGCGACCAATTTCCCTGGAGATAAGCATGGAAGGCGAGACCTTCCTCTGGCTGATACGACACGCGCCCGTCGATGGCGTCACGGGGACGATCCATGCGGCGGACGCGCCGGCCGATCTCGGCGATCGCGCGCAGCTGGAGGCGCTGCGGCAGCGCCTGCCGCGGGACGCCGCGAGCTATGCGAGCCCGTCGCGGCGCACGATCGAGACGACCCGCGCGCTGGGGCTCGAGCCGCTGCAGCTGGACGAATTCAGCGAGCAGAACTTTGGCGACTGGACCGGCCGTCGGCATGACGAACTCGCCGCGACCGGTGGCGAGGCCTATGCACGGTTCTGGAACGATCCGGCGCGCGGACGGCCCCCGGGCGGCGAAAGCTTTGAGGATCAGGTCGCGCGGGTCCGGCTGGGTCTGTCGAAGATCGGCGCCGGGGCTGCAACGCTCGTCGTGCATTCCGGCACGATCCGCGCGGCGCTGTGCATCGCGCTGGATCTGACGCCTCAAGCGGCGCTCCGCTTCGTGATCGATCCGCTGTCGCTGACCCGGATCGACCGGCTCGCGACCGGCTGGCGCGTCGTCTGTGTCAATCAGCAGACGACTTGATCAGGCCGGTCGGTCAGGCACATTGGCCTGCGCAAAGGTCGCCATGCCGTTGTGGAGCGCACAGGCCGACCGCACCAGCGGCAGCGCGATGGCCGCGCCCGATCCTTCGCCGAGCCTGAGATCGAGGCTGATCAGCGGTTGCACGTTGAGCGCGCGAAGCACCAGCCGATGCCCCTGCTCGGCGGACTGATGCGAGGCCAGCAGGAACGGCTGGCACGACGGGTTGAGCCGCGCCGCCGCCAGCGCCGCGACCGACACGATAAAGCCGTCGATCAACACGGGGATGCGGCGCTGTGCAGCCGCGATAATAGCACCGCAGATAGCCGCGATCTCGAGACCGCCGACGGCGCACAGGATCTTTTCGGGCGAAGCGCCTGCAATGCCATGGCGCGCGATCGCAGCGTCGATCACCCGCGCCTTGTGCGCACGGCCAGCCGCGTCGATGCCGGTGCCGCTGCCCGCGATCTCCTCCGCGCTCACGCCGAGCAAGCCGGCCGCGATCGCCGCCGAAGTCGTGGTGTTGCCGATGCCCATTTCGCCGAAGATCAAAAGATCGGGCTGGCCGGCCTGCGCGCGGGTCACTGCACGTCGGCCGGCTTCGAACGCAAATGCCAGCTCCGTGGGGGTGAGCGCAGCTTCGACGCTGAAATCGCGCGTGCCGTTGCGCGGCTTGTCGGTCACGATTCCAGCCATCTCCTCCTGCGCCAGCGTGCCGGCGTCGATAACCTGAAGGCTGGAGCCTAGCTCACGCGCGAGCACCGAGATCGCGGCACCGCCGGAGGCGAAATTCGCCAGCATCGCGATGGTCACTTCTTTCGGATAGGCCGAGACGCCCTGCGCGACGACGCCGTGATCGCCGGCGAAGATGATGATCGGCACCCGCGCCGCGCGCGGTTGCTCGGTCGCTTGCAGGCCTGCAAGCTCGATCGCGAGCTGCTCGAGCCGGCCGAGCGCGCCGGCCGGTTTGGTCAGTTGCGCCTGCCGCGCCACCGCCGCCTCGCGATGCACTGCGGAGATATCGGGGCATCGTTGGGAGAGCCATTCGGGGAGCATGCTGCCTCGCTTGCCTCACGGCCTGCGCTTGAGGATGTAACTGTCCATGATCCAGCCGTGCCGCTCGCGCGCCTCTTGCCGGACGGCGACGATCCGCGCACCGATCTCGGCCAGCGCGCCGGACATGATAATCTGATCGGGCATGCCGAGATAGGCGCCCCACCAGATGTGCAGGCCTTCCGGATCGAGCGACTGGAACGCCGTGCCGCCGTCGAGCATCACCACCACGGTGTGGACACCCGCCGGCCAGCCGCCATCGCGAAAGCGGCGTCCCGTCGTGACCAGAAACGGCTCGCCGATGTCGTTGAGCGGCAGCGCATGCGCCGCGCACAGCGCCTGGATCGAGGTGATGCCGGGCACGACCTCGATCTCGGGCAACGGATTGAGCCGCCGCGCAATGCGCAGCGAGGAGTCGTAAAGCGAGGGATCGCCCCAGATCAGCAGCGCGACCTTGCCCTCGCCTTCGAGATGATCTGCGATCGTCTGCGACCAGGCAGCGGCGACGGCATCGTGCCAATCGTCCACGCCCTTGCGATAGTCCGCTTCAGCGGCGTCGCGGACGGGCAGATCGAACTCGGCAATATGGGTCGTGTCGCTGGTGAGCACATCCGCGCAGATCGCCTGCCTGAGATCGGCGAGGTCGGATTTGGCAGTCCCCTTGCGCGGGATCAGGACGAGATCGGCCGCGTTGATGGCGGTAATCGCGGCACGCGTGAGCTGCTCGGGATCGCCGCAACCGATGCCTATCAGGGAGAGCGTGAGCATCGTAGCTGCGAAGGGCGGCCATAACGGCCGCCCATTCGCGTGTCTCTAGGCCGCGTTGTGCAAACGCGGAGTGACGAGGCCGGCTGCGGTGACGCCGCGCAGCGACTTCGCCAGCGCCAGCACGCCAAGATCGGCGAGCGGCTCGATCACGATGACGAGCGCATAGGACGCCGCGAAGGTGGCGATGTTGGCGAGGTTAGTCGCGCCGAAGCCCGATCCATAAATCGCCCAGAACGCCACCCAGGCGATGACACCCGCCTGATAGGTCGTCGAAAGCGCCAGCGCCTGGCGGTACTTCAGATCGACATAGGCCGTGTTGCGCGAAATAATTCCCGTGGCGATCGCCTGGATCCCGAACAGCGGCACCAGCAGCGTGGTGACGTTCATGCCATATTGCGGCAAGTCGGGCGGCTCGAAGAAGATGCCCTGGAACAGCAGGCCGAACGCGAGGCCGAAGGCCGCAGGCGCAGCTCCAAACAGCAGGAACAAGGTCGAGCCGAGGATGAAGTGCACTTCGGAGACGCCGACCGGGAAGTGCGGCAGGATCTCAAAGAAGATAAACACGAGTCCCGTGGCGGCGAGCGTGCGCGCCGCGAACGAAATGATGCCCTGCTCGCGCACGGTCTCGACCGCGAGCTTCAAGGCAACACCGCCCACGGCGATGCCGGTTGCGTAACTCAGCACGAGCTTGGCGTCCGAGACTAGTCCGGGTTCGATATGCATGGCTCAGATCCTTCTTGCCGTCACACCCGACGGCCTTGGCCTCAAAACGTGCACGGCCGGTCTCCTGGCTCGCGGTTCACTGGGAGTCTCCGGCCTTCCCGCGCCTTGCGGCCCAGTGGCTGATCGAAGTCCCTCACCGCTTACAGTCGCGGGGGCGGCTGGGGTTTTGGGCGCCGCAACTGGGTCCGCCCATCCCCATTCCCGATTATGCTCCGGCGCTTTGCGCCGCGTCGAGCACCATGCGTCTCCTGTGTGCCCCTTTCGCCAGCCGGGCGTCAAGGGGCGAAGGGCTGCCGAGAGCGTCATGACGGATAATCCCCGGCCAGCGCGCCGAACAGGATGACGGCCGCCGTGGAGGCCGCCCCGCCCCGCGCAAGCTGCTCGGCAAGTTCAGAAATGGTGGTGCGGACCAGCCGCTCATCGGGACGGCCGAGCGATTCGGCAAACAACGCCGGCGTGGTTGGGGCGAGGCCATGCTCGATCAATTTCGCGACAAGCGCCGGAAACGTCCGGCGGCCCATATAGACTACGGTCGTCGCCTCCGGATCGGCCAGCGCCGCCCAATTGAGGTCTGGCGGCAGCTCGCCGGTGACGTCCGCGCCGGTAATGAACTGCACCCGGCGCGAGGTATGGCGCCGGGTCAGGGGAATCCCCGCCTGAGCCGCAGCGACGCAGGCCGTGGTGACACCGGGAATGATCTCGTAGCGGATGCCCGCTTCCCGCAGCGTCTCGAGCTCCTCCTCGAGTCGGCCGAAGATGCCGGCATCGCCCGACTTCAATCGCACCACGCGCGCGCCTGTCACGGCATAGTCGACCAGCAGCCGGTTGACATGGTGCTGCTTGGTCGAGGGGCGTCCCGCCCGCTTTCCCACCGCGACGAGATTGGCACCGGGCCGGGCCAGATCGAGGATCGCGCCTGAAGCAAGATCGTCATAGAGCACGACGTCGGCCTCGCGCAGGCGCGCGGCACCCTTGAGCGTGAGGAGCTCGGGATCGCCGGGGCCGGCGGAGACGAAGGAAACAAAACCGCTCACCGATCCTCCGCGATCAGATGGAAGAACGTGCCGGTGGCTTGTCCCCGCCGCGAGCCGGTCTCGGCGATGACCGCGCCTGTCGCGTCGTGCACGACCGCCAGCGGCGTGTCGGGTTGCGCCAGGATCGTCGAATAGTGGAATTCGTGGCCACGCAGGCGTGCGCCGGCCTGATGACCCGGCATCGGCGTGGCAAGCTCGGCCAGACGATAGCCCAGATGCATGCGGCGTTTGGCAAAGCTCGTCTCCAGGCCGAGCAGCCCGGTCATCTCGTGGCTGATGCCCTCGGCGTCGGTCAAAGCGGTGCCCAGCACCATATAGCCTCCGCACTCACCGTGCACCGGGCGCGTTTCGGCGAAGGCGCGCAATCCGCTGCGGAAGCGCGCATTGGCCGCGATCTTGCCGGCGTGCAGCTCGGGATAGCCGCCAGGCAGCCAGCACACATCCGCGCCCGCATCGGGGCCTTCGTCAGCCAGCGGCGAGAATGTCGAGATCTCTGCGCCCGCCGCGCGCCACGCTTCCAGCATATGCGGATAGACGAAGGAGAATGCAGCGTCACGGGCGAGCGCAATGCGCTGGCCGGGCGGCGTCACGTTGACGCCGCTTGCGGCAGGTTGCGGCGACCAGGTGGCAGCCGAACGCAGCACTGCGTCGAGATCGACATGCTCGGCGACGAAGCGCGCGGCCTCGTCGATCAGCTTGCCGATTTCCGCCTGCTCCTCAGCCTGGACCAGCCCGAGATGCCGCTTCGGCAGACTGATCTCGGCATGGCGCGGCAGCGCGCCAAACACGGTGATGCCGGCGTCCAGCAGCGCACGTCGCACGAGGGCTTCGTGGCGCGGGCTGGCAACGCGATTGAGCACGACGCCTGCAAGGCGCACACCGGGACGGTAGTCACGAAGGCCAGCGGCGATCGCCGCCGCCGTTTGCGCCTGTCCCGAGGGATCGATCACCAGCAGCACCGGCCACTCCAGCATCTCCGCGATGTCGGCGGTCGCCCCGGTGCCGCAGACGCCACGCGGGGCGACGCCGTCGAACAGGCCCATCGAGCCTTCGGTCAGCACGACATCTGCGTCAATGCCGCGACTGACGAGATGCGAGATCGTCCCGCGATCCATCGCCCAGCTGTCGACGTTGACCGAGGCGCGTCCGGTCGCGGCTGCATGAAACGCGGGATCGATGTAATCGGGGCCGCTCTTGAAGCACTGCACCCGCAATCCGCTGTTGCGCCAGGCGCGGGCAAGGGCCAGCGTCAGCGTGGTTTTGCCGACACCGGAGGCCGGCGCGGAGATGACGAGCCCTGCCGCCATCACGACACCTCCGGAAAGCGCGGCTCGGCGCCGACCGGCCGATAGCGGCGGTCATAGTCGGCAGCATAGAGACGGCTCTCGGGAAAATCCGCCGAGCCCAGTCTCCTGCCGACCAGGATGAGCGCGGTGCGCTCCATCTCGCCGCCGACAACCGCGTCGAGTGTTGCGAGCGTGGCGCGGACGATGCGCTGGTCGGGCCAGCTCGCGCGCCAGACGATCGCGACCGGGCAGTCCCTGCCGTAATGCGGCGTCAGCTCGGCGACGACCTTGTCGAGCAGATGGATCGACAAATGAATCGCGAGCACCGCGCCGGTGGCGGCGAAGGCGGCGAGCTTCTCGCCTTCGGGCATCGCGCTGGCGCGGCCCGGCGTGCGCGTCAGCACCACCGTCTGGGCAAGGCCGGGCAGCGTCAGCTCGGCCTCCAGCGCAGCCGCGGCGGCCGAGAAAGAGGGAACGCCAGGCGTGACCGTGTAGGGAATGCCGAGCGCGCGCAGGCGGCGGAGCTGTTCGCCCATCGCCGACCAGATCGAGAGATCGCCGGAATGCAGCCGCGCGACGTCCTTGCCGCCGGCATGTGCGGCGGCGATCTCCGCGACGATCTCGTCGAGCGAGAGTGGCGCGGTGTTGACGATCCGCGCACCGGGCGGGCAATGCGCCAGCACGCCTTCGGGCACCAGCGAGCCGGCATAGAGACAGACCGGACAGGCGGCGATGAGGTCGCGGCCGCGCAATGTCAGCAAGTCAGGGGCACCCGGCCCGGCGCCGATGAAATGCACCGTCATGCGCCGTCTCCTTCCGCGATTGCCGCGGTCGCGGTGCGGTCCTGAGAGACCACCCGCGTCGCGATCAATCGCGCACGAGGTCCGACTGCCGCGAGAGCCGCCGCTTCGGCGACTGATCCCGTCCCGAACTTTTCCGCGATGAGCTTTGACTGCGTCGGCGTCTCGATGCTGGCCAGCATTTCGGCGGCAATCCCCTTGATCGGCACGCCGCATTCGCGCGCAAGCTGCTTCAGTGCCTCCGCGTCGGCCTTGTCGCTCACCGTCGCGATAGCGGCGAGGCCTTCGGAACCGCCGGCCGCCAGCAGGGCCTCACGCAGCGACGCCAGCGTGACGTCCCGCTTGAATCCGAGCCCGGCGACCTTCATCGGACCGCACTCCATTGCACTACCGGCCGCGCCGCCTCCCATGACCGGTAGCGGCCGAGCGGAGCGGCGTGCGCAATCTCGACCCGCATCAAGTCGCCGCCGTGGCGCTGGTGCAGCTCACCCAGCAGCGCTTCCGTCTCCAACGTTACTGAATGCGCGACCAGCCGCGTACCGGGCGAGAGCCGCGACCAGATGGCGTCGAACATCGTAATGTCGAGCCCGCCGCCGATGAAAACGGCGTCAGGTGCGTCCAGCGCGGCAAGAGCTTCAGGCGCTTTTCCCGCGATGACTGTGATCCGATGTGCCAACCCGAACGCCGCTGCATTGTTACGAATGTTCCCGGCGCGATCCTCGCGCGGCTCGACGGCGGTCGCCATCCCGCCGCACAGTGTCCACTCCACCGAAATCGAACCCGAACCCGCGCCAATGTCCCACAGCCGTTCACCGGGACGCGGCGCCAGCGCCGAGAGCGCGAGCGCACGGACCGGACGCTTGGTGATTTGGCCGTCATGGACGAAGAGATCGTCCGACAGTCCCGAGCTGCGGGGAAGGCCCTGCGCTCCCCTCGCCTGCACTGCCACCGCGACAAGGCTTCCCGCAAGATCGCCTGTGAAGCTGTCGGCGCGATGCGCGTCGATCCTTTCGTGCGGCCCGCCAAGCGCGGTGAGCGTCCAGAATGCCGAGGCACCCCATCCGCGCGCCGTCAGCCATTTCGCAAGATCACCCGCCGCCTTCGCGTCGCGCACGAGGCAAATGATGCGTGCACCTCGCGCCAGATGCGGCACCAGACGCTCGAATGGCGCGGCGTGGAGACCAAGGCACGCCACGGATTCAAGGCGCCAGCCCAAGCGCGCGGCGGCGAGCGAGAAGGTCGACGGCGCGGAATGCGCAATCCACTCGCCCGCGTCCAGCTCTTCGGCGAGGCTCGCGCCAGCGCCAAACCAGAACGGGTCGCCGGAGGCGAGCACGACCGTTGGCACGCCGCGGCGGCTCAGCACGATCTCTGCATCGAACGGCACCGGCCATGGACGGCCGCGCCCGGTCACGCCGGCTAGTGCAAGATGCCGTTCACCGCCAAAGACAGTTTCGGCATCATCAAGCGCCTTTCGGCTTGCTTCCGACAGGCCGGCGAGGCCATCTTCGCCGATACCGATGATGGTCAGCCAGGGATCAGCCATGACGCGCGCCCTCATTCTGGGCGGAACGGCCGACGCGAGCCTGCTCGCGGCTGAGATCGCGCGTGCCGGCATTAACGCCGTGTATTCTTATGGCGGCCGCACCCGCGCGCCCGCCGGTCAGCCGTTGCCGACGCGGATCGGCGGTTTTGGCGGCGTGAGCGGTCTTGTCGATTACATTGGTCGGGAAGGCATCACGCATGCGATCGACGCGACGCATCCCTTTGCCGCCGAGATGAGCCGCAATGCGGTCGCGGCATGCGCGGAAACCGGCACGCCGCTGATCGCGCTGGAGCGCGCGCCCTGGACCAAAGCGCCCGGCGACAATTGGGTCGAAATACCTGATGTCAACGCCGCGGTCGCCGCACTGCCCGAGGCGCCGGCGAATGTGTTCCTCGCCATCGGCCGTCAGCACATCGCACCGTTCGCGACCAGGCCGCAGCACGCCTACACGCTGAGATTCGTCGATCCGCCCGATGCGCCCCTGCCCTTCGCCGCGGACGTCATCGTGTCGCGTGGGCCGTTCACGCTCGAGGGCGAGCTGGAGATGCTGCGCGCGCGAGGCATCATCCGGATCGTCGCCCGCAATTCGGGTGGCGACGGCGCGCGCGCCAAGATCGACGCTGCGCGGGTACTCGGCCTGCCGGTGATCATGATCGCACGACCGCAACTGCCGGAACGATTGCGGGTCGAGAGCGTGGCCGAGATCATGCAGTGGCTCGGTCATCGCACCTGCCTCGGCGCATAGACCCAACGGCCGACGCGGCGTGTCTGCGAGTTGCCGACGATCACCAGCGTGCGCATGTCGGCCATTTCAGGCGTCGCTTCCTTCAGCCTGACGGTCTCGATCTTTTCATCGGCGGCGCTGATCGCGCGCGCAAAAATCACAAGACGCTCGCCACAGCCGGCCTCGTTCAGCACCGCAAGCGCACGGCCAAATCCTTCCGGCCGGCTCGCCGAGCGCGGGTTGTACATCGCAATCGCAAAGTCGGCTTCCGCGGCGAGCCGCAGGCGCTTCTCGATCACCGCCCACGGCTTGAGATTGTCGGAGAGATTGATCGCACAGAAATCATGGCCGAGCGGTGCGCCGGCGCGCGCGGCCGCCGCCAGCATGGCGGTGACGCCGGGCAGCACACGGATCGGCAACTCCTGCCATTGCGGCGCCTGTTCGAGCGCCTCGAACACGGCGGAGGCCATCGCGAAGACGCCGGGATCGCCGGAGGACACGATGACGACTTGTCCGCCTTCGGCCGCGAGCCGCAAGGCCTCGCTCGCGCGCTGCAGCTCTTCGCGATTGTCCGAGGGATGCAGCTTGAGTCCCGGTCGCGGCGGCACGCGCGCGACATAGGGCGCGTAGCCCAGAATGTCGGTCGCGGCGGCAAGCGCGGCGGAGACTTCGGGCGTCACCAGCGCATCGCTGCCCGGTCCGAGGCCTGCGATGGTCAGCGTGCCCGTCATTCGGGGGCGTCCGGATGCCGGCCCTTGCCGTGCACGAGCACGATCGCGAAGTAGGGGCAATCGGCGGCATCGATCTCGGCGAGCCGCACCACGCGCTCGCCCGGCATGGTGCCGCGCTCGACCAACCAGGCGTCGTCCAGCCGTCCGGCGGACGCGAGCGCGCGGCGCACCTTTGCGAGATTGCGCCCGGTCTTCATGATCACGAGCGCATCGGAATCGCGCATGCGGCGTTCGAGCTCGTCCTCGGCGAGCGTGCCCATGAGCACCGTCGTCACGTCATCACCGAGCGCGATCGGCTGTCCCACGCCATTCCAGCAGCCGACCATGCCGGGAATGCCGGCGATCACCTCGATCTCGACACGGCCCTGCAGGCGCGTGTGCAGATGCATGAAGGAGCCGTAGAAGTAAGGATCGCCCTCGCAGAGCACGACGACGTCGACCGCGCGCGCCAGCCGCGCCAGACGTTCCGCCCATTCGTCGTAGAAGCCGGCAAGCAGCTGGACATATTCAGACGTGTCGAAGGCGATCTCTATGGTGACCGGATACTCCATGGGATATTCGGTCACGTCGGCCGCCAACATGCCCTCGACGATGCGACGCGCCTGGCCGGGCCGGCCCTTCTTGCGGAAATACGCGACATGCCTTGCACCGCGCACCGTGCGATCGGCGCGCACGCTCATCATATCGGGGTCACCGGGGCCGAGACCGCAGCAGATGATGCGTCCCATCGCTATTCGCTCCGGCTCGCCAGCGCGTTCACGGCCGCGACCGTAATCGCGGAACCGCCGAGGCGGCCCTCGACCGTCAGCGCAGGGACCTTCGGATCGGCCATCAGCGCAGCCTTGGATTCGGCCGCGCCGACAAAGCCGACGGGACAGCCGATGATCGCCGCGGGCCGCGGGCAATTCCGGTCCTCCAGCATGTTGAGGAGATGAAACAACGCGGTCGGCGCATTGCCGATCGCCACGATCGCGCCGTCGAGATGCGGGCGCCATAGCTCCAGGGCCGCAGCCGAACGGGTGTTGCGCATGGACTGCGCGGCGAGCGCGGGGACGGTCTCGTCGCCCAATGTGCAGATGACTTCGTTGGCCGCGGGAAGCCGCGCGCGCGTAATTCCTTCGGAGACCATGCGCGCGTCGCACAGGATCGGTGCGCCCTTCTGCAAGGCCGCGCGCGCAGCAACCGCCATGCCTGATGTGAAGCGGATATGCGCTTCGAGGCCGACCATGCCGGCGGCATGGATCATCCGCACCACCACCTGCTCCTCGTCCGGCGTGAAGCGCGCAAGATCGGCTTCGGCCCGGATGGTCGCAAAGGACTGCCGGTAGATCGCCGCGCCGTCGGTCTCGTAAATGTGCGGCATCAGTGCCCTCCCATCAGGATGGAGGGATCTCTGACGATGTCGTCGCGGTTCAACCCCCGCAGGATGGGCTCATCGCGCGTCGACCCCGCACGCACGAGGTCGAAGCCGGCGCTGGTCGCAACCAGAGTGATGGCGGCGGGACCGGAATGGGCGCAGCCCTTGGCACAGCCGGAGACGTGGAGCCGTGCGGCCGCGCCGATGTTCGGCGCCAGGGCCGCGGCAAGGCCGCGGGTATCGGCATGCGCCTCGCGACAGCGTGGCGCACCGCTGCAGGCGATGACGCGCAGCGCAGGGTCGTAGGCCTCGGTGATAAGACCGGTCGCGCTCGGCATCGCGCGCTTGCCCTCGCTCAAAACCATCCGCCACGGCGTCATGCGCAGCGCATGTCCGCAACCGGCGAACTGGTTGAACGTTGCATGCGCCATCTGTCCGAAGGCGACGCCAACCATCGCACCTTGCGCATAGAGGCCGGGACGCGCCGCGGCCATAATCGGCGCCGGCTCGGCCTCGCTGCGCAATTCCGCGGGCAAAATTGCACCAGTGGCAAGATGCGCCGCCATCCGCCCTCGCCCCCCTCTGGCGCCTCCCGAGGTCACGAACCAGTCGGCGAATGCGAGCGCGGTGGTCACGGCCTCGCCGCGCGCGACGGAGCGGCCGAGTTTGCCGCCATCCGCCCGCACCAGCAGTCCGCCGGACTGATCGCGCTCGATCCGCACGTCGGCGGAATCGCCCGCAAGCACGCGTGAGGTGCCGTCGTCGATGGCGAAGCCGAACTTGGTTGGAAGTTCGAGCTGGCTGTCGGCGAGCGCCTCCTCGAGCTCGGCGGCGAGCAATTGAGTCTCGTCCCCGCTACGCCAGAACGGCGTCACAAGGATGTTGCGACGGGATTCGGTGTCAGCGTCAGGGTCGAGCAGCGCCAGTTGCGCAAGGCCGTCGAGCAGCAGTCTGTGGCTGGTCTCGTTGACGCCCCTGATCTGGAGGTTGGCCCGGCTGGTCACGTCGATCAGGCCGTTGCCATGGCGTTCGGCGAGATGAGCCAGTCCGGAGATCTGTGCCGCGTCCAGCCGTCCGCCGAACGGACGCACGCGGACCACGAGCCCGTCGCCCGATTGCATCGGGCGCAGCGCGCCGGGACACCAGCCCTTGACCACGGAAGCGCTCATGACGCCTCCCGCAGCGCAGCCGCGATCGAATTGCGGCGCGTTCGCCAGAGCGAGGCCTCATGCAGGCGCGTGAAACACGTCTCCATCGCGCCGAGCGCCGCCGGGTTTTCGCGCGCCATGAAGGCGCGGACGTCCTCACTGCCGAGCGTCGCGTCGTAATAGAGGTCGAACAGATGCGGCGGCACAGCGGCGGCCAGATGCGCAAAGGCGGCCATATGCTCGAGTGTCGCGGTGATCTCGGCCGCTCCGCGAAAACCGTGGCGCATCATGCCGGCGATCCAGGCCGGATTGGCCGCGCGCGCGCGTACCACCCGCGAGATTTCCTCGGTCAGCGTACGCGCATGCGGCTGCTCGGGGCGCGTCACGTCGAGATGATAAAGCGATGGTCCCGCCGCACCGAGATGGGCTGCGGCGGCCGCAATGCCGGCCTCATGCGCGGCATAGTCAGCCGCGAGCAGAAGGTCGGTTTCCGGCAGATCCTGCACGTGAACAAAAGCATCGGCGGATGCGAGCCGCTTCTCGATACCGGCCCGATCGAGCTTGATCTCGCCATCGGCCGAGAACGCCCATGACGATGCCGAGAGCCACGCTTCGCCGGCGGCTTCGCGCGTCTCGGGCGTGAAGGCGTCCGGGATTGCCGAGAGGCCGACGCCGTATTGTCCGGGGCGCGGCGCAAACACGCGCGATGTGCGATGGCGATATGGATTTTCGTCGCCCTCGTCCTCGCGGCCCGACAGCGCCTCGGCTGCCGCCTCGAACAATTGCGCAAGGCCTGAGAAGACGTCGCGAAACAGGCCCGAGACCCGCAGCGTGACGTCGATGCGGGGCCGGCCAAGCTCGGCAGGCGCGATGATGTCGTAGCCGGTGACACGGCCGGAAGCATGATCCCAGCGCGGTGCGAGGCCGGCCAGATGCAGCGCCATGGCAAACTCTTCGCCCGCGGTGCGCATCGTCGCCGAGCCCCAGAGATCGACGACAAGGCCCTTTGGCCAGTCGCCGTGATCCTGCAGATGGCGGCGCAGCAGCTCTTCCGCGAGCTTGATGCCTTGGGCATGCGCCGACGGCGTCGGCACCGCGCGCGGATCGACGGCAAAGAGATTGCGTCCCGTGGGCAGCACGTCCTGGCGGCCGCGATAGGGTGAGCCCGACGGCCCCGGCGCGACGCGCTGTCCAGCAAGCGCGGCCCGCAAAGCGTCGCGTTCCGCGTCACCGCAGGCGCCGCGGCCGAACACGTGCAGGCCGTCGCCGAACTGGCTTTCCTTGAGATCGCAGACGAAGCGGTCGATCTGCGGGATCGCTTCGGCGGGCGCGGCCGTTGCGTCGAGGCCAAGATCATCTTCGAGGCCGGCCGCGCGGGCCTCGTCACGGATCGCGGCGATCAGACGCTGGCGGCGGGCGGGATCGAGGCCATCAGCCGTCGAGTACTCGTCGAGGAGCTGTTCAAGCCTGCGCAATCCGTCCGGCACCGCTGATGCCGCGAGCTGCGGCGGCAGATGGCTGATGGTGACAGCACCCAGGCGCCGCTTGGCCTGCGCGGCCTCGCCGGGATCGTTGACGATGAAGGGATAGATCACGGGCAAATCCCCAATCAGGGCTTCCGGCCAGCACGCCTGCGACAGCGCCACGGATTTTCCGGGCAGCCATTCCAGCGTGCCGTGCGCGCCCATGTGCACGACGGCATCACAGCCCTGCGCTCGGAGCCAGAGATAGAACGCGACATAGGCATGGCGCGGCGTGCGGGCGAGATCGTGATAGTCGGCATCGCGCGTGGTCGCATCGCCACGCTCCGGCTGAACCGCGATGATCGACCGGCCGCATTGAATCGCGGCGAAATGGAACGCGCCGTCGCGACAACCCGGATCCTTCTCCGGCGCGCCCCAGGCTTGCGCGAGATCATCCTGCAAGACTTGCGGAAGGCGCGACAGCGCCGCACGGTAATCGGCAACGCTCCAGCTCAGGGTCTGCTTGAGCAGCGTCTCGCCAAGTCCATGGACAGGCGCAATATCGAAGCCGGTCTCCGCGAGGTCGGACACCAGGGCCTCGACCGAGGCTAGCGCATCGAGACCCACCGCGTGCGCGATCTGATGCGGGCGGCCCGGATAGTTGGAGAGCACGAGTGCCATGCGCTTGTCGGCGGCCGGCTTCTCGGCAAGGCGACGCCAGGCCGCAACGCGCGCGGCGACGGCCTTCACGCGCTCCCCGTCGGGCCTGTGTGCCAGATGCGAAAATTGCAAATCGGGATCGCGCATCGCTGCCGATTTGAAGCTCACCACGCCCGCAAACAGGCGGCCGTCGACCTCGGGCAGCACCACATGCATCGCGAGGTCGCCGGGCGAGAGGCCGCGGAGAGAACTCGCCCAGTCCTCGCGGCGTGCCGTGGAGAGCGCGACCTGGAATACCGGGCAGGATGCGGCGTCGAACGGCGTCGTGCCGTCGTCGCCCATCGCCGAGAATGCCGTCGCATTGACGATCGCGGCCGGAGGATTTTGCGCCAGATACTCGCGCAACCAATCCGCAACCCCCGCGGCTTTCAGCGAGGTGACGAACACACCATGCGCGTCGAACCCCTTCTCGCGCAATGCGGCGATCAGGGCATCGACCGGGCCAGTGTCGGCCGCGGTGAGATAGGAGCGATAGAAGGCCACGAGCGCTCGCGGCCTGCCCTCACCCAACGCCGGCGCGGCAATGACACCGCGCGCCGGATCGTAAAAGCCCATCTCAGGAACGGTCGTCTCCCCGATCACGGGGCCGGCATAGAGGCCCGAGGCCAGTGCAAGCTGCGCGATCGCGGCTTGCGATGCGACGGGGCCGCCGGTGTCGCAGAGCACCTTGAGCCGTCGCAGGGTCGAGACCGGCAGGGTCGAATATTCATCCAGCCGCGCGTCGTCGCGGCCGTCGGCCGGCAACACGGCCAGCACGATGCCGCGCTCCTTCGCCAGTTGCTGCAGGGCCGCGAGCCCATACGACCAATAGGATTCCCCGCCGATCAGACGCACGAGGATGCCGCGCGCCTGCGCCAGAGTGCGCTCGATATAGGTGTCGACCGAGAGCGGGTGACGGAGTTCGGCGAGATTGACCAGCCGTAGCGATGGCAGGCTGTCGCGGCCACGGCGCCAGCCGGCCGCGAACGCGGCAAGATCGGAATCCGAATACGAGAGCACCACGAGATCGGCCGGGTCCTGGCCGATGTCCCTTGGTATCGCGGTCTCCTCGAGACCGCGGCTCTCGCGGAAGACGACGTGCATCAGATGCTGAGTCCTGCCCTGATCGCGGCCTCGTCGATATCGCCGTGCTCGCCGATCACGACGAGCTTTGATCGCCTCGCACCCACGCCCCAAGGCTTGTCGAACTGGTGGCGCACGCGCTCGCCGACCGCTTGCAGCAAGAGGCGCATCGGCTTGCCTTCCATCGCGATGTAACCCTTGACGCGCAGCACATTCTGCTCGCGCGCCAGACGCTGAACGGATGCAACCAGCGCGTCGATATCGGCGACTTCAGGAAGATCAATCACGACGGACGCAAAATCGTCGTGCTCGTGATCCTTCTCGCCGTCGTGATGCGAGGGACGCGCGGCGAGATCGTTCTCGGCGGCAGCACCGAGACCGAGGATGAGACGCGCGTCGATCGCGCCGTCGGTGATCGCCAGCATCGGGACGCGACGCGGCATCTCGGCGGTGATCGCCGCCTTGGCCGCTTCGAGACCTGCCGCGCCCGCAAGGTCCGCCTTGGTCAACAGCACGATGTCGGCGCAGGCGATCTGGTCCTCGAACACTTCCGACAGCGGGGTCTCGTGATCGAGATTTTCATCGGCCGCACGCTGCGCCTCGACGGCCGCAGGGTCGGGCGCGAAACGGCCGGCGGCGACAGCTTCGGCATCGGCCAGCGCGATCACGCCGTCGACCGTGATGCGCGAACGGATCTCCGGCCAGTCGAACGCCTTCAGCAAAGGCTTGGGCAGCGCCAGGCCCGAGGTCTCGATCAGGATATGATCGGGCCGGACCGGCCGCGACAGCAGCTTCTCCATGGTCGGAATGAAATCGTCCGCGACGGTGCAGCAGATGCAGCCATTGGCGAGCTCGATGATGTTCTCTTCCGGGCAATTCGCATCGGCGCAGGATTTCAGAATCTCGCCATCGACGCCCTCACTGCCGAACTCGTTGACGAGCACCGCGAGCTTCCTGCCGTTGGCGTTGGCAAGCAGATGCTGGATCAGCGTGGTCTTGCCGGAGCCGAGAAAGCCCGTGACGACCGTGACCGGGACTTTTGCGAGCGAATTCATTCGGCGGCCTCCGGCACGACGGCCATGGGGAAAATGGGGGGAATGCGGGCAAGCGATTGCTTGCGGAAGATCTCCGGGCGGCTGCGCCAGGACACAAGGCCGTCGGGCGCGGCCGCATAGGCCGCGGCGCCTGCGACGACGTCGATCGCATTCGCATCCGACAGACGGCCATAGACATAGGACCAGCGGCCAGGCGCGCTGAGCGCGACCGAGCAACCCTGGTTGCAAGCCGACAGGCATTCGACGGGAACCACGCTGACGCCGTCGGGCACGCCGGCCTCGAGGATCGCACCATGCAGACGTTTGCCGGGCGTCGTCTCGCCCTCGCCAAGCGTCTGGCCGGCGCGGCAGGTGATGCAGACATGAAGTGTGACGGTCATCGCTTCTTCCAGAATAAACAGCGGGAAGCGAAGAGGCCCACGAACCGTTCTTGCGAAGGCCCGTTTCCCCGTCGCGGAACACCCCGTCCGCCGGTCCAAAATCGTCCGCGCTGGCAGGTCTCCCGGCTTGCGGAGCAGGGTTTCCCCTTCGATCCCCGCCTTCCCGATCCCCAGGGGATCAGTGGCTTCGGGCATCTCTCCGGTCACGGTCGCGGGGGCGGCTGCATTTTGGAACCAAATCTTGCCGATTCGGACCCTATCGCATTCCCTCTTCGCCTGTCGTAGGACAGGAACCAACGCCGGGCCACCATTTGCCCCCGACCGCCTCTTGTCAAGCCGAAGGACCCCGTCCGATGACGTCAGAACCGGATACCCAGACGGCCGACCAAACCGACGTCCGCCACGCCTCGAAAATGGCGAAGAAGAAGGCCGCCCGCGACAAGATCATGGCGACCAAGAGCGGCGAAAAGGGCCTCATCATCGTCCACACCGGCGCCGGCAAGGGCAAGTCCTCCTCCGCGTTCGGCATGATCGTCCGCTGCGTCGCCCATGGCTTCCCCTGCGCGGTCGTACAGTTCATCAAGGGAGCCTGGGACACGGGCGAGCGTCGCATGCTCACCGGCCATTTCGGTGACCTCTGCCAGTTCCACGCCATGGGCGAAGGTTTTACCTGGGAGACGCAGGACCGCGCCCGCGACATCGCGGCCGCGCGCGCCGGCTGGGAGAAAGCCAAGGAGCTGATCCTCGACCAGAATCTCCGCATGGTCGTGCTCGACGAGATCAACATCGCGCTACGCTACGACTATCTCGACATCGCCGAGGTTGTCGAATTCCTCACGACGCAGAAGCCGCCGATGACGCATGTCGTGCTCACCGGGCGCAACGCCAAGGACGAGCTGATCGAGATCGCCGATCTCGTCACCGAGATGACGCTGATCAAGCATCCCTTCCGCTCCGGCATCAAGGCGCAAGCCGGCGTCGAGTTCTAAGAACTCGCGATGGCGCGCGCATTGATGATCCAGGGGGCCGGCTCGGACGTGGGCAAGTCGCTCATCGTTGCCGGCCTCGCGCGCGCCTTTGTGCGACGCGGCCTGCGCGTGCTCCCGTTCAAGCCGCAGAACATGTCGAACAATGCGGCCGTCACCATCGACGGCGGCGAGATCGGCCGGGCCCAGGCGCTCCAGGCGCTCGCCGCCGGCGCCGAGCCGCATACCGACATGAATCCGGTGCTGCTCAAGCCCGAGACCGATGTCGGCGCGCAGGTGATCGTGCAAGGAAAACGCATCGCGACCGCGCGTGCGCGTGAATATGCGGCGATGAAACCGTCATTGATGGGCGCCGTGCTGGAGAGCTTCGAGCGGCTGAAGGCGCGCGCAGATCTCGTGCTGGTGGAGGGCGCCGGCAGCCCGGCCGAGGTGAACCTGCGCAAGGCCGACATCGCCAATATGGGCTTTGCGCGCAAGGCCGATGTGCCGGTCGTGCTGGTCGGCGACATCGACCGCGGCGGGGTCATCGCGCAACTCGTCGGCATCAAGACGGTGATCGACCCGGATGACGCCGCGATGATCCAGGGATTTGTCATCAACAAGTTCCGCGGCGATCCCACGCTGTTCGACGACGGCTACAGGCTGATCGAACAAAAGACCGCATGGCGCGGCTTCGGCGTGCTGCCCTGGTTCGCGCGCGCCGGCGAGCTGCCGGCCGAGGATGCGCTGGGCCTGAGCGATGCGCGCAAGCCGGGCCAATGCAAGATCGCCTGTCTCGCGCTGTCGCGGATCGCCAATTTCGACGATCTCGATCCGCTCAAGCTCGAGCCTGGCGTCGATCTCGTGATGGTGCGGCCGGGCGAAGCAATTCCCGGCGACGTGCGCCTCGTCATCATTCCCGGTTCGAAATCCACCCGCGGCGACCTCGCCTTCCTGCGCGCCCAGGGCTGGGACATCGATCTCCTGGCGCATCACCGCAGAGGCGGCCATGTGCTCGGCCTCTGCGGCGGATATCAGATGCTCGGACGCAGCGTCACGGATCCCGATGGGATCGAGGGCCCCGCGGGCGACACAGCGGGTCTCGGGCTTCTGGATGTCGCGACGGTGATGAGCCCGGAGAAGACGCTGACGCGTGTCGCGGCCGTGCATGCCGCGACGGATCAGCCGATCGAGGCTTATGAAATCCACATCGGGCGCACCGATGGGCCGGATCGCGCGCGGCCATTCGCAAGGCTGAATGGCGAACCGGAAGGCGCGATCTCGCGCGACGGACGCGTGCAAGGCAGCTATCTGCACGGCCTGTTCACGTCGGATGATTTCCGCAAGGCGTTTTTGGCGAAGCTCGACATTCCTGCCGGCGACGTGCCCTATCACGCCAGGGTCGAAAGCGCGCTCGATGTCCTCGCCGATCACATCGAAGCTCATCTCGACGTCGACGGCCTGCTCGCGCTAGCGCGCTAGAGCCTCGGCCAGGCGCGACCATTCGGATTCGCCGCCCGGAAGCCCGAGGCGCAACCAATTCGGCTCTCGCGCGAACACGCGCGACCAGATATGACGACGCGCCAGCTTCTCCTGCGCGGCAAGCGCGCCAAGCGTCCCGTAGAGACGAAACAGCTGCGTCCCGCCAACGAGCGTCCAGCCTTGCGACCGCACCATGCCATCGAGACGAACGCAGTCCCGCGCGAGCCGCGCGGACGTGGCCTCGGCCCAGGTATCATCACGCAGCGCGCGGCAACCGATCGCGATCGCCGCTCCCGAGACCGGCCAAGGCCCCAACATCGCCGCGGTCCTGCTGATGTCGGACGAATTGCCGAGCGCGAAGCCGAGCCGCAGGCCGGCAAGGCCGTAAAACTTTCCGAAGGAGCGCAGAATCAACAGCCCCGGCCGATCCTCGGATGCAAGCGATAGCTGCGGGGCCACATCGGCAAAACTCTCGTCGACGACGAGACGGCCGACGCGCGGCAGCACCGCCAGCAAATCCTTTGGCGTATGACATCGGCCGTCGGGATTGTTGGGATTGACAACAATGGCGAGGTCGGCGCCCACCAGCGCGTCGAGTTCCCCGACCTCCTGGACCTCCCAGCCCGCAGCCGAGAGGACCCCGGCATATTCGTTGTAGGTCGGCGCGAGGATGCGCGCGCGGCCGGGCAGCGCGAGTTGCGGCAGCAGTTGAATCGCGGCCTGTGCGCCGCCGAGCGCGACAACCGCCGCGCTCGTGCGATAAGCGTGCCGCGCCGCCTGATGCAGCGCCTCGATCTCGCCGAGGGACGGCAACGCGCTCCACGCGCGCGCGCTCACCTCGCCCACGGGATAAGGCAGGCGGTTGATCCCGGTCGACAGATCGATCCAATCCTCCGCGCGACCGCCGAAACGCTGCTGGGCCTGATCGAGATTTCCACCGTGCTCGCGCATGCGCTGTTCTTTCACGCGAAGGCCAGGATCGCAAGGACACCGGCGAGCAGCAGCATGGCGCAGCGGTAAACCGTCAATCCCCGATCGATATCGGCAGCAAGCGGATCGCGCGCACCCTCATTCAGCCATGGCTCGTTTGTGGTGCTGCCGTGATAAATCCGTGGACCGCTGAGCCGCACACCAAGCGCACCCGCCATCGCTGCTTCCGGCCAGCCGGCATTGGGCGATCGATGTCGGCGTGCATCGCGCATCATGCACGACAGCGCCTCCGATCGCCGTGGCGCCAGCAGCACGAACAGACATCCGGTCAGCCGCGCCGGAATGACATTGGCGACATCGTCGATGCGCGCCGCTGCCCAACCGAAGGCTTCGTGGCGTTCGCTGCGATGGCCGATCATGGAGTCCAGCGTGTTGATCGCCTTGTAGCCCAAAATGCCGGGCAAGCCGAACAGCGCGCCCCAGAACACCGGTGCGACGATGCCGTCGGAGGCATTCTCGGCCAAGCTCTCGATCGCCGCGCGCGCGATCCCGGCCTCGTCGAGCGCTGCGGGATCGCGGCCAACGATGCGCGAGACCGCCTTGCGTGCGGCGGCGATGTCACCGGCCCGCATCGGGTTTGCGACGGCAGCAACGTGGTCGTGCAACGAGCGCAGCGCAACCAACGGCCAGCCGAGGACGCCGACCAGCACGATCTGGATCCAGCCTAAGGGAAGCAAGGATTGAACTGCCCAGCCGAGCGCGACGGAGAGCGCGATCACCGCGAGCGCTCCGGCAAGACCAGCGGCGCGGCGAAATGCCGGCGGATCGGACGGTCGATTCCAGGCGTTATCGATGGCAGAGATCAGCCGGCCCAGCCACGTGACGGGATGGCCGATGTGCGCGAACAACCACGACGGCCAGCCCAACAGGGCATCCACCGCCATCGCCACCGCCATCGCACCCGCAAAACCCACAGCCGCCTCCTGTCCCGCCCCTGTTGCGCAAACCACGACCAGAGCGCAAGTCCCCGATTGGCGGATTTCGGCTTTGTTTTTGGTCGCGTTTGGTGATTAGTCAGGCCCACAGGAGACCTTTATGACCGTCATCTTGATCACGGGCGGAGCGCGATCGGGCAAGAGCAAGCGCGCGGAAATGCGCACGCGCGCCTTTCCCGGGCAGCCGGTCTATGTCGCGACGGCCGAGGCTCTCGATGCCGAAATGGAGGCGCGCATCGCGAGGCATCGCGCGCGCCGCGGAACCGACTGGATCGAACGCGAAGTGCCGCTCGATCTCGTCCCCGCGCTGGTCGCAACCGACGGCGGCGGCGCGCGGCTCGTCGATTGCCTGACGTTGTGGCTCTCCAACCTCATGCATGCGGAGCGCGATTGGGAACGAGAGGTGAGCGAGTTTGCCGGCGCCCTGCCCCGCTTGAAAAGCCCCGTCGTTCTCGTTACCAATGAAGTCGGCCTCGGCATCGTGCCCGACAACGCGCTGGCGCGCAGCTTTCGCGACGCCGCCGGGATCATGAACCAGATCATCGCTGATGTCGCCGACGAGGTCGAATTCATCGTCGCCGGCCTACCGATGAAACTGAAATGATGCCGCGCGACCAATTCTTGCCCGACGTCATCGCCGATCTCAGGATGGCGGCATCGTTCATGACGATCCTCCCGGTCGCTCCTTCGAAGCCCGCAGCTGACGGCACCGTCGCGCGCGCGACCTGGGCGCTGCCCGTCGCGGGACTGCTGGTCGGCCTTGCCGGCGCCTTGGTCTACAAGCTCGCGAGCCGGTTCGGTCTGACACCGAGCCTCGCCGCCCTGCTCGCGTTGGCCGCGACCGCCCTCGTCACCGGCGCGCTGCACGAGGACGGCCTTGCCGATACCGCCGACGGGCTCGGCGGCGGCCGCACCCGCGAGCGCAAGCTCGAGATCATGCGCGACAGCCGGATCGGCACCTATGGCGTCTGCGCGCTGATCCTGTCGTTCGGCCTACGCTGGAGCGCGCTTGCGGCAATCGCCAATCCGTGGGCGGTCGCGCTCGCGCTGTGCGCTGCGCATACTGCGGCCCGCGCCGGCTTGCCGGCATTCATGTCGCAGGTCGCGCCTGCGCGACCTGACGGCCTGTCGGCGAGCGCCGGATCACCGCCGGGCCGCAGCGTTGCGATCGCCTTCGCCGTTGGAACCCTCGCGCTCACGCTCGCGCTTGGGCCGGGCAAGGCGCTGGTGAGCCTGATCCTGCTCTCCCTCGCCGGCCTGATGCTGGCGCGACTTGCCATCCGCCAGATTGGCGGGCAGACCGGCGACATCCTCGGCGCGTTCGAGCAGACCGGCGAGATTCTGATCCTGCTGGTTGCCGCAGCTTTCCAGATCGGAGGGTGACGCGATGGTCCAATTCGACGACACTTTCCGCCAGCACTTGCGCGAGCTGTTCGTGTGGCGTCGCGACGTGCGCCGCTTTCGCGCCGATCCGCTGCCGGACGGCGCCATCGATCGCCTGATCGAGACGGCCTGTCTCTCGCCTTCGGTCGGCCTCAGCCAGCCCTGGCGCTTCGTCATCGTCGACGACGTCGCGCGGCGTCGCGCCGTAATCGACGACTTCAAAGCGTGCAACGCCGACGCATTGAATGCCTATGCCGGTGAGCGCGCAGCGCGCTATGCTACGCTGAAACTCTCGGGTCTCGAACAGGCCCCGG
Organism: Bradyrhizobium sp. WSM4872; assembly: GCF_055811715.1. Taxonomy (NCBI): domain Bacteria; kingdom Pseudomonadati; phylum Pseudomonadota; class Alphaproteobacteria; order Hyphomicrobiales; family Nitrobacteraceae; genus Bradyrhizobium; species Bradyrhizobium sp. WSM4872. The sequence goes on along the minus strand of NZ_JBVVPT010000005.1, from coordinate 18,137 downwards.
GTCACCTCGCCGTGTTCGCGGACAAGGCCAGCGACACCGGTCACGGCCTCGGCCGCGCGACGATGCCGGAGACGACGGAATATTCCGTGGTCGCGGCGATCACCGCGATGTGGCTCGCCGCGCGCGCCGAGGGCATCGGGCTTGGCTGGGTCTCGATCCTCCATCCGGATCGCATCCACGCCATTCTCGACGTGCCCGATACCTGGAAATTCATCGCCTATCTCTGCATCGGCTATCCGGAAATCGAATGCGACCGGCCCGAGCTGGAACAGGCGAAGTGGGAACAGCGGCGCGGCGCAGCGGAATTCACCCTGCGGCGTTAATCAGGCCACGTCGGAAATCCGTCGTCATTGCGTGCGGCTGCCGGCGTAGGGAATACGGTATCGGGCTGCCAAACGTGCGAATGAACAGTCACAAACGCATTTTTTCATCAATTGTGGACGCCGGCTGTTCGCGCTAAGCATCGGGTTGGGGCAAACCATCATGCAAAGACATCCATGACCGAACGGCCTTCCGCTCTCGCGGTGGATCGCCGCGGGTTCATTCGGCTTGCGGGCACGACCGCTGCGGGCTGGCTGGCGCTCGGCGCAACATCTGATCGCATGCGCATCGTCGCATCGCTGACCGCATTGCGGCTCGACGACGAATTGACCAGAAGAAGCATGATCGACAGCCCTACCTCTCGCCTGGGCGGCCTCATCGTGGGCTTGAGGCAGCGAGGCTGGGTCGAAGGCGTCAATTTCCGCTTCGAGCTCCGTTCGACCTTCGGCGCACCGGATAGGCTGAAGACCGCGGTGCAGGAATTGCTGGCGCTCAATCCGGATGTGATCCTGACCGGCTCGACGGTCGAAACCGCGGCCGTCCTGGAAGCCACCAAAACCATCCCGATCGTGTTCGCGACCGCGAACGATCCCGTCGGCAACGGCTTCGTCGAAAGCCTGGCCCATCCGGGCGGCAACGTGACCGGCTTCACCAACAGCACGGCCGAGATGGGCGGCAAATGGCTTCAGCTCATCCGGGAGGCCGTGCCGGATCTTGCGCGTGTCGGCATCCTGTTCAACCCGGCGACCACACCTCGCGGCGGCCGCTTCTTCCTCGATTCCATCGAGCAAGAGGCAGCCCTGTCCGGCGTGTCCGTGGTCCCCGCCCCCGTGAGCGCGCCGACGGAGATCGACGAAGCCGTCAGGCGCTTTACCGAACCGCCCAAGGCGGCGATGATCGCGCTCGTCGACAGCTTTCTGGTGGTCAACCGGCAGGCGATCATCGCGGCAACCGCGAAATATCGCGTGCCCACGATTTACCCGTTCCATTATTTCATGGATGCGGGCGGCCTGATGAGCTACGGGCCGACGCTCGAAGTGCGCTCGGCTGACTATGTCGATCTCATCCTGCGCGGCACCAAGGCCGGCGATCTGCCGGTGCAATCGCCGCGAAAATACGAACTCCTGATCAACCGCACGGTCGCCCGCACGCTGGATCTGACGATACCATTCACGCTGCTCGCGCGCGCCGACGAGATCCGCGAGTGAACGAGACGATCGACCAGGGAGATTTGCGGCCACCTCCCGGCCGGTTGTTCCGCAAATACCTCTACTCGATCGTCGCGCTCGCTTTTGCCGCGCTCGCCATCAACACCGGCTTCGACGTCTGGTTCTCCTATCGCGAGCAGAAGCAGCTCCTGGCGGCGACCCAGCGCGAGCAGGCCGCAAGCGCCGCCATCCAGATCGGCCAGTTCATCGGCCAGATCGAAAACCAGATCAGATGGCTCTCGCGCCTGCCCCCGGAACTGTCCACGAACGAGGACCAGCGCCTGAACGCCATCCGCCTCCTGCGCCTCTCGCCTGCGATTGCGGAAATCGCCGAGCTCGACGCCCAAGGCCGCGAGCAGGTGCGCGTGTCGCGCCGTGTCGCGGACAGGATCGGCAGCAAGGCCGACCTCTCCGCTTCGCAGGCCTTCCGCGGCGCGAATGAAAGCCGCGCCTATTACGGGCCGGTCTACTTCCTCGGCGACACCGAGCCGTTCATGACGCTCGCCACGCGCGGGACCGGCCTCACGCCCGATGTGATTGTCGCCGAAGTCAATCTTCGCTTCATCTGGGACCTCGTCGCCGGGATCAGGGTCGGCAACACCGGCAAGGCCTATGTGGTCGATCGGATGGGGCTGTTGATCGCGCATCCCGATCTGTGGCCGGCATTGCGCCGCAGCGATCTCTCCGGCCATGCCGACGTCCGCGCCGCGCTCGATGGCGTCGGGCCGCCCTCGGGCGGCCTGGTCAAGGAGGATCTGTCCGGTCAACGCGTGCTGTCGACCTACGCGACGGTCCCCTCGCTGGGCTGGCTGGTGTTCGTCGAGCTCCCGCTCACCGAAGCCTATGCACCGATCTATGCGTCGATCGGACGCTCGACTTTTCTCCTGGTCATCCTGCTGGCATGTGCGGTGTTGGTCTCCCTCTTTCTGAGCCGGCGCATGACCGTGCCGATCCAGATCCTGACGCAGGGTGCGCGGCGGATCGGCAGCGGCGACCTCGGCCTGCGGCTCGCGATCAAGACCGGTGACGAGCTGGAGGCGCTCGGCGATCAATTCAACCGGATGGCCGCTCACTTGCGCGAATCCTATGCGACGCTCGAGCGCAAGGTGATTGAGCGCACCTCCGAACTGGAAAAGACCCGCGACCAGGCCCTTGCCGAGCACGATGCCGCCGAGCGCGCGCGTAGCGCGGCGGTGGCGGCCAACGAGACCAAATCGCGCTTTCTCGCGGTCGTCAGCCACGAGCTGCGCACGCCGCTGAACGGCGTCATGGGCGTGCTGCAACTGCTCGACGATGGCAGCCTCGGCGAGGCGCAGCGGCGTCACCTCACGACCGCGGCCGCGTCGGGCGAAACGCTGATCGCGCTGGTCGACGGCATCCTCGAATATGCGCGCCTGGAGGCCAGCGCCGAGACTCTGGAGACCCGCGATTTCCGCCTCGACCAGCTCATCGAGACGGCGGCCGATCTGATGCGTCCGCAGGCCTCTCGCAAGGGCCTCTCCTTCGATCTCGCCTGCGATGCGACGGTCAACACCTCCGTGCACGGCGATCCGGTGCGGCTCAATCGCATTCTGCTCAATCTGATCGGCAACGCGATCAAGTTCACCCCGCGCGGCGGCATCGGCTTGAGTGCAGCCGCCGAGGGACATGACGATCATGTGCTGCTGCGCATCACCGTTCGCGATACCGGCATCGGCATCGCGCCCGACATGCACGAGCGGATTTTCGAGGATTTCGTCCAGGCCGACGACAGCATCGCGCGGCGGTTCGGCGGCACCGGCCTTGGACTGGCGATCGCGCGGCGCCTCACCCGCCTGATGCGCGGCGAGCTGACGGTGGCGAGCACGCCGGGCACGGGCAGCTCGTTCATGCTTGAGGTACCGCTTGGTCTCGCCACGACCGACATCGCGCAAGGCGCGGTTCAGCCGCCATCGCGGCAGCTTCGCGTGCTGCTGGTCGACGACGACCCCGTCAATTGCGAGGTCGGCGAAGCGATGTTGAAGAGGCTCGGCCACCACGCGACCATCGCCACGAACGGCGCGTTGGCCATCGCGCTCGCCCGCGATCAGGCGTTCGACATCATCCTGATGGATCTGCACATGCCCGACATGGACGGAGTCGAGGCGGCATCGCGAATCGGCAAGCTCGGTCTGCCGACCATGCCGCGCATCATCGCGGTAACCGCCGACATGTCGCGCCGCGCCCGCGAGCGGCTCGCGGGCGCGGGCATTGCCAGGATCGTCAGCAAGCCGATCCTGATCAATGCGCTGCGCGAGGCGATCGAGGACGATGCCCAGAACCAGCCAGCCGTGCCGCAACTCGCCGCAGGCGCATTGATCGACCGGCATTTCCTTGACGACCAGAAGGAGCTGCTGGGCGCGGCGCAGATCGCAAAACTCCACCACCTGCTGGAACAGACCAGTGCAAAGCTGGTCGAGGACATCGCCAAGGCAGCAGTGATTGGCGATCCCACGCAGCTCGCGCGATCCGCACACCAGCTCGGCAGCGGCGCGAGCGCGCTCGGCCTGGTCCGCCTGTTTGAATTTTGCCGTGAGGTCGAGCTGGCGGCACTCACGATGACCTCGCCCGAATGCCAGGGCGCCGCCCGTGAGCTCGCTGCGCTTCGAGAGGCCTCGATGAGCGCGCTGGACGATCTGCTTCGTCCGGCGGAGCAGCGTACGATCAGCTAGATGCGCTCGAGTTCTTATTTTGGGCCCGAAGAAAAATCTGGTGAGCCTTATCAGTCCAGATCAAGGCAGGCGCCTTACATCAGACTGCCGGGGCGACCTTTTCCGCACTCGACTGCACCGGCTTTGTCGCCTCCAACTCTCCTCCTCTCATGGTTTTTCGATACCAGTACGGAATCGTGACCCCAAAGAGCGCACCGATTGAGGCGCTGAGCAGGCACGGTATCAACAGCAGGTGCTGTACTGTCGGCTGGTTCACGCTCAACCAGCGCATCACGAGAAAGCCCGAAAAGCCCATGAGTACAGCCAGCCCGGCGCTCTCCGCCCACCTGAGCCACCACGGTTCGTGATCCGCTTCGATTGTATCGTCACACGCAAAAGCCAATGCTATTGAAAGCACGGTGGGGAGCAGCAGCCATTTGGCCTGGGCCACGAACGGCAGGATCGGATGAACGGCATCTACTGGAAAATGCGCCCGAAGCAGATAGAAGCAAAACGAAATCGGCAGCGTTATCGTGAGGGTACATGCGCCAGAGATCAGATAAGACAGAGTAGGCCTTTCCCTGACGCAACGATAATCTGCAAAATTCCACAACTGCTTCGGTGCGAGGGCACACACCGCCGCGATTGACTGATTGACCGCCACAAGCATCCCGATGCCTAATGCCCTGCCCAAATCGCCGCCGGCCAGGGAAATCGTCACTATGACGAACAGCGCGACAACCCCGGCGAAGTCCAAGCTCAGCAGATTTAACGGCAGGCGGATCAGAGACGGCCGTTGAATGGAAAAGCCAATCCTTGCAAACTGGTGAGCGACTTCGCTGTCGCTATTGCAACTGTACAGGAGCACTCTGGCAAGCATCAACCGAATGTCCTCGTAGGCTTCGAGTGCATAAGAACGAAACTGGTCAACCGGCTCCGCCGCCGGCTCAAGCTGACGCTCAGCGATCTGACTTGTGAGAGTGAAAAACGCCACGGACTGAGCGAAGAAGCTGCTCATCTTCTTCTCGAAAGTGGCTCGCTCTTCGGGAAAGTCGGCGGAATAAGCAGTCCAACCGGGCAGATTGCTCAAGGCAACGTAGAGCGCCAGACATCGCGTGAACCGAAAGCGCACGCTGTCCAAGGTGAAATCGGGCTGCAGCTGCGCGGCTAGAGAGTCAGGCAGAAGCGTGCTGTTGGCGATATAAAACTTAGTGTCTGCGACCAATCTTTCAGAAATCGTAAGCTGCGTCATGTTGATCCGCTGCGCCCAACGAACAGCTCCAAGCGGGATCGCGCCCATACGGTGAAAAAAACGCAGCATGGCACCGTCAACGTCCCGCAGAACAGGAACCGATGGCAGCAACGTCGTTAGGATAAGCGCGGCCACAAGTGGCGCATCAAGGCTCTTCAATCCTTCAGGAATGGGGCTTGGCGAGTACAGGAGACCAAGCAATTCGGGCTTGTGGGCAAGGGTCCAGCTCAAGAACATCAGAAGCCCGATGCACGAAATGATATACGTCACGTAACTGCTGTAATACTGAAAGCGGGTTGTCTCTGACCTGAGCGTCCTAGGCGTGGCAAAACGATGTCCGGCGTAAAAGGCCGTCAACACTCCCGCCACAAGGTGCGCGGCGTCGAGGTGGATTGCTGTGAAAAATTGATCGATCATAGCGTGCCTCCAAAACAATAAGGCATCTGCAATCGGCTGAATCCATTCGCACAGCCGCACTACGCGTTACATTGCCAGAAACACTGACGAGCGGTTGTGAACCAGCTCACAATGCTCGCGACGTTTGGTCTCGGACGGACTCTTGCAAGCCCTCCTGCCGGCAGATCCATGGATCTATAGCTTGGCCTCTGTATGTCTGCTCCCGCCGGCTTCGTCGCCCTCACAGCCAAAACGCTCAACCAGGAAATCAATGAACAGCCGCACCTTCACCGAGAGATGTCGGGTCGGCGGATAGACCGCATAGAGCGCAAGCGGCGGCGCGGAATAATCGTCCAGCACAGTTCGCAGCTCGCCCTTCCTCAAGGCATCGGCGGCGATGAACTCCGGGAGCAGCGCAAGCCCCCTGCCCTTGACCGCGACATCGCGCAGCACTTCGGCATTGTTGACGCAGAGCGACCAGGCCGGCTGGATCCAGTGATCGCCGTCGGTGCCAGTGAGCTTCCACTGATTGCCCGTAAGCAGGAAGCCGTAGGTCAACGAGGCATGTTCGCGCAGATCCTGCGGATGTTTCGGTGTGCCGTGACGTGCAAGATAATCGGGCGAAGCGCAGATCATGCGCGCCACCGGCATGATTTTTCGCGCGATCAAACTCGACGATTCCAATTCCGCGATGCGCAAGGTCACGTCAAAGCCGTCCTGGACGGGATCGAGCAGGTCGTCGCTGAGCACGAGTTGGAGCTGCAGCTCCGGATATCGCGCCATGAAATCGGCAAGCACCGGCCCGAGCCGCAGGGTGCCGAACGACATCGGCGCGTTGACGCGCAACAGGCCGCGCGGCGCCGACTGGGCTTGCGCTACGGCCTGGTCGGCCGCCTCGATCTCCGACAGGATGACGACCGCGCGCTCGAAATAGCGCTGGCCGTTCTCGGTCGGGCTCGCATGGCGCGTGGTCCGGTTCAGGAGCTGCACGCCGAGGCTCTCTTCGAGGTCGGCGATGTATTTGCTGATCGCCGAGCGTGACAGCCGCAACTGCCGGCCCGCCTCGGCAAAACTGCCGCTTTCGACCACCTTTACGAAGGCCCGGAGGCTGGCGATCTTATCCAAGCGCCGGCTCCCTCGATTGTTTCCAAATCGTAGACATAGACGTCATATTTGCATGGATTGTCTCCAATCCAAAGCGGCACGATATTTCCTGTCAGAGCAAGACCGCTCCCCGAATTCAGGAGGACGACAATGTCTGGACTGCACCACGTGACCGCGATCGCGGGCGACCCCATCAGGAATTTCGGCTTTTACACCCGGGATCTCGGCCTGCGCTTCGTCAAGAAGACGGTCAATTTCGACGATCCCGGCACCTACCACTTCTACTATGGCGACGAGACCGGCCGCCCCGGCACCATCCTGACCTTCTTTCCCTGGGCCGGCGTGCCGGCCGGGCGCCGCGGCGTCGGCGAAACGCACCAGACCGCCTTCCGCGTGCCGCAAGGCTCGCTCGGCTATTGGACGCAGCGCTTCGTCGAAAAGGGCATCGCCTACGAGGCGCTGGAGAAGCGCTTTGGCGAGTCCGTGCTGCCGTTCACAGACCCTGATGGCATGGCGCTCGCGCTCGTCGGTGTCCCCGGCGCCGACAGCGAGCCCGGCTGGAGCAATGGCGACGTTCCCGCCGAACATGCGATCCGCGGCTTCCACGGCGTGACCTTGCTGCTCGACAGCGCGGCGAAGACGGCTGCCGTCCTCACCGACGTGTTCGGCTTCAAGGAGACGGCGCGCGAAGGCTCCGTGATCCGCTTCAAGGCGTCCGGCGATGTCGAAGGCAGCGTGGTCGACATCTACGAAGCCAAGGGCTTTTTGCGCGGGCACCAAGGTGGCGGCTCCGTGCATCACATCGCCTTCCGCGCGGTCGACGACGCCGAGCAGGGCAAGATGGCGCAAAAGCTCGTGAGCAATCACGGCCTGCACCCGACCGAGCAGAGGGACCGCAACTACTTCCGCTCGATCTACTTCCGCGAGCCCGGCGGTGTGCTGTTCGAGATCGCGACCGATATCCCCGGCTTCGCCGTCGACGAGCCCGTTGCGACGCTGGGACGCGACCTCAAGCTGCCTGGCTTCCTCGAAGCGCAGCGCAAGCAGATCGAGGCTGTGTTGCCGAATTTGGCAGAGAGCGTGTCATGACCGAGAGTTCATTCGTCCATCGTTTCGAGCCCGCGACCGGCGCGGGCTCCCCTCCTCTCCTGCTACTGCACGGCACCGGCGGCGACGAGAACGACCTGCTCGGACTTGGCAGGATGATCTCGCCTGGCTCGGCTATGCTCTCGCCGCGCGGCCGCGTGCTCGAGCACGGCATGCCGCGTTTCTTCCGCCGCTTGGCCGAGGGCGTGTTCGACGAGGACGACGTGCGCCGCCGTGCGCACGAGCTCGGCGATTTCGTCGCGGAGGCGCGGCAGCGATACGGCCTCGCCGCGCCGGTCGCGGTCGGCTTCTCCAACGGCGCCAACATCGCAGCCGCGCTGTTGTTGCTGAAGCCGGACGTGCTGGCAGGCGCGATCCTGCTCCGCGCGATGGTGCCGCTGTCGGATCCGCCGAAGGCCGAGCTTGGCGGCAAGCCCGTCCTGCTTCTGTCAGGGCAGGCTGATCCGATCGTTCCGGCAAACAATTCGGCGAAGCTTGCCTCGCTGTTGTCGGAAGCCGGAGCGCGGGTCGAACACAAAGTGTTGCCGGCAGGCCATCAATTGTCGCAAGCCGATTTGACGCTCGCCCGCGACTGGATCGGCACATTCGCCGCCGAAGTCGTCTGATCCCGAAGAGCGGCGCATCGTTGTCGGTGCGCCGCGGCTTCACTCGAACCAGCCGCGGCGCTTGAACCAGATCAGCGGCAGCACGCCGCTTGCAATGATGGCGAGCCACGCCAGCGGATAGCCGAACGTCCAGTCCAGCTCCGGCATGTGCTTGAAGTTCATGCCCCAGATGCCGACCATGATCGTGGGCGGCACGCCGACGACCGAGACGATCGTCAGGATCTTGAAAAGCTCGTTCTGCTGAATGTTGATGAAGCCGAGCACGGCATCGAGCAGAAGCTGGATCTTGTCCGACAATCGCGTCTCGTAATCGCCGAGCGAAGCGACATCCTTCGAGACGGCTTCGAGGCGCTTCTTCGAGGCGGCGGCGATCCATTCACCCCCGACATCGCCGGCGAATGAAGCGATACGGCCAACGCCAAGCAGGACATCGCGCGCCTTCGCGAGCCGATCCGCCAACTCGCCGATGTTTTCCAGCGCCTCGCGCATCCTGCGGCTGGAGCGGACCGGCCGCTTGGTGCGAACGAGCCCGCCCTTGAAGACGTCCCGCGAGAGCCTGTCGACCTTCGCGCCGAGATGCTCAAGGACATCGGCGCCTCGATCGACCATGGCCTCGACCAGGCTGGTGAACACGCACATACCGTTCTCCAGACTGTCATCGGAGCCAATGCGCTTGCCGATGTCCTCGAAGATCGGCAGCTGCGCAAAGCGCACCGTCACCAGCACGCGCGGGCCGATGACGAATCCCACCGGCGTGATCTCCGCCTCGTTGTCCTCGTTGAGCCGAACCGCCGGCGAGCTGAGATAGAGCGTGCCGTTGTCGAGGATCAGGCGGCTCGACGCCTCGATCTCGCTGAGCGAATCCTCAGACGGAACGCGTATTCCGAGCAATCGTTCGACGAAGTGCTTTTCGTCCGCGGTCGCGTCCACGAGATCAGCCCAGATGATCTCGGACGGCATCTGCGCGCCGATCTTCTGCCAGTCGTCGGATGGCCACCTGTACAGTTTGAGCAAGAACCGAACTCCGCATACCCTCGCGCCGGATCGCACGGCGTGCGGCCATCCTGCGCCGAGCTAACGCATGAGGGTTCCGAACGTTCAAGGTCGGGGAGCATCGAACCGGCGGAATCAAACCAAGCGGGCGCAGCCTTCTTCGATGACGCCATCATGCCAGTGTTTTGCCCGACGCGTCAACGGCATCGCGCAACGCGAAGCCATTCGATCGCGTGACGCGCAAGTCATTGAAATAACTACCCCCGGCTACTGTGCATGGGGTTGTTTTTCAGGTTTTTGTTTGGACCGGCCTCGTGACTATCGCTTCGGTTGGGAGAGATCGTCACCGAAACCGCGCAATCGACCTGTGCGTCCCTACTCCCACGCCCATGTCGAGAAGTCGTTCTCGTACTGGGGCACGTCCTTCCAGACGCCCTTCAGCTTCTTGTTGGTGATGGTGATCAGCTGCGGCTGGTACAAATAGCCGGAGACCGCGTCGGTCGCCAGCATGCGCTGGGCGTCGCCGAGAAGCTTGGCACGGGCAGCTTCATCCGGCGTCGACACGATCTGCTTGTAGAGCGCGTTGAAGGCGTCGTTGTTGTAGCCGAGATAGTAGTCCTGTTCGGTGATCTTGACGAGATCGAACGGCTCGACATGACTGACGATCGTGAGGTCGAAATTGTGCGGACCATTGCCGGCGAACACCTGCGACAGCCATTGCGCCCATTCGACGTTCTCGATCTTGGCGACGATGCCGACCTTGGCGAGCTGGGCCGCGAGGATCTCGCCGCCCTGCCGCGCATAAGGCGGCGGCGGCAGCTTCAGCGACAGTTCGAGCGGCGTGGTGACACCGGCTTCCGCCAGCAGCTTCTTGGCTTTCTCGGGGTCGTAGGGGTTGATGCCTGTCGTGTCGACATAGCCGAGTGCAGTCGGGACGTAGAAGCTGCCGATCGGCGTGCCGAAACCGTCGACCGCGCCGTCGATCATCGCCTTGCGATCGATCGCGGCAAGGATCGCACGGCGGACGCGGACATCGTCGAGCGGCTTCTTGCGGTGGTTGATGGCGACGATGGTCTTGGCGCGGGAGCCGCCGACCAGGACGTTGAAGCGCGGATCGGCCTTGAACTGCGCGATGCTGCGCTGGGCCGATACGCGGGGAAACGCGTCGACGTCGCCCGACAGCAGCGCGGCCGTCTGCGCCGACGGATCGGAGATGAAGCGGATCGTCACCTTCGACAGCTTGATCGCTGCGGCGTTGCGATAGTCGGCCCATTTGGTCAGGGTCATCGAGGAGCCCTTGGCCCAGGCGCCCAACTGATAGGGCCCGGTCCCAACCGGCTGCGTGATATTGGTGGCAGCGCTCTTCGGCTCGACGATCGAGCCGCTCGCCTGCCCCAGCAGGAACGGCAGGTTCGGCTCGGAATTCTTCAGGGTGATCACGACCGTGTCGGCATCGGGCGCATCGACCTTCGCGAAGCCCTGGAACAGGCTTTTGTCCTTGTTGGTGCTGGTGGCGACAGCATTGCGCTCGAACGAGAACTTCACGGCGGCCGAGTCGAACGGCTCGCCATTGTGGAATTTGACTCCCTTGCGCAGCTTGAACGTATAGGTCTTCAGATCGGGCGAGGCCGTCCAGCTCTCCGCCAGCAATGGCGAGGTCGAGCCGTCCTCGTTGATCTTGGTCAGCGTCTCGTAGATGTTGTAGAGCGTGACCTCGGCGATCGCGGCGGCGGCCGCGTTGGTGGGATCGAGCCCCGGCGGCTCCAGCGTCATCGCCATGACGACGCTGTCCTTCTTGCTCTGCGCCAGCACCGGCAACGGCGCCACGGCAAACGTGGCGGCGAATGCGACGATCGATAGTTTCCTGAACATGCGTAACTCCCCGGCCTTCATCTCGTCCCAGCCTACGCCAATTCCGCCCCGGACACTAACCTTCCGCGGGCAATTGCGGCAACGCCATCACGGCTTCCGCCTTGTGGCAGGCGGCCAGATGCGTGTCGCCCACCTTGCGTAGCTCAGGCAGAACCTCGCGGCAATGCCGGTCGGCGAGCGCGCATCGCGAGACATAGGGACACCCGGTCGCGACCGCCGATTGCGAGGCGATCGCCTGGGCCCCGCGCCGGCGCCGGCCGCCGCCGGCGCGCACCCGCGGCACGGCATCCAGTAGCGCTCGCGTATAGGGATGGGCGCAGCTCTCGAACAGATCCTCGGGACGGCCCTGCTCGACGATGCGGCCGAGATACATCACCGCGACCTCGTCGCAGAGATAGTCGACGACGGCCAGATCGTGGCTGATCAGGACGTAACTCAGGCCGAACTGCTCCTGGAGGTCCTGCATCAGGTTCAAGACTTGCGCCTGCACGGAGACGTCGAGCGCGGAGACCGGCTCGTCGGCGACGATCAACTTCGGCTGGGTTATCAGCGCGCGCGCGATGGCGATGCGCTGGCGCTGGCCGCCGGAGAACTCATGCGGATATTTCTCCATGTCGGCGTCACGCAGGCCCACCTGCCGCAGCACTGCGGAGACACGGGCACGGAACGTATTCCGGTCGGCGTCTTCCAGCACGGTGAGCGGCTCGGCGACGATACGCGCGATGGTCTGGCGTGGGTCGAGCGATCCGTAGGGATCCTGGAACACCATCTGGAAATCGCGGCGGGCGCGACGCAGCTCGTCCGCCGAGATGCGATTGAGGTCGCGGCCGAGCAGCGCGACCTGCCCCGATGTCGGTCGCTCCAGCGCCATCACCACCCGCGCGAAGGTCGACTTGCCCGAACCGGACTCGCCGACGATGCCGAGGCTCTTGCCGGCGTCGACCCGCACGCTGACACCGTTGAGCGCGCGCACCTGCCCCGGCGGGCGAAACACGCTTTCGCGCGGCAGCGTGTATCGCTGCTCGAGATCCTTCACGTCGAGAAGAGGTGCCGTGCTCATACGGTCAGCGCTCCGACGCGTTCGGCCATGGACACGTCGGTCCGAATGCAGCGCACGAAATGGCCGGGTCCGACGTCCACCATCGCTGGAAGTGCGGCCCGGCACCGCTCGATCACGAGCGGACACCGATCGGCGAAGGTGCAACCGGAAGGCAGATCGGCGAGTTCCGGCACCGTGCCCGATATCGTCGTCAGCCGCGTCCCCTTGCGTGCGCCGAGTTTCGGTCGGGCGCGGAACAGGCCCTGCGTGTAGGGATGGCCCATCCGGCGGAACACCTCGTCGGTCGGTCCGCTCTCGATGATCGTGCCGCCGTACATCACCATCATGCGTTGCACGTTCTCGGCGATGACGCCGAGATCGTGCGAGATCAGGATCATGGACATCCCGCGCTCTTCGACGAGATCGGCGATGAGGTCGAGGATCTGGCCCTGAATGGTGACGTCGAGCGCAGTGGTTGGCTCGTCCGCGATCAGAAGGTCGGGCTCGCAGGCGAGTGCCATCGCGATGGTGACGCGCTGACGCTGGCCGCCGGAGAACTGGTGCGGATAGGCATCAACGCGCCTCGCCGGATCGGGCAGCCCGACGCGGTCGAGCAAGGCGATCGTTTCTCGCCGCGCCTGCGATGCCGAAAATTTCCTGTGGCGCCGCAGCGGCTCGGCGACCTGGTGGCCGATCGTGTGCATCGGGTTGAGCGCGGTCATCGGCTCCTGGAAGATCATGCTGATGCGATTGCCGCGCAGCCGACAATAATCCGTGTCCGACAAACCAGCGAGTTCGCCGCCATCCAGCTTGATGCTGCCGGTGACGGCCGCGCTGTCCGGCAGCAGCCCCATCAGCGACAACGCCGTCACCGACTTGCCGCAGCCGGATTCGCCGACGAGCCCGAGCGTCTCGCCGCGCTTCTGGGCAAAGCTGACGCCGCGCACGGCCTGTGCCGGCCCGCGGCTGGTATTGAGGCGCACGCCCAGGTTAGCAACCTCGATCAACGGCATGGTCGAGCGCTCGCCCATCGTCATCGCTCCCGCGCCAGTCGTGGATCGAGCAGATCCCGCAGCCCGTCGCCGAGCAGATTGAGGCCGAGCACCGCGATTGCAATCGCAGCGCCCGGATAGACCGCGAGCATCGGCGACTGGAACAGCAGCGTCTGCGCGTCGTTCAGCATCCGTCCCCAGGACGGCTGCGGCGGCTGCGTGCCGAGACCGAGATAGGACAACGCGGCCTCGGCAAGAATCGCAAGCGCAAACTGGATCGTCGCCTGCACGATCAGGATCGACATGATGTTGGGCAGCACGTGCTCGATGGTGATGCGAAACTTGCCCTTGCCCGCCGCACGCGCGGCCAGCACGAATTCGCGCGCCCAGATCGCGTTGGCCGAGCCGCGCGTCAGCCGGATCAGCGTCGGGATCTGGAAGATGCCGATGGCAACGATCGAGGTCACCATGCCCGGCCCCACGACCGCGGCGAGCATGATGGCGGAGAGCACGGCCGGAAAGGCGAAGGTGAAATCGGAGAAGCGCATGATGATCTCTTCGGTCCAGCCGCGCCTGGCCGACGCGATCAGGCCGAGACAGACGCCGAAGGTGAGGCCGATGCTGACCGCGATGACGCCGACCATGATGGTGGAGCGGGCACCGGCAAGCAGCAGCGAGACGATGTCGCGGCCGAAGACGTCGGTGCCGAGCCAGTGCGCGGCCGAGGGCGGCCGGAGCTTTGAAGCGATGTCGATCTCATAGGGCGACCAGGGCGTCCACAGCAGCGACAGCAGCGCCGAGGCGAGCACCAGCAGGCTCAGCGCGGCGCCGAGCACGAAACTGCGATGACGTAGCGCGCGGCGCCAGAAGGTCCGGGCCGGCAGAGGGCGCGCGATGGCCGGCGCGTCGACGAGGGTGGTCAGCGGCGCGCTCACAGATCGTGGACCTTGATGCGGGGATCGACGAAGGCATAGAGCACGTCGACCACGAAATTGACGATGACGACCATGGCGGCCAGCAGCATCACGCAGTTGCGCACCACGATGAGGTCGCGGTTTGCGATCGACTGAAAAATCAGGCGGCCGAGGCCGGGCAGATAGAACACGTTCTCGATCACGATGGTGCCGGCGAGCAGATTGGCGAATTGCAGGCCCATCACGGTCATCACGGGGATCATGGCGTTGCGCAGCACGTGTTTCCACAGCACCTCGCGCTTGCCGAGGCCCTTCGCGCGCGCCGTGCGGACGAAGTCTTCACGCAGCACTTCCAGCACGGCCGAGCGCGTGACGCGCGCGAGGATCGCGGCCTGCACCACCGCGAGCGACACCGCCGGCAGTAGCAGCGACTTGATGCCGGGCCAGATGCCGTCCTCCCAACCGGGAAAGCCGCCCGCGGACAGCCATTGCAGCCGCACCGAGAACAACAGCACCAGCAGGATCGCGAACCAGAAATTCGGCAGCGCGATGCCCACCTGCGTCAGCGACATCACGCCGACGTCGCCGAGCTTGTTGTGGTTGGCGGCGGTGTAGATGCCGGCCGAGAGCGCCAGCGTCACCGTGATCAGCATGGACATCATCGCGAGCGGAATGGTCAGCACCAGCCGCTCCGCAATCAGGCTTGCGACCGGCGTGCCGTAGACATAGCTGTTGCCGAGATCGCCGACCAGCAGACCCTTGACCCATTGCAAATAGCGAACCGCCAGCGGCTGATCGAGCCCGAGCTTGACCGTGAGCGCGCGGACCGCGTCTGGCGAGGCGTCGGCGCCCATCAGCATCTGCGCAGCGTTGCCCGGGAGAGCATCCAGCACCAGGAAAATGATCACGGATGCGCCGACCAGCGTCGCCAGCAGGGTCAGCAGACGTCGAAGGACAAATACGCTCATGTGCGCTCGGATTCAGGGCTCATCCGTTGCACGATCAACATGTCCGGGCACCGGAGGCAAGTGCTTTGCAAACAAGTCCCTTGCATGCCCCTCACCCTTAACCGGGCCAACGGGACAGAAGCCCTTGCGACGCCTCAAACAGCGCGCTCGCGCGCAGCAAGTCCGCGTCAGCGCGGAAGCGCCCGACGAGTTGAAAGCCGATCGGGAGGCCGTCGCGGCCGAAGCCGCAGGGCAGGCTGATCGCGGGGTGTCCGGTCATGTTGAACGGCATGGTCCAGGGGAACCAGTGCGGCCGGACGCTGTCAAAGTGCTTGCCGTCGATCTCGATGGTGCCGAACAGATCCTGATCGATCGGCAGGGCGGTCCGGGTGATGGTCGGCGTCGCCAGCAAATGCCCACGCGCAAGCAGAGACTGGACCCGGCGGAACAGCGCCGTGCGCGCGAACATCGCCTCCTGATAAGCGACGCCGCTAACGTCGGTGGCAAGCGCTAGCTGCTTCCGGAAGGCCTCGCTCAGCGCGTCCCCATGCTCGGCCGCGAGTTTTGCAAAGCGCGTCCGCCAGACCGTATGGTTGATGGCGCGCCAGATCGGCTCGATGTCGAACCCCTCGCCGGAGAATTCCTCGAGCTCGGCGCCCAGGCCCGCGAGTCGATCCAGGCTCGCCTTGAAGCTGGCTGCAACATCGGTAGACACAGGGCGTCCGGGCGGCGACAGGCAGTACAGGATCTTCTGCCCACGCAGATCCCCGCGCGGGGCGGCCGTGCCGATGAGGTCGGGCACGGGAACGCCGATCGACCAGGGATCGCAAGAATCCTCGCCGGCCATCGCCTGCATCATCAGCGCGGTGTCGGCGACGGTTCGCGTCATCGGCGTGACATAGGTCTGGTTGCCGAATACGTCCAGCGCCTGGCTGTGCGGGATGACGCCGTTGCTCTGCTTCAGCCCGACCACGCCGTTGCAGGCGGCGGGAATCCGCGTCGAGCCGCCGCCATCGGTCGCGATCGCCAGCGGCGCGATGCCGCTCGCCACCGCCACCGCCGCGCCGCCGCTCGAGCCGCCGGACGAACGCTCGGCGCTCCACGCATTGCGGGTGCGGCCGAACAGCGGCGAGTCGGTCAGGCATTTACTGCCGAATTCGGGCGTCGTGGTCTTGCCGATCAGGATGGCGCCTTGCGCGCGGAGCCGCGCGACCGCGACGGCATCCTCGTCCGGAACATTGTCCTTGTAAGGAATGGCGCCGAAACTGGTCTTCACGCCCCTGGTGTTGACGATGTCCTTGACGGTGACGGGGATGCCATGCAGCAGGCCGAGCGGCTCGCCGGCCATCAGCCTGCGCTCGGCCTCACGCGCGGCGGCAAGCGCTTCGTCGCCGCAGATCGTGATGAAGCAGTTCAGCTCGGGCTGGAGCGCTTCGGCGCGGGCGAGCACCGCGCGGGTGAGCTCGACGGGGGAGATCTGCTTTGTCGCGATGAGGCCGCGCAGCACGGTTGCGGACAGCAGGCAGGGATCACCGTTCATCGTCACATCGCTCCGAAGCCGGCCGCCGGTGGCCGATAGCATTGACAGCCAGGATGACAGTTTTGTTAACTCGCCGCCAATACGATTTTGAACATCAACCCATACGTTTTCGGTATGCCAATGGATCTTCGCCGGCTCCGCTATTTCGTCGCCGTCGCCGAGGCGCGCAGCGTCGGCAAGGCTGCCGAGCGGCTGCGGATGGCGCAGCCGCCGCTGTCGGTCCAGATCCGCAAGCTGGAGGCCGAGGTCGGTGCGCGGCTGTTCCGCCGCGGCACAAGCGGCATGGCTTTGACCGACGCGGGCCAGGCACTGCTGGCGCGCGCCGGCGAGGCGCTGGCGCTGGCGGCCGACGGCATCGAAGCCGCGCGCGCGGTCGCGGCCGGCACCCGTGGCCGGCTGTCCGTCGGCTACATGTTCGTGCTGGCGAACGCGATGCTGCCGCGTCTCATCCCCGAACTGCGGCGATCCATTCCCGGCGTCGATCTCGATTTCGCCGAGCTCAGTGCCTCGACGCGCGAGGCGCGGCTGCTCGATCGCAGCGTCACGGTCGCGCTGTGCATGCCGGCGATCCACCATCCCGAGATCCAGGTGGCCCGGATCGGCGCGCAGCCGTTCATGCTGGCGGTGCCAAACCGTTCGCCGCTTGCGCGCCTGAGCGCGGTGCCAATGATACGACTCCAGGGCCGTCCACTGATCGCGCTGCCGCCGCCGGAGCGAGACCCCTCCTCCTCCGCGGTCGCGGCCCTGCTGCGGCGGCATCAGATCGTGATGCCGATTGCGAGCCGGGTGGAGACGGTGCATTCGGCGATGAGCCTGGTTCTCGCCGGTGAGGGTCTTGCAATCCTGCCCGCCTGCGCGCAGCTCGGCGCGCCGCGCGGGGTCGTGTTCCGGCCGTTGCGGGATGCGACCGATTCCATCGATATCGCGGTCTGCTGGCGGCGGGACTCCCAGAGTCCGCTGATCCGCACTTTCCTGAAATGCGCCGAGAAGGCTGTTGCTCGGCTGTGAGACGTGCTTCCCCTCTCCCCTTGTGGGAGAGGGTGGCTCGCCGCGTAGCGGCGAGACGGGTGAGCGACTATCTCTGTTGTCAAGTTGCATTGGCGTAGGCGGTGCGCGCATCGCGTGCCTTGGCGTTGAGGCGGACCAGGAGTTTGCGGGCGAGCGCGATGCGAATGACC